>DAHXNN010000095.1 GCA_027365385.1 Acidimicrobiaceae bacterium | reverse complement strand
CCTCGCAGGGCACGCCGCTGGTCTGTCACCGAGGGAGCGCACCGTCGAGCGCGCGGGGCCGATCTTGCACCGGCGCACCAGCTGGCACCGTGGCACCTTGTGGCAAGATTTGTGGCAAACAGGCCCATGACGCGGGGTGTCACGGGGGCACAAACAGCCCGTGACCTGCGAGTATACCTGGCAGCCCCAACGGGATTCGAACCCGTGCCTCCACCTTGAGAGGGTGGTGTCCTAGGCCTCTAGACGATGGGGCCGTGCTGCGTCCTACACGGTCAGAGCCGTGCTGGACGGCTCCGGATAGTAGCGGACGCACAGTCGTTCCTCGACCGTGCGAGCCGCCAATGGCAGCCGGGACTGTCCCGGTAACCGGAACGTCCCGCCGGCCACGAGGGCGGCGGGACGTATCGCTCGGGGGGGAGGACTCGAACCCCCAATGACAGGGCCAGAACCTGTTGTGTTGCCGATTACACCACCCCCGAATGGGTGCCAGGGGATCTTAACAGCACGCCCACCGGTGGCCCGTCGGGCTCCGCAGCAACGCCTGTCGTGCGACCCCCGTACCTCAGCCGGCAGCCCACGGCGTGTTGACGTAACCGATGAGCCGCCCGACGGCCACTCCCGTCGCCTGGCGCCAGAGCTGGTCGAGCTCCAGGTAGAAGGCCTTCTCCGAGCCCACCGCGGGTGACACGTGCACGACGAGGCCGGCTTTGGAGCCTGCTCCCGTCGTCCATAGCGCATCGATCGCATCGGTCACGACGATGACGGTCGAGCGCGCCGGGAGGACCGCTGCGACCTGCACGAGAGCCGACGCCGCGTCGTCCGCGACGACGCTCGAAAGGTTGGATCGCGCGACACCCGAACCGGCGAGCCAGCTCTCCCCGACGGCCACCTCTCCCGAACTGCCGGCAAGGGCAGGCGACCCGGTCACGACGACCTCCGAAGCCTCGTGTGCCCGGTAGAGGGCAAGCGCCTGCTCGAGGCGTGCCAGGTAGTCCGGTCCCGGCGCCGTCCCGACGGCCGGCGCTCCGAGCACGACGATCGCCTGCGCTCGTGGGACCGCCGTCGCCGACGTCGGAAGGTGGGACGCCGAGACGACCTGGTAGCCACTCACGACGACGTAGACGATCGCGGCGAGCACGGCGAAGTAGACGAGCTTGAAGGCCCAGCGAATCGGAGCGAAGAGGAACACGACGACGAGCCGGTCGCTCAGCCGGCTCCGAGGCGGGCGAGGGCCGCCTCGATCCGCTCGACGGCCCTCTCGCGTCCGAGGACCGTGAGGGACTCGAAAAGGGGAAGGCCGACAGGACGCCCCATCGTCGCGACACGTACCGGGGCCTGGGCCTTCGCGAGCTTTCGGCCGGCTGCGTCGGCCACGGCGGAGAGGGCGTCCTTGAGCTCCACCGCGTCCCATCCGCACGACGCGAACGCGTCGCGGGCGGACTCGAGCAGCCTCCTTGCTCCCTCGTCGCCCACGACCGCCTTCTCAAACGCCTGCTCGTCCGGAGCGAATGGCGACGCGAACAGGAACTCCACCATCGCCGGCACCTCGCCGAGTGTGGCAACGCGCTCCTGGACGAGTGGCGCTAGCACGTCGAACTCCGTCTGGTCGAAGGCGTCCTCGGGCCACGGCGCGACCGGTGGAGAGAGAAAGGGGGCTGCTCGCTCGACCAGCTCGGCGGGTTTGAGGGACCGCAGGTAAAGCCCGTTGAAGTGCTGGAGGCGCTTCTCGTCGAAGAAGGCCGGCGAGAGGTTGACGTCCTCGAGCCGAAACTCCTCGACGAGCTCTGCGAGGCTCAGCAGCTCCCGCCCGTCGGCGGGCGACCACCCGAGAAGCGCCAGGTAGTTGCGCATGGCTTCCGGGAGGTAGCCGAGCGCCCGGTAGTCCTCCACCGCGACGCGGTCGCGACGCTTCGACAGCTTCTGCCGCTTGTCGTTCACGAGCACGGGCAGGTGGGCGAAGATCGGTGGCGGCTCGTCGCCGAGGGCATCCCAGAGCATCACCGCCTTCGGTGTCGTCGGGAGGTGCTCCTCGGCCCGGATGACGTGGCTGATGCGCATGTCGAGGTCGTCGACGACCACCGCGAGGACGAACAGCGGGTCACCGTTCGACTTGACCACGACGAAGTCCTCGATCGACGCGTTCGCGAACTCGACGTCGCCGCGCACGACGTCGTGGACGACCGTGACGCCCTCGTCGGATGTCCGGAAACGTAGAGCCCTGCCCGGACCGCGCTCGAGGCCCCGGTCACGGCAGTGCCCGTCGTAGCCGGGAGTCGGGTTGCCCGGGTGGCGCGCCTCGAGGTCGGCACGGGTGCAGTCGCACGCGTACAGACGCCCGGCACCGTAGAGGCGGTCCGACGCCTCCGCGTAGAGCGCCCGACGCTCGGACTGGCGGTAGGGACCCTCGTCCCAGTCGACGCCGATCCACTCGAGCGAGGACAAGATCCCGGCAGTCCACGCCTCGTCGCTGCGCTCCCGGTCCGTGTCCTCGATCCTCAGGACGAACGACCCCCCGAGCCGCCGGACGAAGAGCCAGTTGTACAGCGCGGTACGCGCGCCTCCGACGTGGAAGTAGCCCGTCGGCGACGGAGCGAACCGGACGCGGGGCACCCCGCCAGCTGGAGTCACTCGTCGACGAGGCTGATCGCCTGTGTCGGGCAGGACGCGGCCGCCTCCTCGGCGGCAGGACGCCGGTCCTCGCCCGGTGTCTCGTCGAGCACGTACAGATAGCCGTCGTCGCGCACCTCGAACAGCTCGGGCGCGACACCCATGCACACGGCGTTGCTCTGGCAGCGGTCGAAGTCGACGACGATGCGCATTGTGCTCCTCCCGGCAGGTCCCCGACCGCCCGGATCGAGCCGGCCGAGCAGCGGATCCTCCTCGCCGCGCCCTGAAGCGTAGCCAGCGCTCCACGTGACGATGACGATCCACGGTTACGCTGCAGCCGGGATGTGGTCGACCAAGCGCCTCGCGCGCCTCGCGGGCGGAGCCGCGCTCCTGGTCGGAGCCGGACTTGGAGTAGCAGCCAGCACCGGGGCATTCGGGCCGAGCCCCGCCGAGCTGGCCGCGGAACGAGCCGCTGCAGCAGCCGCACGAGCCGCGGCGGCAAGGCACCGGCTGCTCGTCGCCCAGACTCGCGCCGTCGACCTCGCGGCACGTCGCGTCGCGGTGACGCTCCCGACCGCGACGAGCGCTCCGGCTCCGGCGACGCCCTCGCAGCTGTTCCCGACTCCGCTCCCGCGCCACACGGTCTACGGCTTCGTCCCCTACTGGGAGCTCGGCAGCCTCGACGCTGCGGATTTCACTGACACGAGCGTGCTCGCCTACTACGGCCCCGAGGTGGGAGCGAGCGGCGGGATCGTGCACGCCGGCAACGGCTGGGCGGATCTCCAAGCGCCCAGCTTCACGTCCTTCGTCGCGCGTGCACACCACGCCGGCGACAGGGTCCTCCTCACCGTGTCGACGACCGATCCCGCTGTCGTCGACGACCTCGCCCGGTCTCCTGCCCCGACGGGAGCGCTCCTCGGCGGACAGCTCGCGTCGCTCGTCGTCGCGCACCATCTCGACGGGATCGATCTCGACATCGAGGGGCGCGCCACGAGAAACCGTGCCGGATTCGTCCGATTCGTCGGCTACCTCGCGCGAGCCTTTCGTCGGACGGACCCGACGGGCCAGGTCGCCCTCGACGCCTATCCGGAATCTGCCGCGTCCGGCCAGGACTTCTTCGACGTCGCGAAGATCGCGAAGGTCGTCGACACGATCCTCGTCATGGCCTACGACATGGTCGACCCCGGAGCCGCCTCGGCGAACTCGCCGCTCGCGAGCCCGACGCTCGGCTTGTCCGACGTGGGCGCGCTTCTGGACTACGTGAAGGTCGTACCCGCGGCAAAGCTCGTCCTGGCGCTCCCGTTCTACGGCTACGACTTCACGACGACCTCGCGCGCTCCCGGAGCGGTCGCTCTTACGAGCCCGACGGCGGTGACCTACGCCTCCATCGCCGCAGCCGGACGCCCGGCCCAGTGGGATGGCTCGTCGTACACGCCCTACACGACGTTCCGGACAGACGGGCACTGGCACGAGACCTGGTACGACGACCCCGTGTCGCTCGCGCTGAAAGCTTCGTTGGCATCCGAGCTGCACATCGGCGGAGTCGGCGCGTGGGCACTGGGCCAGGAGGGTGGCTCGACGGCGATGCTCGCAGCGCTCGACGGGGGGACACCGCCCCTCAAGCTCCCGATCGTCGCACCGTAGCCGCGGCCGGATCGGCACCTGGTGCCGGGGAATCCAGCCGGAGAAGGGCGTCGATCAGGCTCCTACGGGCGAGTGTGCCTCGTTGGCGTGGCGCATGAGCCGCGACTTCCGGCGGGCTGCCTGGTTGGGGTGGATGATCCCCTTCGCTGCCGCCTTGTCGATCCTGCGGATGGCGGCCACGACTTTCGTCTCGGCGTCGTCCGAGGACGCGGTCACCGCAGCAAGGGCACCCTTCGTACGCGTCCGCAGCTCGGAGCGCACGGCCTTGTTGCGCTCCCGACGGACCTCATTTTGCTTGATGCGCTTGATCTGACTCTTTATGTTCGCCATTCAGGGTTCCTTCGAGGCGCTCGACGACGAGTGAAGGATGCTAGCAGCAGCTCTACCGGAGCAGCACCCGGCGCGCGAGGTGGCACGATGGTCGACGTGGCCGACCCCGCGAGGATCCGCAACTTCTCCATAATCAGCCACGTCGACCACGGCAAGTCGACACTCTCCGACCGCATCCTCGAGATCACCGGAGCGGTCGACGCCCGGGACATGCGCGAGCAGTACCTCGACTCGATGGACATCGAGCGCGAGCGCGGCATCACGATCAAAGCCCAGAACGTCCGGGTCCACTGGCGAGACAGCATCCTGCACCTCATCGATACGCCCGGTCACGTCGATTTCGGCTACGAGGTGAGCCGGAGCCTCGCAGCCTGCGAGGGCGTCGTCCTCCTGGTCGACGCCTCACAGGGGATAGAGGCACAGACGCTCGCGAACTGCTACCTCGCGCTCGAGAGCAACCTCGAGATCGTCGCCGCGCTCAACAAGATCGACTTGCCTGCCGCAGATCCCGACCGCTACGCCGGGGAGATCGAACGGGTGCTCGGGCTCGACGGCGACCGCGTGCTCCGCATCTCCGCGAAGACGGGCGAGGGCGTGGGCGAGCTCCTCGACGCCGTCGTCGAGCGCATCCCGCCGCCCACGGGCGACCCTGACGCAGCTCTGCGGGCACTCATCTTCGACTCCTACTACGACCAGTACCGCGGGGTGGTAAGTGCGATCCGCGTCGTAGACGGGACGCTGCGGTCCGGCGCCCGCGTCCGCTTCTTCCAGGCGAGCTCGACCCACGACGTCGAGGAGGTCGGGGTGCGCCTGCCCGTGCCGACCGCCGTCGACGAGCTCGGTCCAGGCGAGGTCGGCTATCTGGTCGCCGGCGTGCGCAACGTTGGAGAGGCCCGCTCCGGCGAGACGGTCACCGACGCCGCCCGACCCGCGTCCGAGCCTCTCCCCGGCTATTTGCACCCGAAGCCGATGGTGTTCTGCGGCCTGTACCCGGTCGACGGCGACGAGTTCCCGGACCTGCGCGACTCCCTCGAGAAGCTCCAGCTCAACGACGCGAGCGTGACGTACCAGCCCGAGACCTCGGCCGCGCTCGGCTTCGGCTTCCGCTGCGGCTTCCTCGGACTGCTCCACATGGAGATCGTGCGTGAGCGCTTGGAGCGGGAGTTCGACCTATCGCTGATCGCGACCGCACCGTCGGTCGCCTACGTCGCCCACCTGACCAACGGGAGCGTCGAGCTCGTCGACAACCCCGCGTCGATGCCCGCCCAGCAGACGATCGCGGAGATCGAGGAGCCGCTCCTGCGGGTCACGATCCTCACGCCGGCGGAGTACACCGGCACGGTGATGGAGCTGTGTCAAGTCCGCCGTGGTCGCCTGGAGCGCATGCAGTACCTGTCGACCGAGCGGCTCGAGCTCGTCTACACACTCCCTCTCGCGGAGGTCGTCGTCGACTTCTTCGACCAGCTGAAGAGCCGCACAAAGGGCTACGCGAGCTTGGACTACGAGGCGGCGGGCCTCGAGGTGTCGAACCTCGTCAAGGTCGACATCCTGCTGAACGGTCAGCCGGTCGACGCCTTCTCGGCCATCCTTCACCGCTCGAAGGCCGAGGAGTACGGGCGCAAGATGGCGCAGAAGCTGCGCGAGCTGATCCCCCGTCAGCTCTTCGACGTGCCGATCCAGGCCGCGATCGGAGGCCGGTTCATAGCGCGCGAGACGGTCAAGGCCAAGCGCAAGGACGTCCTCGCCAAGTGCTACGGAGGTGACATCACGCGCAAGAACAAGCTTCTCGAGAAGCAGAAGGCCGGGAAGAAGCGGATGAAGTCGATCGGGCGCGTCGAGATACCGCAGGAGGCCTTCGTCTCGGCACTGCGGCTCGACGACTGAGCGCGGCGCTGGTGACGTGCGCTGCGCACTGCGCACGGATCTCCTCGTCGACCCGCTTGCGGCCGCCGGCGTCGACGAGCATTCCAGGTACCGGGAGGACCCGCTCGGCCGCCCCCGACGGCCGCCACCACAGCGCCGACGATCCCGAGCTGCTGACCTGGGTGCACGTGGCGGAGGTCTGGAGCGTCCTGCGCGCCTACCAGCGCTACGGGACGAGGCCCCTCCTGCGCGCCGAGCCCGCCGCTCTCTCGGCACTGCGCCTCGACCAGCACTCGGTAGAATCGAGTGCCAACACGGTCCCGGCCATCCGGGTCCTGCTCGCTCGCCGGGCAGAGCCGTACGACGCGACGTAGAGGTCGGGAAGGTCCATGCTGGACGCGAGAAAGTCTGCCATCCTGCGCAAGGTCGTGACCGAGCACATCGAGACGGCCCAGCCGGTCGGCTCGTCGCACGTCGTGACCGACCCCACGATCGGCGTCTCCCCCGCCACGGTGCGCGCCGACATGGCAGCGCTCGAGCGCGAGGGGTACCTGACCCACCCGCACACGAGCGCGGGGCGCATCCCCACCGACAAGGGCTACAGGTTCTTCGTAGACCACCTGACGGACGAGCCCCTCCTCGACCCGGCAAGCACCGAGCAGGTGAGCGACTTCTTCGCCCGGGCGCACGGTGAGCTCGAACGGATGCTCCGCGACACCTCCCAGCTGCTCTCGCGACTGACGGACCACGCTGCCGTCGTGGTCGCACCGACACACGAGATCCTGACGATCCGGTCGTCGCTTCTCACGCGACTCGCCCCACGCGTCGTGCTCCACGTCGCCGTGCTCTCGAACGGCGGCGTCGAGAAGCACGCCGTCGACATCGACGAGTCGACGACGGACGAGACGCTTGCGCAGGCCAACCAGCTCCTCGCCGAGCATCTGTGCGGCCAGACACTCGGTCGCGTCGGCCGTCCCGCCACCTCGGGCCGACCCGATGCCGACGCGGTCGTCTCGAGCTGCTGCAGCGCGCTCACCGAGGACGAGCGATCTGCCCCGACATCGGACGCCGACGACGTGTACGTCGGCGGGGCGGCCCGCATGGCACAGCAGTTCGCAGCAGTCGACCAGGTCCGCGAGGTGCTCTCCATCCTCGAGCAGTCCTTCGTCGTCGTCTCGCTCCTGCGCGACGTCCTGTCGACCGGGCAGTCCGTCTCGATCGGCGCTGAGAACCGGGTCGACTCGCTCGCAGAGTGCTCGATCGTCGTCGCACCCTACGAGGTCGACAACGAGGTCGTCGGTACCATCGGCGTGCTCGGACCGACCCGGATGAACTACCCCCAGGCGCTCGCGGCCGTCGCCGTCGTGAGCCAACGGCTCGGCCGTCAGCTGTCGAGCGGCTGACCGAGGAGGATCGGCATGGCAACGGACTACTACGACCTGCTAGGCGTCGGCCGCAACGCCTCCGACGACGAGATCAAGCGCGCCTATAGGCAGCTCGCCCGCACCTTGCATCCCGACGCCAACGGCGGCGACCCGGAATCGGAGGCTCGCTTCAAAGAGGTCAGCCTCGCGTACGAGACCCTGCGCGATCCCGAGCGCCGTCGTCGCTACGACACCTTCGGCCCCGAGGGCATGCGCGGCTCGGGTGGAGGAGGCGGCGGCGACGTCTTCGGTGGCGGCCTCGGGGATCTCTTCGACGCGTTCTTCGGCGGCGGGGGCTTCGGAGGTGGCCGCCAGGCTGGCCCGCGACGTGGCGAGGACGTCGAGATCGTGCTCGACCTCCGCTTCGAGGAGGCGGTGTTCGGAGTCGAGCGCAAGGTCGCCTGGCGTGGCCAGGTGACCTGCACGGCGTGCTCGGGATCGGGCGCACGACCGGGTACCACACCCACCAGCTGCCCGGAGTGCGGAGGTAGCGGGCAGGCGCGTCGGGTGCGCCAGTCCATCCTCGGACAGGTCGTCCAGACTGTCACGTGCACCCGGTGTCGGGGCTACGGCGAGGTCGTGACGTCACCCTGCCCGGAGTGCCGCGGCGAAGGGCGTCGGCAGGAGGACCGCTCCCAGACCGTGCAGATCCCGCCGGGTGTGGACGAGGGGACGACGCTACGCGTCTCCGGAGCCGGCTCGCCGCCACCTCGCGGCGGGGTGCCCGGCGACCTCTACGTGCATCTCCGCGTGGCCCCCCACGAGCGCTTCGTCCGCTCGGGCACGGACCTCGTCACGCAGCTGCACGCCGCGTTCACCCAGGCGGCCCTAGGGGCGGCGCTCGACATCGAGACACTCGACGGCACGGAGACGATCGAGGTGTCGCCCGGCACCCAGACGGGCAAGGTCGTGAAGATCCGGGGCCGTGGTGTCCCCCACGTGCGCGGGCGAGGGCGCGGGGACCTGCACGTCGAGATCGTCGTCGACACGCCGACGTCGCTCGACAAGGAGCAGGAGCGGCTGCTGCGCGAGCTCGCACGCGCACGCGGTGAGCAAGTGGGGAGCGGCGAAGGTGGCCTCTTCTCCCGCATCCGCTCGAGCCTCGGTTGAGCGGGGGGACCGCCGAGCACACCCCGATGGAGCGGCACGGGCAGCTCCAGAAGCTGCGCCGCGCCGCTGCGCTGGTCTATGTTGCCGACCTCGATGCCCCAGTCGCCGCGCCCGACGACGCTCACCACCTTCTCGGCGTGCTCCGGCTCCAACCCGACGAGGTGGTCGTCGCCTGCGACGGCCGCGGAACCTGGCGCGCGTGCCGGGTCCACGCGGAGAGCGGTTCCGGCCGGCGACGGGGAACGGCCCGCGCGCGCGCGGACGACAGTCACGCGACCGGGGCGACGCTCGAGCCCGTCGGTCCCCTGACGGTGGCCGAGCAGCCCTCCCACCCGCTTACCGTCGCGTTCGCGATGACCAAGGGAGACCGCCCCGAGTGGACGGTGCAGAAGCTCACCGAGATCGGCGTCGACCACATCGTGCCGCTGCTCACACGCCGGACGGTCGTCCGACTCGGCCCGCAGGAACGGGAGCGCCGGGCAGACAAGCTACGCCGAGTGGCGCGTGAAGCCGGTGCTCAGAGCCGACGAACTCACCTCCCAGAGGTCGCCGAGCCGGTCCCGTTCGAGCTCGCGCTCGGGCGCCTGCCGAGCGCGTCCCTCGTCGCCGAGCCAGGTGGCGGGTTCCTCGACCCGGCGACGCGGGCAGTTCTCGTCGGCCCGGAGGGCGGCTGGGACCCGGCCGAGCTCGCGTGCGGGCTCGGCCAGGTCGATCTCGGGCCGTCCGTGCTGCGCGCCGACACCGCAGCGCTCGTCGCGGCAGCTCTCCTCGGGGCTGTGCGATCGGGCACCGTCCTGCTACCCGCAGGTCGGGCACGCTGATGCGTACGACTCTGCTCGTGGGAGCTCGCCGCTCCGGCGGCAAAACCGAGGTCCGACCTCCTGTCGAGGTAGCTTATGGTGCCCTAACGCGCGGACATGAGATGGGTGGCAGCCACCGATGTCAGAGAACCTCCTAGACGGCGACGGTGACGGTGACGGCGATGCCGAGCCCACCGGGTACGCCGCGATCGTCGGCGCGCGGCTTCGGATCGTCCGCCGCCAGAAGCGACTCTCGCTCCAGGCGGTCGAAGCGGCTTCCGCGCACGAGTTCAAGGCATCGGTTCTCGGCGCCTACGAACGCGGCGAAAGGGCGATCTCCGTCCCGCGCCTGCAACGGCTCGCGCGCCTGTACGACGTTCCCGTGGACCAGCTGCTCCCCGGGGAGCTCGCGCAGAGCGGTGCGGGCGGCGTGCGCTCGACCGCGAGCATGCTCGTCGGTCGTGGCGACAAGATCCGCATCGACCTCGCGCAGCTGAAGGACCGTACGGGCCCCGAGGCGGCCGCACTCCAGCGCTTCCTCGCGACCATCCAGGTCGAGCGACAGGACTTCAACGGGCAGGTTCTCACCGTCCGGGGCGACGACCTGCGCGTCATCGGCGCCACACTCGGCCTCGGCGTGACAGAGATGGTGGAGCGCCTCGACGAGCTGGGGCTGCTGTACCGGCCCTGAGCACACTCCCTCTGGATCCGTCGCCCGAGGATCCGTCGCGGCTGAGTGGCCACGGGACCGGCGTCTACATCCACGTTCCGTTCTGCGCGCACCGCTGCGACTACTGCGCCTTCGCGACGTGGACCGACCGAGGCCACTTGATGGTCGACTACGTCGCCGCGTGCCTGGCGGAGATGGCACGTGCCTACGACGACGGCCTTGGCCCGGCTGAGACCGTGTTCGTCGGAGGGGGCACGCCGTCGCTGCTCCCGCCCATGCTCCTCGCCGAGCTCATCTCCGAGGTCCGCCGGGCGCCGGGCGCCGAGGTGACTGTCGAGTGCAACCCGGAGTCCACGACGATGGAGCTCCTCACAGAGCTCCGCTCCGTGGGGGTCGATCGCATATCTCTCGGCGTGCAGTCCATGCGAGCGCACGTGCTCGCGGGCCTTGGTCGCCAGCAGGTGCCGGGCACCGTCGAGCGCGCTGTCGGCCTCATCGGCGAGGCGGGCTTCCGCAGCTTCAACGTGGACCTCGTCTACGGAGGTGCTGGCGAGAGCGACAGGGACTGGCAGGAGACCCTCGAGGCGGTGCTGGCCCTCGAGCCGTCACCTCCCCATGTCAGCGCATACGCGCTGACGGTCGAAGCGGGCACTCCGCTTGCCCGGGACGCGTCGCGGCACCCCGACGACGACGTCCAGGCTGACCGCTACGAGATCCTGGACACGATCCTCGCGGACGCGGGCCTCGACTGGTACGAGCTGTCGAACTTCGCCCGCCCAGGTCACGAGTGCCGGCACAACACCGCGTGCTGGCGGCAGGAGGACTACCGCGGCTTCGGCTGCGCCGCGCACAGCCACGAGGCTGGTCGACGGTCGTGGAACATCCGCTCGATCGAGCGCTACATCGCGGCGGCCCGCGCGGACGGCATCGCGACGGCCGGCGCGGAGGTGCTCGACCCCGAGCGCCGCGCACTCGAACGACTCGAGCTCGCGCTGCGGACGCGCGCCGGGGTACCCGCCGGCGCCCTGCCGGCGCTCGAGGAGCTCGAAGACCTCGTCGAGCGTACCGGCGACCGCGTGGTGCTGAGCCGGCGTGGTCGGCTTCTCGCGAACGAGGTCCTCGTCCAGCTTCGCGTGCCCCGAGCCACGTCACCTTCGCTCGTCACCATCGCCGGACCCTCCCGCTGATCCTCCCTCAGACCGGTCCCCCACCGGCCGGCCCCTGGGGGGCCTGGCGATCCCGTTGCTACGCAGCGTGGCAGCCTTCCCCCAACGATGACATGAGACGTCACGAAACGCCCAGTCTCCTGCTACGCTGCGTGGGCATGAGCGAGCCCGTCCACTGGCTGAGCACGAGAGAAGCGTCGCAGCAGCTCGGCGTCAACCTGCGGACGCTCTACCGGTTCATCGACGAGGGCGAGCTGCCGGCGTACAAGTTCGGGCGGGTCATCCGGCTGCGCGAGCCGGACGTGGAGCGGTTCGTCGAGTCGGCCCGCATCGCCCCCGGCAGTCTCGAGCACCTCTACCCCGAGCCCGCTCGACCCGTCGGTCGGTGAGCTCCCCAGGAAGCCTCGAGCCGGTCGCAGACTGCCCGTTCTGCCATATCGTCGCTGGCACACGTGCCGCCCGCTTCGTCTGGGAGACCGACGCGGTCGTCGCCTTCCGGGACATCGCACCAGCCGCACCGACGCACGTGCTGATCATCCCTCGCTCCCACGTGCCGGACGCCCTCTCGCTCGACGCGTCGCACGCTGCCCTCCTGGCCGAGCTCTTCGTCGTCGGACGACGCGTCGCCGAGGCCGAAGGCGTCGCGAGCTCGGGCTTCCGCCTCGTGCTCAACGTCGGTACCGACGGGGGCAACACCGTGAGCCATTTGCACCTGCACCTGCTCGGGGGGCGCCCTATGTCCTGGCCCCCTGGTTGAGCACCGGCGCGTGACCGACCGAGGTGCTGGCGCGTCCGCGCACATGGCTCCTGGTACGGTGGGCTCCGTAGACGTGTCCTCGAGCCAGGTGAAGATCCGGGTGCCCGGCAACGACCTCATGGTCGGGCTGCTGGGTGAGCGTGACGAGTTGCTCCGCCACGTCGAACGGTCCTTCGTGGGCACGGCGATCCACGTGCGGGGCAACGAGATCACGATCGAGGGTCCCGACGCCCGTCAGGCGGGCCGGGTGTTCGACGAGCTCGTCCT
>DAHXNN010000051.1 GCA_027365385.1 Acidimicrobiaceae bacterium | reverse complement strand
GGTGGCAGGGGCAGGGGCAGGGGCAGGGGCAGGGGCAGGGGCAGGGGCAGGGGCAGGGGCAGGGCCGAAGCGCTCCCCACGCTCGTGACGTCCGAGCCGGGGCACCGACGCGAGCAGCTCGGCGGTGTACGCGTGCTCGGGACGGGCGAAGAGCTGCTCGACGGGGGCCTGCTCGACGATCTCCCCCTGACGCATCACGACCACCCGGTCGGCGACGTCGGCGACGACCCCCATGTTGTGGGTAATTACGAGCACCGCCATGCCTGTCCGTGCGCGCAGCTCCCTGAACAGCTCGAGAATCTCGGCCTGGACGGTGACGTCGAGCGCCGTGGTGGCCTCGTCCGCGATGAGCAGCTCCGGCTCGTTCGCCACCGCCATCGCGATCATCACCCGCTGGCGGAGCCCTCCCGAGAGCTCGTGCGGATACTGCCCGAGGCGCCGGTCGGTGTCCGCGATCCCGGCGCGTCGCAGCACCAGCGCCGCACGGTCGCGCAGCTCTGCGCGGTCGAGTCCCGGTTGGTGCAGCTTCACCGCCTCCGCAACCTGCCAACCGACGGTGAACACCGGATTCAGCGCGCGCATCGGGTCCTGGAACACCATCCCGATCCGCGCCCCTCGCACAGCGCGCATCTCGGGCTCACCGAGCGAGGAGAGGTCCGTGCCCGAGAGGCGGACCGATCCCGACACCCTCGCCGTCCGCGGGAGCAAGCGCATCGTTGCCATCGCCGTCACGCTCTTGCCAGAGCCCGACTCGCCGACCACCGCGACGATCTCGTGACGCTCGACGGCGAACGACACCCCCCGGACGGCATGGACGGCGTCCGAACGACCGACGAAGTCCACGGTGAGGCTCGAGATGGCGAGCACGGGCTCCCCGTCTCCTGCGACCGGACGGATCGGACCTCCCCCACCGCCGACGTCCTCCGTCGACTCCACCGTCGTCACCTGCCCTCGAGCCGGAGCTCGAACGCGTCACGGAGCGCGTCGCCGATGACGTTGAACGCGAACACCACGAGGACGATCGCTACCCCCGGCGGGACGATCATCCACCAGTAGCCGTCGTAGGTGTAGGAGATGCCGTTGCTCAGCATCCCGCCCCAGTCGGTCCCGGGGAACGGCACGCCGAGGCCGAGGAAGCTGACGTAGGCGACGAGGAGGATCGCGTCGGCCACCTGGAAGGTCGCGTTGAGGACGACCGTGCCTATCGCGTTCGGCACGATGTGGCGGCCGATGGCCCTCGCTCCGCTCCCTCCGAGCGCCTTCATCGTCAGCACGTACTCGCGGTTGGACAAGGTCAGCGACTCCGCGCGCACGAGGCGCGCGGGCACGAGCCAAGAGACGACCCCGATGACGACGATGAGCGCACCGACCGTCGGCCGCAGGATCGTCCCGGCAACGAGTAGGAGGAACAGTGCCGGGATCGCTATCCACGTGTCGACGACACGCATCATCACCGCGTCGAGCCACCCTCCGGCGTAGCCGGCCACGGCGCCCCAGAGCGTGCCGATGGCGGTCGCGAGCAGTCCGGCCGCGAGACCGATCTCGAGCGAGGCCCGGCCACCTACCATGAGCCGGCCGAGCTCGTCGAAGCCCACGTCCGTCGTGCCGAGCGGATGGCCCTGAGTGCCGGGAGCGGGGTTCGCAGCGAGGATGCTCGTCTGCGTCTGGTCTGCGTGGTAGACGAGCGGGCCGAGGAAGCAAAACGCGAAGAGCAGCGCTATGACCACGAGACCCGCGGTGCCGAGCCGGTGCCGGAGGAATCGCCGGACGACGGTGTCGCGTCCCACGCTCATCGCAGGGCCCCTCGCACCCGGGGGTCGATCGCCGCTTGCGCGAGGTCGGCGGCGAGCGAGCCGACGACGGTCGCGACGGAGATGACAAGCACCACCCCGAGCAGCACCGGGTAGTCGGACTCCTGCGCGGCGTTCCAGAAGAGCAGGCCGACGCCGGGGTAGTTGTAGATCGACTCGACAACGACCGCTCCGCCGAACAGCACCGGCAAGTAGTACCCGAGCAGTGCCACGAGCGAAGTGAGCGAGTTGCGCAACACGTGCAACCACACCACGCGGCGCTCGCTCGCACCCTTCGCACGAGCGGTGCGGACGTAGTCCTCGCCGAGGTTGTCGAGCACCGACGAGCGTGCGTAGCGGCTGAAGGCTGCCAGGGTCGTCACCGCACCCGTCACGATCGGCAGGACGAGGCCGGAGAAGTGGGCGAGCAACGAGCCCAGCGACGTGCTCTGAGGCGCTTCGGGTGGCAGGAGCGTCCACTTCTCGGCAAAGACGATCACGAGGATCAGCGCCAGGAAGAACGACGGCGTCGCGTAGCCGAGCAGCGCGAGGCTGGACGTGAGGTGGTCGCCGACCCGGTGACGGTGCAACGCCTGCCAGACGCCGAGCGGCACGGCGGCGACGAGCGCGACGGCGGTCGACATCCCCGTGAGCAGCAGAGTCTTCGGGATGCGCTGGACGAGAAGTGAGGTCACGGTCTCGTTGAGCTTGTAGGAGGTCCCGAGGTTCCCGTGCAGCAGGCGGACGAGGTAGCTCCAGTACTGCTGGGGAAGCGGCTCGTCGAACCCGTTCGCCTTGTCGAACTGGGCGATCTGCAGCTGCGTCGCCTTAAGGCCGAGGATGCCGCGCGCTGGTCATCCGGGCAGGGCGTGCAGGAGAAGGAAAGTGACTACAGTGACGAGGACGACGACGACGACCGCCTGTGCGGCTCGCTGTAGGACGAAGCGGATCATGGGAGCGCAGGCGCCGGTGAGTCCGCGTCCCCCCGGACCCGAGCGGGCCGGGGGGACGCGGACGGACACGTCAGCCGTTGGCGAGGTACCAGCGCTGGATGGTCTGGCCCGCGAGCGGGTCCTGGCTGACACCCTTCAGCGTGTCCTTGATCGCAGAGACCTGGTAGGCCGGGAGCGGGAGCCACATCGCCGGGAGCTGCACGGCGAGATAGGAGCTCCACGCGCGCAGCGCAGC
Organism: Acidimicrobiaceae bacterium; assembly: GCA_027365385.1. Taxonomy (GTDB): domain Bacteria; phylum Actinomycetota; class Acidimicrobiia; order Acidimicrobiales; family Bog-793; genus JAJZCK01. Next base: position 7,129 of record DAHXNN010000051.1, on the reverse strand, counting down.
CGGGTTCGCGGACGTCGTGGCCGCTACGGCGAGCTTGTCGGCGGTCGGGTTCGAGTAGCTCCCGAAGTTCGCCGAGCCGGTGGTCGCGAACAACGGGTCGCCGTTCGGCGACGGGCTGAAGTACCAGCTGCCCTGGGTGCCGAAGAACGACAGCTGCCAGCTGCACGACGCCTGGGTGGGCTTGCACTGCGCCGTCTCGGACAGCACCGTGTTCAAAGGTGCGTAGCTCGCCTGGAAGCCGACCCCGATGGAGGAGAGCTCGGACTGCATGACCTCCATCTGGTTCGTCGTCTGCGTGCTGCCGCTCTCGGAGAGCGTGTGCATGTCGAGCACGGTACCGGCCTTCACACCGGAGCCGCACTGGCTGGCCCCGGACCCCGCCGACTTGCAGGTCATGATCCCACTCGAGTCAGGCCTCCAGCCATGGGACTCGAGGAGCTTCTTCCCCTTCGCGGGATCGAACGGGTAAGGATTCTTCTTCTGGGTCGCGGAGAGGAACGCGGACGGCGGGCTCTGAGGCACGGGACCGTAGACCGGGGCCGCCTCGCCCTGCCAGACCGCCTTCGCGATCTCCGGCTGGTTGATCGCCATCTGGATCGCCTGGCGGACGTAGAGCTGCTTGAGCGTCGCCCCGAGGGTCGGATTGTTGAAGTTGTAAGGTGCGTAGTTGATCGCCCAGCCGTTCCATGGCTTGACGGTGTAGCCCTTGCTCTTCAGGTAGCCCGATTGCGACAGATCCGAGGTCGGTACGTAGCCGTAGTCGAGTCCTCCCGCGCGCAGCACGTTGAACTCTGCGTCAGCTGACGCGAACGGAAGCAGCTGGACCGACGAGAGGTGCGCTGCGTCGGAGCCGTCGTAGGTCCTGCTCTTGTCGAGCGTCACAGCGCCGCTCGTCGTCCACGAGCCGATGGTGAAGGGGCCGTCCGTGACCTTCCAGACCTTGTTCGTCCCGAAGGTGGCGAGGTGATTGTCCTGACCGTTGAGGTAGTTGAACACGGCCTTGGCGCCCGCAGTCGTCGTGTCGTAGTTGCCCACCTTTCCCCCGGATGACTCGACGTCCCATGCCTGCTGGGGCAGTGGGGTGACGAGCGAGAGCTCGTTGCCACTGAACCACAGTGGGTTGACAGTCGAGGTCAGCGCGAGACGGAAGCTCGACGGGCTGAGGATCGTGAACGACGCGACGTTGTCAGGGAACTGGCCGCCCACGTAGTTGGCCCACTTGGCCTTGTTCGCCTTGACGAGGTTGTAGAAGAACTCGACGCCGCCGCTCGTCACCGGAGAGCCGTCCGACCACTTGAGCTTCTGGAGGGTCACCGTCACGGTCTTGTCGCCATTCGAGTACACGATGCTCTTCGCGACGCTCGCCCGCGCGTCGAACGCGAGCTTGCCGCTCGTGGCATCGTAGAAGGTCAGCGGGACATAGAGCTCGGCCTGGATCGCGGAGTTGTGTGCGGCAGTGTTGCCGGCCGTCGCTATCGGGAAGATCGCGTTGGGCGTCGCGTTGGGCGGCTCGGCGAAGGTGACCGTGCCGCCGCCCTTCGCGCCGCGCGCGGTGGACTGGTGCGGGGCTGACCGGTAAGCGGTCGCAGCGGCCGACGCCGGCGACAGCCCGGAGATCAGCAGCGCACCGGCACCGAGGGTGGCCAACACCGACGCCGCCACCGGTGCAGGGCGGACGCGACGCGCGAGCATCCCGCGCCTGACGATGGGCATCTCAAAGTTCATCGGGTTTCCCATTTTCTTCGATTTACGATCTAATATCGTGTAACTGACCTCGAAACATCAGTTGCTGTTGCTGTCAAGGCAAGAACCAGCGACTCGCCAGTGCGTCCAGGTGGGCCCGACATGCAGAGCGGCAGGTCGCCAGGCTGTCGAGTTCAGATAAGCTCGAAATCGACACCTGTATTAAGTCTGCATTCGACCTATATCGCGAGCAGGAGGAGCGTTGAGAGATCCCGAGGCCCGAGCGGGCGCCGGCATGCCACTCCCTCGATGGCGCGTCGGCATCGCCGGCATCGCCGGCATCGCGATCGAGGCGAGCACCTTCAGCCCGCACCGGACGACCCTCTGCGACTTCGCGTGCCGGCGGGGAGCCGAGCTCCTCGACCGCTATCCCTGGGTCGACGCGACACTGCCGCCCGGCCGCGCGAACAGCCTGCGGACCTGGTGCCACGGTGTCGAGTGGGTGCCACTTCTCCACGCGCGGGCACTCCCCGGCGGTCCGGTGCATCGCGACGCCTACGAGTCGCTGCGAGACGAGATCGTCGAGCGTTGCGCGTCCGCCGGGCAGCTCGACGGGATGCTCCTCGACATCCACGGAGCGATGAGCGTCGTCGGGATGCTCGACGCGGAGGCCGACCTCGCCGGCGCGATCCGGGCAACCGTCGGGCCCGCGGCGCTGCTCTCGGCGAGCTTGGACCTGCACGGCAACGTGAGCCCCGAGCTCGCCCTCGCTTGCGATCTCATGACCTGCTTTCGCATGGCGCCGCACGAGGACGTCGTGGAGACCAAGGAACGGGCGGCGCGCAACCTCGTGTCACGCCTGCGCCATGGTGGCGCTCCTTCGATGGCATGGGTCCAGGTCCCGGTCCTCCTGCCAGGAGAGCGGACGAGCACGCGCATCGAGCCCGCCCGCGGCATCTACGACCGGATCCCCGACGTGGAGGCCCGGCCGGGCATCCTCGACGCGGCGATCTGGGTCGGCTACGCGTGGGGCGACGAGCCGCGCAGCCGCGCAGCCGCGCAGCCGGGCAGCGGTCGTCGTCACCGGCGACGACGACGAGGCGGTGGTCGCAGCCGCCGAGGAGCTGGCCACTGCGTACTGGGACGCGCGCCGGGATTTCGCATTCGTCGCCCCCACCGCGAGCTTCGCGGACTGCCTCGACGAGGCGACGAGGAGCGACAAGAGGCCCTACGTCATCAGCGACTCGGGAGACAACCCGACAGCGGGCGGGGCGGGAGACGTCAGCCACTGCCTCGCACGGCTCGTCGCTTCCCCTTCATGCGCGTCCGGCGAGATCACCGCGGTCTACGCGGCGCTCTTCGATCCGGCAGCAGTGAGCGAGGCCGTGGCGGCGGGCTTGGGGGGGACCGTGACGGTGTCGGTCGGCGGGCACGTCGACACGACAGAGCCCCCGGTCGAGATCACCGCCGAGGTGACGGGGCTCCAGCTCGACGACCCGGAGAGGGGCCAGGTCGCCGCGTTGCGTACCGGTGGCCTGACGGTTCTCGTCACTGCACAGCGCAGGCAGTTCGACCTGCTCAGCTCCTGGACCGCCCTCGGCGCCGACCCGAGGGAAGCGGACGTCGTCGTCGTGAAGCTCGGCTACCTCGAGCCCGAGATCTACGCGCTCGCCGCGGACTGGCGCCTCGCGCTCACCCCCGGCGGCGTCGACCAGGACCTGCTCCGGCTCGGGCACACGAGGATCTCCCGGCCGCTGTTCCCCTTCGACCCCGACATGGACCGTCCCGAGCTGACTGCCCGGCTCCTGTGACAGCCCTACGCGCGATGGGCGACGCACGTGGAGCGAGCTCGTGCGAGGGGACGACGGTCACCGTCCGACCGCTCCTGCTAGAGCTGTGCGTCGACGACGTGGCGGGAGCGCTGCTCGCAGAGCGGGCGGGACTCGAACGCGTCGAGCTGTGCTCTGCGCTCAGCGAAGGTGGCCTCACCCCGAGCATCGGGCACGTCGCACGCACCTTGGAGCTGGTCGAGCACGTCGGAGTCCAGGTCCTCGTCCGGCCGCGACTGGGCCACTTCGTCTACGACGAGCAGGAGGTCGAGGTCATGGAGGCCGACATCGCAGCCATCCTGGCGCTCGACCACGCACCCGGGGTGACCGTCGGCGTCGTCGTCGGTGCGCTCACCGTCGACGCCGAGATCGACGAAGCCGTGACCCAGAGGCTCGTCGCCGCGTGCGGGCAGGCGCCCGTCACGTTCCACCGCGCCTTCGACCTCACGAGCGACGCGATCCGTTCGCTCGCGACCGTCGCCGATCTGGGCGCGTCGAGGGTCCTCACGTCCGGCGGGGCGGCGACCGCCGCCGAGGGCACGGCGACGCTCGCTCGCCTCGTCACCGCGGCTGGTGAGCGCGTCACGATCCTCGCGGGCGGCGGGGTGCGCGCGACGAACGCGGCCGGGATCGTCGCCTCCACAGGCGTCAGCGAGCTTCACGTGTCGGCCCGGGCGTTCTCCGACCCGGTCGGCGGTGCGCCCGCCCGGCTGTCGCTGACCGGGCGTGCCGTGCCGACCGGCGAGGCGTCGCGCCCCGACCCGGTCGCCCTCGACGCGCTCATCGAGGCCGTCGCACCAGCACGTGGGCCCGCGAGCGCCGCTCGGGCGCGGTCGTGAGGAGGCCCGAGGTCGTCGTCGGGATCGACGTCGGTGGGACGACCGTCAAGGGAGGCATCGTCGGGGTCGACGGGAGCCAGGTCGTGAGCCGCTCCATCCCGTCCCCCGGCGAGGGTGGACCGGCCCTTCTCGACGCGGTCCGCGGCCTCGTCACCGACTTCGAGGCGGACGCGAGGGACCGCGGCCTCGCGCCGATCGGTGCCGGGGTCATCGTGCCGGGCATCGTCGACGAACTGGGCGGGCGCGTCCTGTACGCCGCAAACCTCGGGTGGGAGGACCTCGACCTCGCAGGAGAGCTCGAGTCGAGCACGGGCCTCTCCGTCACTATCGGCCACGACGTCCGGGGGGCGAGCCTCGCGGAGCGGCGTGTCGGCGGTGCGCGCGGGCTCCCGGACTTCGTCCTCGTCACCCTCGGGACGGGCATCTCCTGCGCTATCACCGCGAGCGGAGTGACGCGGATCGGGGCGAGCGGGGCAGCCGGCGAGCTCGGTCACACCACCGTCTACCCCGGTGGCGAGCCCTGCTCGTGCGGCAAGCATGGCTGCCTCGAGGTCTACGCCTCCGCAGGTGGCATCGCGCGCCGCTACAGGTCCGCAGGTGGAGAGCTGGGCACGGACACAGCGGTCATCTCCGGGCGGGTCAGGACCGAGGAGCTCGCCACAAGGATATGGGGCGACGCGACCGCTGCGCTCGCGCTCTCGCTCGCGACCCTGGTGCTCCTCGTCGACCCCGCTCTGGTGCTCCTCGGCGGAGGCCTGTCTCGCGCCGGCGAGACGCTCGTCGCGCCGACGCTCGACCGGCTCGCCGGGGAGCTGCGCTGGCGGACACCACCACCGGTGCGCGTCTCTCCCCTCGGCGCCGACGCAGGCCGGATCGGTGCCGCAGTCCTCGCGATGGACGCTCTCGGGCGGACCGATCTCGTCGAGCGCTGGCCGGCGGACCTGGCGCTCTGACGGCCCGGGCCGGCGTGCCGAGCTGCGGCTCTGCCGTGGGCGAGGGGGGACTTGAACCCCCACATCCTTTCGGACACAGGAACCTGAATCCTGCGCGTCTGCCAATTCCGCCACTCGCCCGGTGGGACACTCAGGCTAGCCGACGGCGAGCTGGTCACCGCCTGTCCAGGTAGAGTACGAGGGCCATGGGACTCCAGCAGTTCGAGCAGCGCCTCGAGCGACTGGTCGAGGGCGCGTTCGCCAAGGCCTTCCGTGGCGAGCTCCAGCCAGTCGAGCTGGGCCGTCGACTCACACGTGAGATGGATCTCCAGCGCGCCATATCGGTGCGCGGCCTCGTCGCGCCCAACGCGTTCACGGTCCTGCTGTCCGAGGAGGACTACGAGCGCTTCGGCGGCTTCGTCGACGTGCTCTCCCGTGAGCTCGTCGACGCGGCGAGAGAGCACGCCCGCTCCGAGGGCTATACCTTCCTCGGGCCGGTCGAGGTCACGGTCGGGTGGAACGAGGAGCTATCGCGCAGCACGTTCGTCATCTCGAGCGAGGTCGTCGAGGGCGAGGAGCTCCCCGGTGGATGGATCGTCCTCCCCGACGGCCACCGGGTGCCGGTCGGAGAGGAGCCCGTCGTGATCGGTCGGCTCCCCGAATGCGAGATACCGCTCGCCGACGCCAACGTCTCGCGGCGCCACGCCGAGCTCCGCCGGGACGGCACGAGCGTCGTCGTCGAGGACCTCGGCTCGACGAACGGGACCCGGGTGAACGGCGTCCCCGTCCGCGCCCAACGCCTCGCCGGCGGCGACCTCATCACCGTCGGCATCACGACCTTTCGCTTCGAGTCCAGCTAGCGACCCTCGCGCGACCCATGTCCCACGGCCTGCTCCAGATCCTGCGGTACTTCCTTCTCGCGCTCGTCTGGCTCTTCTTCCTCTACGCGGCGCGCATGGTGCTCGTCGAGGTCCGGCGTGGGCGTGCCGAGCGAGGCGGCGTGGAGCCCTCCGGCGAGCCCCAGAGGAGCAAGCCCCCGGCGCCCGCCGAGCGTGGCGGCCAGCTCCGGCTGCGGATCGTCGAGCCGGCGGAGCGCCGCGGCGCGGCGTTCGACGTCGGCACAGAGACCACCCTCGGCCGCTCACCTGGCTGTGCCGTGCCGCTCGAGGGCGACACGTTCGCCTCCTCGGTCCACGCGCGCGTCTACCGGCGCGACGGAGAGGCGTGGCTCGAGGACCTCGGCTCGACGAACGGGACCTTCCTCAACGGCGAGCGCGTCGGCGCACCCGTGCGCCTGCGCCGCGGCGACCGGCTGAAGGTCGGAAGCACCCTCCTCGAGGTCGGGCGTTGAGGGCACGGCGACCCGCACGCGCACCGGACGGCACGCCATGACCGCCTTCCGGGCCGCGGCGGCGACCGATGCAGGCCGGGTGCGATCGTCGAACCAGGACATGAGCCTCGCGACCAGCGACCTCGTGGCGGTCGCCGACGGCATGGGGGGGCACGTCGGCGGCGAGGTCGCCGCCCGACTCGCAATCGAGACCCTGCAGCGCTCGTTCACCACGAGCAGGTCGGCATCCGGGCTCGTGGCGGCGACCTCCCGAGCGAACCGCGCCGTCTACGACGAGAGCGAGCGGCAGGCGACGCTGCGCGGCATGGGCACGACCCTCACCGCAGCGGCACTCGTCCGCAGCGGCAGGCACGAGCGCATCGCCGTCGCGAACGTCGGCGACTCACGAGCGTACGTGCTGCGAGGGGGCGAGCTCGTCCAGCTCACGGAGGACCACAGCCTCGTCGAGGAGATGGTCCGCAACGGTGAGCTCACCCCCGCCGAGGCGGCCGTCCA
>DAHXNN010000013.1 GCA_027365385.1 Acidimicrobiaceae bacterium | reverse complement strand
GACACCCCGCGTCATGGGCCTGTTTGCCACAAATCTTGCCACAAGGTGCCACGGTGCCAGCTGGTGCGCCGGTGCAAGATCGGCCCCGCGCGCTCGACGGTGCGCTCCCTCGGTGACAGACCAGCGGCGTGCCCTGCGAGGCCGCCCAGCCAAGTTCTGCTCGTGGGACGCACCCGAGACGAGACCGACACGAGCTCTGCGGCGACGGACGCGCAGTCCGCGCCAGCGCCGGTCCACGCGTATCTGTCGCGAGCAGATCTCAAGGAGCGCTGGCACGTCGGCCGGACGACAGTGTGGGAGGTCCTGCGCCGCGAGGACTTTCCCGTGCCGCTCGTGCTTGATGGAGCCTGTGTTCGCTGGTCGAGAGACGAGATCCTCTCCTGGGAGCTCGCTCATCGACGGGTGCTCCCCCGCGTCGCGCCTGCTCCAGCGCGCCCATCGCCTTCTGCACGTGCGACGGCTCCGGCACGCCGTGAGCTGCAGTCCGTGGCGATGGACCGCTCGAGCGTGCCAACGCCTCCGCCGCCGAAGAGACGGCGCCCGAGGAGCACCGAGCAGACGGGACCCTGTCGTGGCGACGCGGCCTAGTGGCTCGCGGGCGCGTCGCCCCGCGTGGAGGGTCCTCGAGCACGGGACGCGGCTCTACGAGCCGTCGGGGACCAAGGGCGTCTGGCGCGTGGTCTTCACCGACGCGCAGGGCCGGTCCGAGCGGACGGCACGTAGCGTGGACGAGGCGCTCGAGATCGCCCGGCGGGCCGAGTCCTATCTCGCGGCTCGTGTCTCGCCCCGCACCGGGCGGACCGTCGCGGACGTCGCAGCGAGCTACCTCGAGCTCCTCGTCACAAAGGGTCGTGCGCAGCGCTATCGGGACCGCCAGTGCGACATCCTGCGCTGCTGGATCCTGCCGGCGATCGGCGACGTCTCGGTCACCGAGTGGGGACCGTACGAGTCCGAGCAGGTCCTCGGCAACGCGCGCGCGAAAGGGCGTGCACCGGCGACGATCCAGTCCATCGGCGCGACGCTTCGCGGTCTCGTCACCCACGCACAGCTCCGGCGCTGGCTGCCTCGTAGCGAGGACCCGATGGCGGACGTCTGCTATTCGGTCGGATCGGTCGTCGAGGGCGAGTCTGCAGACTTCGTTCCCGGCAAGGACATCCCGAGCAGCGAGGCAGCCGAGCTCCTCGCAAAGACGCTCGAGACGATGTTCGAGCCGCACTGGGGGGTCGCGTGCCGCCTTGCAGCAGAGGCTGGGCTGCGCTGGGGTGAGCTTGTCGCACTCCGACCGATCGACATCTCGCTCCCGCCTGGGCGACGGACGGTGGAGGTCGTCGCGACGATCTGCGAGCCGGGGCGGCACGAGGCACTCTACGCGAAGCCGACCAAGAGCGGCCGCAGGCGGACGGCCGTCTACTACGCGAGCCTCGCGGCTCCCCTCGCCGAGCTCGTCGGGCGCGTCACCACGCAGCACGGCCCCGAGGCGTTGCTGTTCCCCGGACCAGACGGCGGCTTCGCAAGCAGGCTCCGCTTTCGATCCGACCGCCTGCTCCCAGCGATGCGCGAGGCGAACTGGGAGTTTCTGAGCCGCAGGACGCCGCGCCACGACTGGCACTCGCTGCGCCACCTCGCGGCGACGACGATGCTCTTCGAGCGGGAGATGGACCTCAGCCTCGTCGCCTACCTCCTCGGCCACGCGGATCCCTCCTTCACGCTTCGCAAGTACGTCGGGAACAGGCGCGATGCGATCGGAAGAGCGATGGACGCGACGAGCGACGTGTAGGACTCGTGCAGTAGACGACCCGCGAGCCAACCGTTGATCGGCAGCGCGACCGTCCGAGGTCCGGTCGTGCTGTCGGAGCCGTGGTCGACGATCCAAAGAGAGCGCGAGCAGCTCGCAATGCGCTCGGTGTCGCGCCGGACTCGTTGATTGTTGAGCGCCGCGATCCCACATGGCTCTGTAACGAGACGCGCTGCGCGCGGAGCTCGCGTGTCAATGGCCACGTTGCAGTCCCTGGTGGTGGCCAGGAAAAGTCCCCGCCCCTCGGTCGTGCCCAGCGTGTTGACGAAGTGATCCGGCCTCCAGTCGCCTAGTCTCATGCTATGTCGGCGTCCGAGCTCGTCTTCATTGTCGAGGAAGCGCCCGAGGGTGGCTATGTGGCCCGGGCATTGGGGGAGCCGATACTCACCGAAGCGGACACTTTCGATGATCTCCGGACCATGGTGCGAGACGCGGTGATGTGCCACTTCGACGAGAGCGACCGCCCACGGGTCGTACGCCTTCACCTGGTCCGCGACGAGCTACTCGCCGTGTGAGGCTACCGAGAGACCTCAGCGGGCGAGATCTTGCGGTGCTCCTTCGTAGGCACTACGGATACGAGGTCGCCCGCCAGACGGGGAGCCATCTCCGGCTGATCACGACGACTGCTGGCGAGCACCGCGTCACGATCCCGGCGGGTGGGCCACTTCGCGTCGGGACGCTCGCGGCGATCCTCTCAGAGGTAGCGGGCCACCTCTGCCTCACCCGAGCCGAGCTCGAAGAGAGGCTCTTTCGCTAGCTGGGCTTTCAGCACATGCAGGGGCGATGGGTGCTTTCAGGGTCTCGGGGGGCGTGATCAGCGCTTACTGGTCCCTTCGGCCTGCTCGAACGCTCGGAGGGACAGGGCCTCGAGTTCGGTGACGAGATGGTGGAGTCTCCGGGCGTTGTCGAACCAGACCTGGTAGCGGGCCTGCTGGTCCTCGCTGATCTTGCGGGTCACGGTCTTGCCGGCAACGGCCCGGGTCCAGGTGAGATAGGGCCCGTGTAGCACCGGCGGGTCGTCCTGGCAGTGGCAGCCCGCCTTGCCACACGCGGTGGTGCGCCACACCAGGCTGCCCGGCAGGGCAAAGCCGATCTCGCCCAACGAGGCGGCGATTTGCGCCTGGGCTCGGCGTTGTCGTGCGCCGGGTTCGGCCATCATCTCCTCGTTCGGGTATCCGCGTCTTGTTGACTTGAAGCATA
>DAHXNN010000229.1 GCA_027365385.1 Acidimicrobiaceae bacterium | reverse complement strand
GGCCCGTCTCGCCGTCGACGACGATCTCCGGGATCCCGCCGACGGCGCTCGCGACGACCGCCGTGCCGCACGCCATCGCCTCGACGTTGACGAGACCGAACGGCTCGTAGATCGACGGGCACACGAAGCAGGTCGCATGGCTCAGGAGCTGCGCGACGTCGCGGCGGGGCAGCATCTCGTCGATCCAGCACAGACCACCCGTACGTCGCCGGGCGGCGTCTGCGAGGCCGTGGATCTCGGCTGCGAGCTCTGGCGTGTCGGCCGCGCCGGCGAGGATCGCGATCTGGGCGCGCCCGTCGATAGCTGGCGCCGCCTCGAGCAGGTAGGCCAGACCCTTCTGGCGGGTCACGCGTCCGACGAAGACGACGAGCGGGCGCTCCGGGTCGAGCCCGGCGCGCTCTAGGACGTCGGTGCCGTCGTCGCGACGCCAGCTCGCCGTGTCGACGCCGTTGTAGATCACCTCGACCCGCGCAGGATCGACGGCCGGGTAGCACGCGAGCACGTCCGCCGCCATCGCGCGCGAGACGGCGATCACCGCGTCGGCGCTCTCGAGAGCGGTCCGCTCGCACCAGGACGAGAGCGCGTAGCCGCCTCGTAGCTGCTCGGCCTTCCAGGGGCGAAGGGGCTCGAGGCTGTGGGTGGTCGCGACGTGGGGCACGCCGCGACCAAGCTTCGCGAGGTGACCGGCCATGTTCGCGTACCACGTGTGCGAGTGGCAGAGGTCGACGTCGCCGAGGCCGGCGACCATCGCGAGGTCGACCGAGAGAACGCCGAGGGCGCTTCCGAGCGGGTCGTCGCCTGCGAGCCCGGCGAGCACGGGCCACGGCTCGTAGCTCGCGGCGACGAGCGGGGAGCTGCGGTGCCGGCCGAAGCAGTGCACGGCGACCTCGACGAAGGGCGCGAGAGCGGTCGCAAGCGCGTCGACGTGCACCCCTGCGCCGCCGTAGACCTCGGGAGGGAACTCCCGGGTGAGCAGGGCGACCTTCACGGCGCGGCGCGCTGCAGCTGCAGGGAGGTAAGAGAAGGGCGCGTCACGCGGGCGGCACGACCTGGCGCTTCTGGATCACCACGATGCCTGCCTCGGAGATGGTGAAGCGCGCGCGGTCCGCCTCGGGGTCGACGCCGATGACCGACTTCGCGGGGATCACCACCTGCTTGTCGACGATGCAGTTGCGAACGACGGCACCTTCGCCGACCTGGACGTCGTCGAGCAGGACGGAGCCCTCGACGAGCGCGCCGCTGTCGACGCGGACGCCTGCCGAGAGCACCGAGCGACGGACGGTGCCTCCCGAGACGATGACGCCAGGGCTCACGAGCGAGTCGAGTGCCTGGCCGCGCCGCTCGTCCTCGTCGAAGACGAACTTCGCGGGCGGCATCGGCGGGTACCAGCTGAGGATCGGCCAGCTCCTGTTGTAGAGGCTGAATATCGGGTGCACCGAGACGAGGTCCATGTGCGCGTCGTAGTAGGCGTCGAGGGTGCCGACGTCGCGCCAGTAGCCGTGCTCGCGCTCGCTCACGCCGGGGACCTCGTTGGTCGAGAAGTCGTAGACGCGCGCCCCGCCCGCGGCGACGAGGCGGGGGATGATGTCGCCGCCGATGTCGTGGGCGCTCTCCTCGTCAGCCGCGTCGGTCGTCATCGCCTCGACGAGCGCGTCGGTCCGGAAGATGTAGTTCCCCATGGACGCGAGCGCGCTCTCGGGATCGTCCGCGAGGCCGGGCGGATCTGTCGGCTTCTCGTGGAAGCCCGCTGCGCGCCCGTCCGCGCCCGCCTCGATGATGCCGAAGGAGCTCGACTCGGCGCGACGCACCCGCAGGCCGCAGAGGGTGACGTCCGCGCCGCTCTCGACATGGGCGTCGAGCATCTGGCGCGGGTCCATCCTGTAGATGTGGTCGGCGCCGAAGACGATGACGTGCTCCGGGCGCTCGTCCCGGATGAGGTTGAGGTTCTGGAAGATGGCGTCCGCAGAGCCGGCGAACCAGCGCGGGCCCTGGCGCATCTGGGCCGGGACCGTCGCGACGTAGTTGCCGAGCTGGGGCGCGAGCCGCCAGCTCTGGCTGATGTGGCGGTCGAGGCTGTGGCTCTTGTACTGGGTGAGCACGACGATCTTGCGGAAGTCGGCGTTCGCGAGGTTCGACAGGACGAAGTCGACGATGCGGTAGCACCCCCCGAAGGGCACGGCCGGCTTCGCCCGGTCCGCCGTCAGCGGGTCGAGGCGACGTCCGCGGCCTCCCGCGAGCACGATCGCGAGGACCGAGACCCGGCGTCCTCTCGCGTCAGATGCCATGCTCGTCGCCTCCCCGGGCACCTGTGCGGACGACGCCAGGCCCAAGGTGAATACAACTCGCGTCGCGCCGCCGATTCAACCCGCGATGTCCCTTCGCCGCGCGCCTGCCGCATCCGGCCGAGCCGGGAGACCGGTGCCGGCGGGTCCCTCGCCCCCGGGTCCCTCGCCCCCGGTGATCTCGAGGCAGAGGCAGGCGAGCCGACCCGAGCCGACCCGAGCCGCGCGGCGGCGGTCACTCGGCGACAATGACCGGGTGGGACGCGTCCTCGCCTTCGTGCCCGACCTCATGGACCGGTCTCGCGTAACCGCAGCAGCAGCTGCTGCCGGCGTCCAGGTCGAGCACGTGGCGAGCCCTGGCCAGCTGGCGTCCGGTGCGCAGGATCCTCCCGATCTCGTGCTCGTCGACCTGTCCCGGCCCGGCGCGCTCGAGGTGCTCGGAGCGCTCGCCGGCTGCCGGACCGTCGGCTTCGCGAGCCACGTCAACCGCGACCTGATCGCGAGGGCACGATCTGCGGGCTGCGGGAGAGTGCTCGCTCGCTCGACGTTCTTCGGCCGCCTCGGAGAGCTCCTCGGCGAGATCGCCGGTGAGGCCGCGGGCGCGGGCGCGGGCGAGGGCTGAGCGCGTCAGCTCGCGTCGAAGCCGCCGTGGCCGTTGTCCGGAGCGGCGATCCACGCGTAGGCCTCCGCGAGCTTGAGGATCGTGTCGCTCGTCGCACCTGCCTCGAGCTGGGAGAGGATCCGCCCCCCGATCGCCGTCAGTATCTCCTGCTGGTCAGCCATCACGACACCTCCTTGCACCGCGAGCAGGATTGCCCACGACGCGAAGCGTAGGATGCACGACAATGAGCAGGCGTGCGGCACGACTCGGGAGGTTCCTCCAGCACTGGTGGGAGGGCCAGCTCGCAGGCGAGGCGTACCCGTGCGACTGGCGGCGCGAGCGCAGCGCCGAGCAGCTCGCCGCAGAGCTGCGCCGAGATGTGCACTTCGAGCTCAGCCAGAGCACCTTCCTCTACCGCCGCCCCGGCGAGGAGGTGGTCCGCGACGCGGTCGCAGCGCTCGTGCCGTCGCCCGACGAGCGGGACGAGGCTCTCCTCGTCGCCGCGTTCGTCCGAGCTGGCGGCGGCGCTCGGACGGTCCGCTCGGCGACGGGCGCGGGAGCGGTCCTCACCGTCTTCGCTCTCGTCCTGCGCAACGTGTTGCGCGGCCGCTAGGAGCTCCGCGGGGCGCGGCATCTCGTCCCGGACCGATCGCCCGCCCCGGTGGTAGCCGCCTCGTACACTGACGAGATGACGACAGCGGAGCCGGGCGGGCAGCTCGACCGCGTCGTCACGGTGCCGAACCTGCTCTCGCTGCTACGCCTCGTGTTCCTCGGCCTGTTCGTGTGGCTGCTGTTCGCGACGAACGACCGGGTGGCAGCCGCTCTCCTGCTCGGCGCCGCCGGGGTCACGGACTTCTTCGACGGCTACGTCGCCCGCCGCTTCCACCAGACCTCGAACCTCGGCGCGGTGCTCGACCCGACGGTCGATCGCGTCGTGCTCGTGACCTCGGTCATCTCGATCACCGTCTACGGGGCAGTCCCCGCCTGGCTCACGGCCGTCGTCCTCGGCCGGGAGGTCCTCGTGAGCGTGGCGGTCCTCGTGCTCGCCTCGATGGGCGCGCGCCGCATCGAGGTCCTCTGGGTCGGCAAGGCGAGCACCTTCGGCCTGATGGTCTGCTTCCCGCTCTTCCTCGGCGGCCACGGCCCCGGCCTCTGGGCGCGTGTCCTCACCGACGTGACGTGGGTAGCCGCGATCCCCGCTCTCGCGGTGTCGCTGTACTCCGCCGCGGCCTATGTCCCACAGGCGCGGCGCGCGCTCGCGGGTGGGAGCGGCTCGCCCCTGCCCTCGGCCCCGGGCGGGCCCCCGCTCGCCAAGGACGGCGACGCCGCCCGATGACGGTCGCCCGATGACGGTCGCCCGATGAAGGCGGTCATCATGGCCGGAGGCGAGGGCACCCGACTGCGGCCGCTCACGATGAGCCAGCCGAAGCCGATGCTCCCGATGGCGAACCGCCCGATGGTCGAGCACGTGGTGGGCCTGCTCCGCCGTCACGGCTTCGACGAGATCGTCGTGACGGTCGCCTATCTCGCGAGCACGATCCGGACGTATTTCGGGGACGGCTCGGAGTTCGGCGTGCGTATCGTCTACGCGACCGAGGAGACACCGTTCGGGACTGCGGGGTCGGTCCTGAACGCTCGCGCCGAGCTCAACGAGCGCTTCCTCGTCATCTCCGGCGACGTGCTCACCGACATCGACCTCGGCGGCCTCGTGGCCGTCCACGAGAAGTCGGGAGCGCTTGCGACCCTCGCGTTGAAGGCGATGGAGAACCCGCTCGAGTTCGGGATCGTCATCACGGACGAGACCGGACGGGTCGAGCGCCTCCTCGAGAAGCCGACCTGGGGACAGGTCTTCTCCGACACTGTCAACACGGGCATCTACGTGCTCGAGCCCGAGGTCCTCGACGCGGTCGCACCGGGGCGCGCTGTCGACTTCTCCTCGGAGGTGTTCCCGTTGCTGCTGGCAGCGGGGGAGCACCTGCAGGGTTGGGTCACGGACAGCTACTGGGAGGACGTCGGGACCCTCGAGGCCTACCTCCGCGCGCACGCCGACATCCTCGACGCGAAGGTCGGCCTACGCGTCGATGCCTTCACGTTGCGACCGGGGATCTTCGTCGGCGAGGGCGCGGAGATCGACCCGACAGCCTTGGTCGAGGCGCCCGCGCTCGTCGGAGCGAACTGCAGGGTCGGCCCGCGGGCGCGCGTCGGACCCTACGCGGTGCTCGGCGCGAACGTCCGCGTCGGCGACGGAGCGGAGGTCGAGCGTACCGTCGTGCACGACAACTGCTATATCGGCGCCCGCGTTCATGCCAGGGGCAGCGTCATCGGGCGCTCGTGCGAGCTGCGACCCGGCGCGCGCCTCGAGGAGGGCGTCGTGCTCGGCGACGGGTGCCGCGTGGGCGAGGACGCATCGATCGCCCCGGGCGTGAAGATCTATCCCAACAAGACGGTGGACGCGGGGGCCGCCGTCACCTCGTCGGTCGTCTGGGAGTCCCGAGCTGCCCGCACGCTGTTCGGCCGGGTGGGGGTGACCGGGCTCGCGAACGTCGACCTGTCGCCCGAGCTCGCCGTGCGGGTCGCCATGGCCTACGCGACCGGCCTGCCGAAGGGATCGACCGTCGCCGTCTCGCGGGACTCGAGCCGCGCGGCCCGCGTCCTCAAGCGGGCGGTGATGGTCGGGCTCAACGCCGCAGGGCTGAACGTCGAGGACCTCGAGGCGACGACCGTCCCGGTGACGCGCTTCCAGGTGCGTGCCGGTCAGAGCCGCGGCGGCGTCACGGTGCGGCTCGACCCCGACGACCCGCAGTCGGTCGTCTTGCGGTTCCTCGACGCCGAGGGCGACGACCTCGACGATGCCGCTCGTCGCAAGGTGGAGCGCCTCTACTACCGGGAGGAGTCGAGGCGCGTTCTCGCGGCCGAGATCGGCGACATCGAGTTCCCCTCGCGCACGGCCGAGCTC
The DNA here is from genome assembly GCA_027365385.1 of Acidimicrobiaceae bacterium. GTDB lineage: Bacteria > Actinomycetota > Acidimicrobiia > Acidimicrobiales > Bog-793 > JAJZCK01. The sequence continues at coordinate 3,406 of DAHXNN010000229.1, read as the reverse complement.
TACGCGCTCGCGCTCGTGAAAGACGTCGATCTCGAGAGCGTGCGCAGCGCTCGGTTCAAGCTCGTCCTCGACTACGCGTACGGCACGGCGAGCCTCGTCATGCCGAGCGTGCTCGCGAAGCTCGGCGCCGAGGTGCTCGTCGTCAACCCGCTCGTGTCGACGCCCGGCGTCATCGGCTACGACCGCGACGTTCACACAGCGCGCCTCGCGGAGCTCGTCCGCTCGTCGGGGGCCCACCTCGGTGCGGTCATCGCCCCCGACGGCGAGCAGCTAAGCCTGGTCGACGACACGGGGCGCGTCCTCGACGACACCGAGGCGCTGCTCCTCTTCGCCGGGCTCGTCGCGTCCTCGCGCCCAGGCGCGCGCCTCGTCGTCCCTGTCAACGCGACGAGTGCCGTGGCGAGGCTGTGTGCCGAGCACGGCGCCGAGCTCGCCATAGCACCGCTCGGTTGCACCGGTCCTGCCAGCCCCGCTGGACCACTCTCCCCTGGAACGGCGGACTTCGTGGGCGACACCTGCGGCGGCTTCGCCTTCCCTGCACACCTGTCCGCCTTCGACGCGGTCGCGGCGCTGGTCCACCTCCTCGAGATGCTCGCGAGCACAGCGCTCCGCCTTTCGACCCTCGTGTCCTCGCTGCCGCAGACCTTCGTCGCTCACGAGGAGGTGGCGACGCCGGCCGAGCAGAAGGGAAGCGTCATGCGCCACGTCCTCGAGCTCGCACGCGAGGAGGACCTCGTCCTCGTCGACGGCGTGAAGCGCGTCGACGGGGACGGAGGATGGACCCTCGTCGCTCCCGATCCGGTCCGACGCGCGACCCACGTCTACGCAGAGGGCGCGGACGGGCCAGACGCGGCCGAGCGAGCGGCTCGTGCCGCACGGGAGATCCGCGCGATCCTCGACGCAGGCTGACCAGCAGGGCAGCAGGGCAGCAGGGCAGCAGGCCAGCAGGCCAGCAGGCCAGCAGCATGTACCGGCCACACGACCCCCGTCGGTCGGAGCGGTCCCGAGCCTCGGTGCGGCGATGGCATAGCATCGCTCCAATGGAGATTCCCGAGACGCTGCGCTACACCGACGACCACGAGTGGGTGCGCATCGACGGCGGTCGGGCGACCGTCGGCATCACCGACTTCGCGCAATCGGCCCTCGGCGACGTCGTGTTCGTCCAGTTGCCCGAGCCGGGCGCCGCGGTCGCCCGGGGAGCGACGCTAGGAGAGGTCGAGTCGACGAAGTCGGTCTCGGAGGTCTATGCGCCGCTCGCGGGCGTCGTCGTCGAGGTGAACCCGGAGCTCGCGTCGTCGCCCGAGCGGCTCAACTCCGACCCCTACGGGCTCGGGTGGCTGTGCATCATCGAGGTCGCGACGGGTGAGGACGTCGCGAACCTCCTCACAGCCGAGCGCTACCGCGAGCTGACGCAGTCCTGAGCGATACGCCGGGTACGTCGCGGCGAACGACCGACTACCGTTAGCGCGGTGTTCTGTCACAACTGCGGCCACCGCAACCCGCCGGACGTCAACTTCTGCTCCTCCTGCGGGGCAGCACTCGTCCCGAGCGCCGATACGACGGTCTCGTTCGTCCCCGTCGACCCGTCCGGCGAGCTCGGCGACGACGAGCTCGGTCTCGCGGTCGGCGAGCTCCTCGAGGGCACCGGTGTCCTCCTCGTCAAGCGAGGTCCCGACGCGGGAGCGAAGTACGTCCTCGACAAGGAGGTCACCCGCGTCGGCCGCCACCCCGAGAGCGACATCTTCCGCGACGACATCACGGTGTCGCGGCGCCACGCGGAGTTCGTGCGTGGAGCGGCCGGCTACGTCGTGCGCGACGTCGGCTCGTTGAACGGCACGTACGTCAACCGCGAGCGCATCGACGAGCTCGCTCTCACCAGCGGTGACGAGGTGCAGGTCGGCAAGTTCAAGCTCGTCTTCGTCGCGGCCAGCGCGCATTGAGCCGCGGGTCGGGGGCCGTCCGGATCGGGGGTGCGGTGTGACGGAGCGCGCGCACCTGTCGATCCGCGAGGTCCTCGATCTCCTCGTCGTCGAGTTCCCCGACGTGACGATCTCGAAGATCCGCTTCCTCGAAAGTCGAGGCCTGATCCACCCCGAGCGGACGCCGTCCGGGTACCGCAAGTTCTACGAGCCCGACGTCGAGCGGCTCCGTTGGATCCTTCGCCAGCAGCGCGAGCACTTCCTGCCCTTGAAGGTCATCAAGGGACGGCTCGACGCCGCTTCGGGCATCGTGGAACACGAGCACGTCGAGGCGTCGCTGTTCGACGGCGACTGCCCGGAGCCACCGGCAGAGCCTGCGACCCTCGTCGGTGCGGGCGCTCCGTCGAACGGCGGGCCGCCGAAAGCCTCGGCGGGTGCGGCGGTCCCGGTCGTCCAGCCGGCGGTGCCTGCGAGCGCGGAGGTGTCCCGGCCGGGAGCGCTGCACGCGGTGGCCGCTGGGACGGCCCCGGCCAGCGTGTCGCGCCAGCCGAGCGCGTTCTCTGCGGCGGGTCCACGGCGCGCCGGTGACGGTGTCGGCAGGCGGGAGAGCCCGGCAGCGGTCCACGTCCGGGCGCCAGGCATCGCGAGCGTCGCGGCAGCGCAGCTACCCCACGACGGGCCGCCGGCGCGTGTCTCGTCCCCGGCACCAGTCGCCGTGCGTGCGGCGCTCGGCACCGAGCCCGCTCGTGGCCTGGCGCCGATCGCGGCTCAATCCGCGGCGAGCCTCGGCGCTCGTGCCGGCGCGTTCGAGCGCGATGTGCAGCCGCTCTCGTCGCGGCCCGACGCCGCGCCGGTCGTGCCTGGCCGCTCGGTCATGCAGGGCGAAGAGCCCGGCGCAAAGGAGCCCGGCGCAAAGGAGCCCGGCGCAAAGGCGGACAGTCCTCGCGCCGCGGGCGGCACATCGGAGCGGGTAGCCGGCGGCACCGGACGCCCCGCCGAGCCGCAGCAGCCGCTCCAGGGACCTGCCTCGACGTCCGGGGGAGCCAGAGACGGCCGTCCGGCCAATGACGGAGACGGCGGTGGACAGGTGCACCGATCCTCCCCGCGCTCTCGCCGAGGCGCACCGGCTCCCGCGGCGCCCGCGCCTCTCTCAGCGCCCGCGGCGCCCGGTGTGACCGCGGCTCCCGCGCCGCCCGCGGCGCCCGGTGTGACCGGTGTGACCGCGTCGGCGGCTGGGGTGCCGGCGGGGACGTCGAGCTTCAGCGCCGGCGAGCTCGCGGACGCGGCGGGGATCGGGCCGGAGATCGTCGCCGAGCTCGAGGAGTACGGCTTCGTGTCGAGCAGGCTCGTCGCCGGTGTGCCTTGCTACGGCGAGGAGGCGCTCGCAGTCGCCCGACTTGCAGCCGGCTTCCGGGCCTACGGGATCGAGTCGCGTCACCTCCGCACCTTCAAGCATGCGGCAGAGCGCGAGGCGGGTCTGTTCTCCC
>DAHXNN010000208.1 GCA_027365385.1 Acidimicrobiaceae bacterium | reverse complement strand
GCCGATAGAGCCGGGGAGGGCGTAGGGAGCGCCCGTGACGACGATGGAGGCAGTTATGGCAGAGGCCGCGTTGCGCATGGGAGCGGACAACGGGGACGCTAGTAAGCGACCGATCTACGGTGCTCTCGCTGCTGCAGCACTTAATCAGGACCCCCAGAAGGGGGTCGGTTTGGGTCTCCTGAGCAAAGACCGGGGCACAGCGGCCATTCTGAACGGAGGTCACTTTGAGGTCCGTCGGCGACGCCCGTTTGACACCAGGCTCCTAGAGGCTCCCCGTGCGGGTCACGCGGATAGTGGCACGACGAGCAGCTCGCGGCCTCTTCAGGGCGCCGGAGAGACGGGTACGGATCGCGGAGCAGCGTCCAAGCACAAGCTCAGCGTTGTCCCGCCTGGTAGAACCCCTACTCAGACCGCTGTCCGGACCCACATCGATGCCGGAAGACCTCGAGAAGATCCCCTGCCGGTCGCTCTGGCGCGGACCGGCCGGCGCGTAGCCTCGCTGCGCGCTCTCCGGAGGCGCGCCGGGCATCGGGAGCTCTCGAGTCACGATGGCGACGCTCGCCGCGTTCGGCCTAGGTTGGCTGCGGCCCGCTAGGTCAGCGGGCCAGTAGCCAAGGAAGAGGGCGGACGATGCGCTTCAAGACTCTCGGATCGAGCGGCTGCTCGGTCTCCACGCTCTGCCTCGGGACGATGACCTTCGGCAGCGAGACGGACGAGGAGGGCAGCCATACCCAGCTCGACCGGTTCGTCGCGGCCGGCGGGACCTTCGTCGACACCGCCGACGTCTACTCGGACACGGAATCGGAGACGATCATCGGCCGTTGGCTCGCGACGCGCCCCAGCGACGTCCGCGACCAGGTGGTGATCGCGACGAAGGGCCGTTTCCCGACCGGCGCCGGCCCGAACGACCTCGGCCTGTCCCGCCGTCACCTCACTCGGGCGATCGACGCATCGCTCCACCGGCTCGGCGTCGATGCGATCGACCTCTACCAGGTGCACGCTCACGATCCCTTCACGCCGATCGAGGAGACGCTCCGGACGCTCGACGACGCGATCTCCGCGGGCAAGATCCACTACGCCGGATTGTCGAACTTCACCGGCTGGCAAGTCCAAAGGACGGTGGACGTCGCGGCGTCGAACCACCTCGCCGCCCCTGTCACCTTGCAGCCGCAGTACAACCTCCTCGTCCGCGAGATCGAGTGGGAGATCGTCCCCGCGTGCATCGAGAACGGGCTCGGTCTCCTGCCCTGGTCCCCTCTCGGGGGTGGCTGGCTGACCGGCAAGTACCACAAGGACGAGCGTCCCACCGGAGCGACCCGGCTCGGCGAGAACCCGGACCGGGGCGTCGAAGCCTACGACCGCCGCTCACGCCAGCAGCGCACCTGGGACGTGCTCGACGCCCTCGGCGGAGTCGCAAAGGCGCACGGCGTGTCGATGGCGCAGGTCGCGCTCGCGTGGCTGCGCGACCGTCCGGGCGTCACCTCGGTCATCCTCGGCTGCCGAACGCTCGAGCAGCTCGAGGACAACCTCGGCGCCGCGGAGCTCGACCTCGACGAGTCCGAGATCACCGCGCTAGACGCGGCGAGCGACCCGGGCGCAGCCGACTACCCCTACGGCATTCCCGGCGTCCAGCAGCGCAGCCGGCGTGTCGAAGGCGGTCGCTGAGAGGGCAGTCAGGTCGGTCGTCGCACCGTCACCCGAGACACGCCCCGCCCGGCCGTCCTCGGCTGAGCCGTCCTCGGCTCAGCCGAGCCAGACGCGGGCGATCGACGGCCCGAAGAGCACGGCGGCGATAGTCCCGACGGCAAGGAACGGTCCGAACGCCAGGCGCGTCTTGCGCCCGGCACGGCCGCTCGCGAGAAGCGCGACGGCGGCTGCTCCTGCAGCGACGATGCCGAGGAGCACCCCGACGAGCGCGACGCGATAGCCGAGCCAACCGAGGAACACGCCGCAGAGACCGGCGAGGCGGACGTCGCCGTAGCCCATGGCGCGACGTGCTGCGGCGTAGAGGAGGGCGAAGGCCGCGAACCATGCGGCCCCGGCGACGACAGCATGCAGGAGGGACGACCACGTGTGGGTCGTCGCGGATGCGAGGACGAGGAGCGGCCCTCCGACGGCCAGGGTCGCGAGGATGACCGGCGTCGGGAGCCGGAAGTGCGCGACGTCGATAGCGCCGAGCGCCACGAGCCCGGCGACGAGCACGCAGTAGGCGGGCACGTCCCACGGGCTCGGCAGCCGGGACGCGACGGCGGAGAACAGCAGCGCCGTCGCGAGCTCGGTGGCCGGGTAGCGCAGGCTGATCCCGGCTCCGCACGCCCGGCACCGTCCCCGCCGCAGGAGGAACGAGAGCACGGGGACGTTGTCGACGGGGCGGATCGCCGTGCCGCAGGCCGGGCAGCGGGACCCGGGAGCGACGATCGACTCGCCGGTGGGGACGCGGTGGACGACGACGGTGAGGAACGAGCCGATCGGGAGCCCTGCGATCCCTGCGATCGCCACCACGGAAGCGTTCACGTGTGCCGCCATCTCCTGCAGCGACGTACATCCACGTTCAACCTCTGCCTGCGTCGCGCCGTCAGAACGTCCAGGAGGCGCACCGTGTCCCTCGGGCCCGAGTCGATGTCACAGCTCTACGGCGAACGACCTTCC
>DAHXNN010000207.1 GCA_027365385.1 Acidimicrobiaceae bacterium | reverse complement strand
CGGCTACGCTTTCTGCGCGTTCCTGTTGTGCACTATGTGCATCGCTGTTAGTTCCCCGTATTCCTGCTGGTCAAACGTCGTGCTGGTCAGACGTCGTGCTGGCGCGATGTCGGGATAGTCAGACGTCGGGATGGCGCGTTGTCGTCCGCGGAGGCAACGTGCACGCGTACGTCTCGGAGATCCCGGTGCCATCGGACTCGCGGGACCGGTGGTGGCTCGCTCGGGCGGTGGCCACCGATCGAGCGGTGGCATGGGTCATGCGACTAGCGGTACCGCTAGCCGAGCAGCCGGCTCATCACGATCGTGCGCGCCCGGAAGCCGTGCCGCTCGAGGAGCGACTTGGTCGCGCGGTCGCCTGGCAGCGCCGCCACGTCGATCGCTGCACACCGCAGGTCCGCGCACCAACGCAGTGCCGCCTCGAGCAGTGCGTGACCCACGCCGACACCGCGGGCCTCGGGCTCGACGTAGAGCAGCCGGAGCCGCGCGCTCACCGGCACCGAGTGGGCCTCTCCGCTGGCTGTGCGTTCCGCGAGCGCCACGCCGACGAGAGCCCCCGCGTACCATCCGCCGAGCAGCAAGGCGTCACGAGACCCGAGAAGCGCAGCGAGACCCCCCGCCTCGGCCTTGCCAGGCGGTCCGTCGGAGAGTCGATCGGGGAGTCGATCGCGGGCAGCGGGACCGGCAATGCCGACGAGACCGCCGAGCTCGCCCTCCGCGAGGAGCTGCTCGCCACCGCGAGCGGCTCTACGCGCGTCCACCGCTTGCTCGACGAGCTCGGCGAGGCGCTCGAGGTCCTCGCTCCGGGCAGGCAGCGCCCGCTCGGCTTCGCTCGCGGCCGGATCGTCAGGCTCCTGCATCTGCGCGGCCCTGGAGCTGCGCGATGCACCCGAGGATCGTGCGCCTGCCGCGCGTCGCCTCCTCGTAGGCCCGCACCGACGCGAGCTCGGCTCCGGTGAGGCTGTCGAGCCGGCGGACCACCTGCGAGGCGGCGAGCGAGTCGTAGCCGGGGATCGCGAGCTCGCCGACGTCGGGGACCTCGACAGGAGCACGAGGTGTCCGCCCTCCCCCGCCGCCCGCTCCACCTCGGGTGCCTGCCAGGCCCGAGCCTTCGTCGCGTGGCCCGCCAGCACCCGTATCCTGGCGAGTCCCCGCATCCGGCCGTGCTGGGGTCCCCGCATCCGGCGGTGCTGGCGTGCCCGGCCGAGCCGGCGCCCCGGGAGGGGCCGAACGCGCGCCGGGTCCGGCCCCTCCCATCGCGTCCTCGACGCGCCGGCGAGCCATCGCGACGGCAAAGCGCCCGACCATGCGGGCCACGTTCACCCGACCCTCGACGACGAAGCGCCCCTTCGCGACGAGCGCGGGGAGCTGCTCGCTCGCGAGCGTCACAGCACCGACCGGTGCGAACACCGCGACGTCGAGGATCTGCTCTACGAGAGGACGCTCGTCGGCCATCTCCCGATCCACCTAGACGCAGTCCCGGCAGAGCATGCGAGCGCTGTCGGCCAGCTGGGTCTCGCTCTTGACGAGGAAGCAGGACTGGCAGACGAACTCTCCCGGCTGCTTCGGAAGGACCCGCGACGTCCCCTCGCCGCGGTCGTCGGCGTCGGGCACCTCCTCCTCGTCCTCCTCTTCCTCCTCGTCCTCGACGACGAGGCGCTCCTTCAAGATGACGTCGAGGCTCGCCTCCACGTCGTCGTCGTCGAGCTCGTCCTCCTCGTCGTCCGCCACAGCCTCGTCGGAGTCGACGAGAGCCCCGACGACGAGCGGCGCGTCGCCCACAGGGACGGCGAGCACCACGTCAGCGACCACGTCGTCGGTGTCGTCGTCGCTCCCGAGCCCGTCGTCGTCCTCGAGGTCCTCGTCCACCTCGAGATCCTCGTCCACCTCGAGGACGTCGTCGAGGTCCTCGTCGAGAGCGGCCTCGTCACCTAGATCGTCGAGCTCGTCGTCGTCCTCGATGACGTCGGCGTCGACCTCGTCACCCATCTCCGTTGGCATGCGGTCCCTCGTCGTCTTGCGTCTCGGTCGCCGCCGGTCGTCCACTGCGTCGGAGCGTCGCGCTCCTCCAGGGACCGCCCGCGGGCGCGGTCACTATACGGCAAGCGACCCGCGCGTCAACCGCTCGCGCTCGCGTGAGATACCCCGGTCCCCGCAGAGCGCGCCCGACGATGGGCTCGGGGGGCCTTTGGCGCCGTCCTGCCGCTCGACTCGCGGCTTCCGGTCGAACCGGTAAGGACGTTCTCTACTCGGCCCCCCGGGCCACACCGTTCGCAGCTGCCCCACGAGACGACCCGGAGCGACTGACGGAAGCTCCGACGACGGACCGGCCCGAGAGGGGATGGTCTATTCATGCGCACGCGCACCGCCCGCGTCAATGGTCTCTTCAGGCGCGCCCGGTGGCGTCTCGACGGCGCGCCTCGCCGCGCTGCTCCGCTGCGAGCCGGCCGAGGTCCGCTCCCCCGTGGTCGACGAACGACATCGCCGCCGCGAGGTGGCGGTGCCCGGCGCGCTCCGCGATCTGGCGGTGCATCTCCTGGGCGATCGACCGGTAGGCGGGGTGTCCTTGCGGGCCGCTGCGCAGCTCGAGGACGTGCATCGCCTCCCGGGCAGAGAGCTGCAGGCTGTAGCGGATGTTGTACGCGAGCGCGACCGCGTAGCCGGCCTGCTCGGGAAACTCCCCGGCGAGCGCGTCGTGGAGCTCGCCCGAGCGCTCGAGGGACTCGGCGAAGGGGCCGTCGAGCCCGGCCTCGACGACCGCGCCCGGCACCGACGCCCCGAGCGACGTGCCGAGCCGCTGCCACTCGACGGTGAGCATCCGGTGGCGCTGCAGGTCGCGGAAGGCTCCGTAGTCCGAGACGACGTCGAAGCGGTAGCCCGTCCGCTCGAAGGCACGGCCCGGCCGGTGCCGGCGATTGCGCCGGTCGCCGACGTACGCGGCCACGAGAGCGGTGCGCTCCTCTGGCCCGAGCCGGGCGACCCGCTCCGCGATCGTGTGCTCGGGCAGGTCGCTGTAGGGATAGCACATGGCTGCGAGGACCTTCTCCTCGCCGCGGGGGTCGAAGTCGACGAGCTCGACCGACGGGCCGCCTCGAGAGCCGCCCGCCGAGCCGACGCCGGCCGGACGGCCGGCCGAGGGCAACTCGCTCGAGCCGTCCGCGCTGCCCGCGCCGCCCGCGCTGCTTGCGCTGCCCGGGCTGCCAGCGCGCTCCGGCCAGAGACGGGAGACGAGGCCCTCCATCGCCTCGTGGCGCCCTTCGAGGTAGGCGACCCACTCGCCGCCACGGTCGGGACGGTCGAGGCGCGTGAGGAACGACGGGACGACCTTGCGCAGCTCGGCGAGCATGAGCTCCGCGTACTGCGTCACCTCTGGCAGGCCGTGCGCGCGCATGCGGAGAAGGAGCTGCTCGAAGGACTGGCCGGAGCCGTAGGCACCGACGTTCGAGAGCGAGCCCGCAGGGAGCAGCCCTCGGAGCGCGTCGAGCGCCGTCGCGCGCACGGAGTGGCGGTAGGCGAGGTCGCCGACCCCATGGGGGCGCGGGTGGGCACGGACGAGGTGCGCCTGGAGCTGGGGCAGCAAGAGCGCGTAGGTGTCGAACATGCGGTCCATGTCGCCGACGTAGCGGGCACCGAGCGCGGAGTCGAGCACGTCGGTGTCCCGGTAGTAGCGGTAGTGACCGGTCGACAGCCGGCTGTCGTAGGGGATGTAGCGCGTCGACTGCTCGAGGTAGGACATGAGCCGGCCCCGCTCGAGGACCTTGGTCAAGATGTTCGACGCCTGCTCGCAGGCGAGATGCACCCCGCCGAGCTGTGCGACCGAGTCGTCGCCGTAGTCGCCGAACACCCGCTCGTACAGCGCCTCGGCGCGCGCGAGGCCCGTCGTCGCGTCGACGGTCGCGTCGCCACGGACGTCGAGGTCGCCGACGAACTCGTCGAGGAACAGCCGTCGCAGGCTCTTGCCGGAGCGTGAGTACCGGGCGAAGAGCGCCCCCTTCACCACTTCGGGGAGGTTGACGAGCGCGTACACCGGGCCGTCGAGGTTCGTCACGTAGCGCCGCAGGACGTCGCGCTCGTGGTCGGTGAAGGTCTCGGACGCGTAGGCAGGCATGCCCCGGAGAGATTACGGGACGCCGCTAGGGCTGGCGTGGATCCCCGCCCACCTGGGGCTCTGCGGGCGTCTCGGGCTCTGCGGGCGTCTCCGGCTCTGTAGGCACCGTGACGGCGGAGGACGCGGCGACGACGCCGCGCACGAGCGACTCGGCCACCTGGCGTGCCGTCGCCCCCGCGCGGCCCGGGTCCACCGTCCCTATCTGGCGCAGCAGGTCGACGAGCTGCTTGACGTTGCGCACGAAGTCGCCGCCCGTCATCACCGGCTCCGGGTCGCCCCCACGCCGGCGGGCGCCCGGAGGGGGCCTCAGGAGGTGGCGCAGGTCCGTCCCCTTCGCCCACTGGTAGGCGAGCTCGGCGAAGCCGGCGTCGAGCTCGCGAGTCCTCGGCAGCCCCGCCGAGCGCTCGTCGCTCCGCAGCTCGGCGGCGAGCAGCTCGAGCTCGGCGAAGCGGCGGGCGAGCTTCGCAGTGGGCAGCCCCGACGGTGCACCGGCACGGCGCGCCTCGAAGGTGAAGCAGGACACGAGCGCGGCGAGGCTCGGCCCGTCGAGGCCACCGAGCAGCCCCGCGCCGAGCGCCTCCGCGATGAGCAGGTCGCAGTCGTGGTAGACGCCCGCGAGACCTAGCCCGGGCTCGGTGACGCGCCAGCCGGCGAGGTAGCCCCGCTCGCCGAGCACGCTGACGACTGCGTCGAGCTGCCGGGTGAGCGGCACCTCGCTCAGGTACTGCGCGAACGACGAGCGGACGAGCCTGTACGCCTCGTCGCGCGTGTAGCGACGGACGAGGTTGACGCTCATGTTGTACGTCGGTCGGAACGACGAGCGCAGTGCCCGGCTGCGGGCCGACGCGAGCGAGGCCACCTCGTCGAAGGTGTGGAACGGCGACCACAGCGCTGCCGCGTAGCCGACGTCGTCGATTCCTCGCCGGCCTGCCCGCCCAGTGAGCTGGGTGTACTCGCCGGGGGTGAGGTCCGCGTGGCCGTTGCCGGAGAACTTCGAGAGGCTCTCTATCACCACCGTGCGCGCGGGCATGTTGATCCCGAGCGCGAGCGTCTCGGTCGCGAAGACGACCTTCACGAGCGCCTCGGAGAACAGCTCCTCGACCGCCTCCCGAAACGGCGGGACCATCCCTGCATGGTGCGCCGCGATGCCTGCCTCGAGGCCGCCGAGAAAGCGCGTGTAGCCGAGCACGGAGAGGTCCGCGTCGGAGAGCTGCGCGACGTGGCGCTCCACGATCGCCCGGATGCGCGCTCGGTCCTCGGGGCCCGTGAGACGGACGCCGCCCTCGACGCACTGGCGTGCGGCCTCGTCGCAGCCGTGGCGGGAGAAGACGAAGAAGATCGCGGGGAGCAGGTCCTCCTCGTCGAGGCGGTCGACGACGTCGACGCGCCGGGGGCGGAAGAGCCTCTGCCGGCCACCACGGGGCGGCGGGCGGCGGGACGGCCCGTGGTCACGCGACGCCCGGTGCGAGCGCTCGTCGAGCGCGGCTGCCTCGCGGTTGGGCCGGCCACCGACGAAGGTCGGCAGCAGGTGGAGCCGCTCGGAGGAGCGGTCGCCGACGACGTAGACGTGGCGCAGCTCGATCGGGCGCCGTTCCTCGATGACCGCGCCGGTCGCGCCGCGCACGCCGTGGATCCAGCCGGCGAGCTCCTCCGCGTTCGAGACCGTCGCGGAGAGGCAGACGAGCACGACGGACGCCGGCGCGGAGAGGATGATCTCCTCCCAGACCGCGCCGCGGTAGCGGTCCTCCAGGTAGTGGACCTCGTCGAGGACGACGCAGCGCAACGACGCGAGGTGCTCGGGCCCCGCGTAGATCATGTTGCGCAGCACCTCGGTCGTCATGACGACGACGTCGGCCCCGCCGTTCAGCGACGCGTCGCCGGTGAGCAGGCCGACCCGCCCCTCGCCGTAGGTGCGGACGAGGTCCGCGTACTTCTGGTTCGACAGCGCCTTGAGCGGCGTGGTGTAGAAGGCCCGCCCGCCCCCGGCGAGCGCCCGCTCGATCGCGTACTCGGCGACGAGGGTCTTGCCCGAGCCGGTCGGCGCCGCGACAAGGACCGAGCGACCGGCGTCGAGCAGGTCGAGCGCCTCGGCCTGGAACGCGTCGAGCGGGTACGGGCGGCTCGCGAGGAACGTCTCACGCAGGCCCGCCACACCCTCGGCGGTCTGGGTCACTTGCCGAAGAGCCTGCCGAGAAGGATCGACCCCTCGTAGAACAGGAGCATCGGTATCGCGAGCGCGAGCATCGAGAACGGGTCCGAGCTCGGCGTGACGACAGCTGCGACGATCACCATGACGACGATCGCGGGACGCCGCCACTTGCGGAGCTTGGCCGGCGTCAGGACGTTCGCGAGCTCGAGCGCGACGAGCACCACGGGGAACTCGAAGGTCAGGCCGAAGATCGCCATGAGCGCGAGGATGAGCCCGAGGTAGCTCGCCGGGGAGAAGATGTCCTTGATCCCCGGGCCGCCGACCGCGTGGAGGAAGCCGAGCGCGTGGGGGAACGTCAGCCACGCGACGAACGCCCCGAAGCAGAACAGCGTCAGTGTCGCCACCACGAACGGCACCGCGTAGCGCTTCTCGTTCGCCTTCAGCCCCGGCGTGACGAACCGCCAGAGCTGGTACATGATGACCGGCGAGGCGAGCACGAGGCCCCCGTAGCCGGTCACGTTGAGACGGATGCCGAAGGCCTGGAGCGGCCCTGTGACGTAGAGGGCGCACGAGTGGCCCTTCGGCAGCGACTCGCAGTACGGGTGCTCGAAGAACTTGAGGATGGTCGGGTAGAAGACGTACGCGACGATCGCCGCGATGAGGAACGCGACGACGCTCAGGATGAGCCTGCGCCTGAGCTCTCCGAGGTGCTCGGTGAGCGTCATCGCGTCGGGTGCCGGCCGGGGACCGCCCCGCCGTCGGATCAAGGTCGCCATGTCAGTTCTTCGAAGCCGGCAAGGGCGCCGGCCTCAGTTCATGCTCGGGTCGTCGGGTGCGACGACGACCCCGCGCGGGGCCTGACCGGCAGCGCGGTCTGGCACGCGGTCCGAGACCTGCGCGACGAGGCCGGGCTGCGCGGCGAGGCCGGGCTGCGCGGGCGCGCCCCACGACGAGGAGCGCCCCCCTCGCTCGCTGGAGGCCTCCCCCAGGCTGGACGTGCCGGGAACGCTGGCCATGCCTTCGACCGAGGCAGCTCCACGCGCCGCTGGGCTCGCGGTCCCCGGCTCCGCCTCGGGCCCCTCGCCGGCCGCGCCGGGACCTGCCGTGCGCGGGCCGGCCTTCGTGAGGTCGGAGATGAAGCCCGAGATCATGTTGTTGGGCATGCGGGGAATGCTCGGCATGTCCTCGGGAAGCGCCGAGCGGATCTCGTCCGTGACCTGCTCTTTGATGCGCGTCAGCTCCCGCCAGGCCGTGCCGGCCTGGCGAGCGGCGCGCGGCAGACGCTCCGGCCCGAGCACGAGCAGCGCCAGCACGAGGACCACGAGGATCTTCCCGGGGTCGAGGAATCCCACAGACGGAGTCTACAAGAGGTCCCGCACGCCGACGTAGCCACGCCCGCCGGGCCCGCCACGCGCTGCCAGGCATCCGACATCCATCCCGGCAGGGCGTCGGCAGACGGCACGCCACCTGGAGGTTCGGGTGAGCTGCGAGCGCAGTGCCATCGGCTGATACCTGATACCTGATACCTGAGCACCGAGATCGGCTACATTCGGACCGTGAAGGGTTGGGAGCTCCGGGCGGCACGGCGAAAGGCGGGCCTGACGCTCAGAGACGTGGCTCGCGCTGCAGGGACGTCGGAGTCGAACGTCTCGGCCTACGAGCGCGGGTCCAAGCGGCCAAGCGCCGCCACGAGCGAGCGGCTGCACGCGGCGCTCGCTGTCGGCCGTACGAGCCCCATCCATGCGAACACGCTGTTGACGGTGCCTGCCGCCGCGGCAAGCCTGCGCTTCGGTCTCCGGCGCAGCTGGGCGACCGTCGACCTCCTGCGCATCGTGCGAGAGCTCGTCAGCAATGCAGCTTGGGTGAAGACGGACGCCGACGTCGCAGCATTCTTCGCACGCCCGTCGACGACGGGAGACGAGCGATGGGACGCGATGCTCGCCGGAGTCGTCGAGAACCTGTCGTTGAAGACCGGTCGTCCTGTGCCGGAGTGGACCGCCGGGCACGCGCTGCACCAGCTGTGGTTCGTCGGCTCGGTCGCGGCGCTCGACGCGTATGCGCTTGCACACACACCGCCATCGTTGAGGGTGCGTGGAGTCGTGGTCGACGAAGACAGCCTCGAGTCCGTCTGACGGCCGGCTCAGGCCACGGATTCGGTGCAACGGACACGGACCTGAAGGACACGGACAGAGGATTGGACACGGACAGAGGAATGGACAGGTTGGACGATGGAGCGCTGTTCGATCGATCGCGGATCGTGGAGCTCCTCGGCGAACTCGGCAGGCGGCTCGACCGGAGTGGGATCCACGCCGAGGTCTTCATCGTGGGCGGCGGGGC
>DAHXNN010000171.1 GCA_027365385.1 Acidimicrobiaceae bacterium | reverse complement strand
CGCCCGCCCGTGGCGCGACGAGTGCGTCGAGGTCGTGCACGACGACGCTGCCCGGCGCAACCCCTGAACGCGTCGCGTCGACGAGGATGGCAAGCTCGGCTCCGTCCCAGCGACCGAGCAGGTCGAGCGGCTCTCCGAGCGGTCCGATGTCGACCGCCTGACCGACGAGCTCTGCGACGCGCCGGGCCACGAACGGCCCTGCTCCGTCGTCGCTGCGGTACTCGCTCCCCATGCCCGCGACGACGACGCGGGCGGTCACGACCGCTCCACCTCGACGTCGAGGAAGTGCGCAGCGCACGAGATGCACGGGTCGTGGTTGCGCACCGCCTGCTCACAGCGAGCGGTCAGCTCCTCGTCGCCCGCGCCGATGCTGGCGACGACGACCCGGCGCAGGTCGTCCTCGATGCTCAGCTGGTTCTGCGAGGTCGGCGGGACGATGCGCGCCTCGCGCACGAGGCCCCCGGCGTCGAACGCGTAGCGGTGGAGCAACAGTCCCCGCGGCGCCTCGGTCGCGCCGTGGCCCACCCCGGCGACGGGCCGGACCTCGGCGGCCGGCGGGTCGGGAGGCTCGTACCGCTCGATCAGCCGGATCGCCTCGTCGCACGCGAAGACGAGCTCGACGGCGCGCACCGCGATGCTCCGGAACGGGTTCGTGCACACCGGCCCGAGCCCTGCAGCTGCGGCAGCCTGTTTCGCGATCTCTGGGAGGGAGCCGGAATTGAGCGCGTAGCGGGCGAGCGGCCCGGTGAGATAGGCGCCGCGCCCCGCGAGGCGCGCGTGGAGCGCGGTGGAACGCTCGACGTGCTCCTCGACGACGAGCTCGGCAAAGCCGCCCGGCGTCGTCTCGAGGCCGTCCGACGACGCGACGGGACCGGAGTCGATCGGGTACACGCCGTCGGGACGCAGGGCGACGAAGAGGTACTCGCCCTCTACGTCGGGATAGTCGAAGCCTGCGACCCACTCCGCCGTCGCGAGCGATGCGTCGAGCGCCCGGCGGAGCGGCTCGAGAAGGGCTCGGAGGTCCTCGGGTCGAGGGGCGCGGTAGAAGCCGCCGACACGGACGTTCACGGGGTGCACGGACCGTCCCCCGACCGCCTCCATGAGCAGGTTGCCGACCCTCTTCAGCTCGAGACCACGCTGGACCGCCGCGCGGTCGAGCTGCGCGAGCTCGACGGCGTCCGCGCAGCCGAGGAAGTCGGGAGCGTGCAGCAGGTAGACATGCAACGCGTGGCTCTGCACCCACTCGCCGCAATAGAGGAGCCGCCGGAGCGCCGCGACGCGGGCATCGACCGCCACCCCGAACGCGTCCTCGATCGCCGCGCAGGCGCTCATCTGGTAGGCGACCGGACAGATGCCGCAGATCCGGGCGGTGATGTCCGGCACCTCCTCGAAGCTCCTCGCGCGCAGGAATCCCTCGAAGAACCTGGGCGGCTCGAAGATGTTCAAGGCGACGCTCGCGACCTCGCCGCCCCGCACCTCGACGCGAAGGCCGCCCTCGCCCTCGACGCGGGCGAGGCCCGGGACGTCGATCGTGCGGTCAGCGCTCTGCCGGCGGTGCGTCATGGGCGACGCTCTCCTTCCTGAACGCCGGTGCACCGGCGTTGAACGTCCGGAACAGCCGGCTCAGCTGGGCCTGCGACGTACCATCCGCGGCGAGCCGCCGGGCGAGGGACGCTGTGTTGGCACTCTCCGCTGGACCGAAGCAGCCGAAGCAGCCACGGTCGAGCGACGGGCAGAGCGCTCCGCAGCCCGCCCGGGTCACCGGACCGAGGCAGGCACGCCCGCGGGCGACGAGCAGGCAGACGGTGGCGCGCTGCTTGCACTCCTGGCAGACGCTGTACGAGGGCAGCACGGGCCGCCGACCCGCGAGCAGGGCGGAGATGACCTCGAGGAGCTGGTGCCGGTCGATCGGGCAGCCGTGGAGCTCGAGGTCCACCCCGACGTGGTCCGCGATCGCGGTGGACGTCTCGAGGGTGTCGAGGTACTCGGGGTGCGCGTAGACACCGCGGGCGAGCTCCGCGACCGACGTGAAGTTCCGCAGCGCCTGGATACCGCCCGCCGCCGCGCACGCGCCGATCGTCACGAGGAGGCCGGAGGCCTCACGGATCGCGAGGATGCGCTCGCGGTCGGCGGCCGTCGTGACCGACCCCTCGACGAGCGAGACGTCGTAGGGACCGTCGACCGACGCGCTCGACATCTCCGTGAAGTGGGCGATGTCGACATGCTCCGCCACGGCGAGCAGCTCGTCCTCGCAGTCGAGGAGGGTCAGCTGGCAACCGTCGCACGACGAGAACTTCCACACGGCGAGCGTCGGGCGCGCGCTCACCGCTCGACCTGTCCCATGAGTGCCGCCACCGCCCCGCCGTAGGTGACGACAGGACCGTCCCGGCACAGCAGGAGCGGACCGAGCTGGCAGTGGCCGCAGATCCCCGCTCCGCACTGCATGTTGCGCTCGAGGGAGATCCGGATGCGGGACGGGTCGACGCCGAGGTCGGCGAGGTCCGCGGCCGCGAAGCGCATCATCACCTCCGGGCCGCACAGCAGCCCGACCGTACGAGCCGGGTCGAAGGAAGCGCTCGCGAGCAGTGACGTCACGAGTCCGACCTCGCCGCCCCAGTCCGGGGTCGCAGCGTCGACCGTGAGCCGTACGTCGGCTCCGAGCTCCCGCCAACGGCGCACGTCGTCGGCGAAGACAAGCTGGTCCGGCGTGCGCGCGCCCACGAGGACGGTCAGCCGGCCGGGGCCGCGACGCCCGCTCAGCTGGTGGACGGCCCCACGCAGGGGGGCGAGACCGATCCCGCCCGCGATGACGACGACGTCCTCGTCGGCGAGACCTGTCACGTCCCAGCTGGTGCCGAACGGTCCACGCGCGCCGACGACGCCGCCGACCGGCAAGCGGCTCAGCGCATGAGACACCGCTCCCACGTCACGGATGGTGTGCTCGACCGGGCCTGGGGCACCCGGTGTCCCGCTCACCGAGATCGCGACCTCGCCGACGCCGAACGCCGTCAGCATGTGGAACTGCCCGGCGCGGAACGGGGCGAGGGATTCCCCGACGGCTTCGAGCGCGATGGTGACGACGTCGGCCGTCTCCCGCCGCCGCCACGCGACCCGATAGGCGAGCGGGACGAGGGACGTGCCGGCCTTGGCCGGCCGCTCAGCGGTGCGCGCCATCGCCGTAGAGGTCGAGAAGACGTACCCGCGTCGCCTGGAGGCGGGAGAGCAGGACGGGAAGCAGCCGCTTCATGAGCGCGAATCCGAATGCCGGGTCGGCTTCGGCCTTCGCGAGCAGGCAGGCGGCGTCGACGCTCACCACGCCGACGGGCTCCATCGCCCGGGCATCGGTCTTCCAACGGTGAGGCGGGAAGAGCCATGACAGGCCGACGACCTCTCCGGGACGGAGCGTCTCGACGACGAGCTGACCCGAGCCCGGCTTGCGGATCTCGAGCGCCACCCGGCCCCGGCGGAGCAGGTAGAGCGCCTCGGCGGGCTCGCCCTCGGCGAGGAGGAGCTCTCCGGCGCCGAAGGCGGCGTTGTGGGCACAGCCTGCGACGAGGCTGGCGACGTCAGTCGGCAAGCCCGCGAACAGCGGGTGCCGGGCGACGAGCTCGGCTAGCTCCTCGGTCACGGCTGGTCACCTCCCGCCGCCCCCGCGCGTGCGTAGGCTCGTGCACCCGCGCCGTCGCTCGCGCGTATCGCCGCGGCCTCTTCCGTGAGGTCGATCCCGACCGGGCACCACGTGATGCAGCGGCCGCACCCGACGCATCCCGCAGTCGAGAACTGGTCGAACCAGGTCGAGAGCTTGTGCGTCGCCCACTGGCGGTAGCGCGAGCTCACCGACGTGCGCACAGGCCCACCGTGGACGTAGGAGTAGCCGAGGTCGAAGCAGGAGTCCCACCTGCGATGGCGCTCGACCGTGCCGGTCAGGTCGCTCACGTCTTCTACTGAGCTGCAGAAGCACGTCGGGCAGGCAAGGGTGCAGTTGCCACACGACAGGCAGCGCTCGGCGACCTCGTCCCAACGCGGG
Source organism: Acidimicrobiaceae bacterium (assembly GCA_027365385.1). Taxonomy (GTDB): domain Bacteria; phylum Actinomycetota; class Acidimicrobiia; order Acidimicrobiales; family Bog-793; genus JAJZCK01. Next base: position 5,599 of record DAHXNN010000171.1, on the reverse strand, counting down.
TGGTCGAGGTTGCGGGCGAGGAGTGGGGCGAGGCCGTCGGTGTCGAGGGCACGACCGATCGCACCCTCGGCCGCGGCGAGGAGTCGGTCCCGGGCGGACCAGGCCCAGCCAGGTGCCGGCTCGCCTCCGAGCTCGGCGAGAACCTCCCCGCCGAGCGGCGAAGCAGCCCGGACGAGGAAATGGTGGCGCTCGTCCCCGGCGAGCTCGGTGAGCACGAGGTCGACACCCTCGTCGCCCGCCCGGTCGTCGCCGACCGCCGGGCCGGTGCCCATCGAGGTGCAAAAGCACGTCGACGCCGGTGTCGAGCACTCGACGACCGCCACGAAGGCAGCCTCGCGCCGGGCGCGGTAGACCGGATCGGGATGCGTCGACGTGCCGAGGACGCGATCGAGGATCGAGAGCGCTGCCAGCTCGCAGGGACGCGCGCCGATCACCGCGACCGGTGGTGCCTCGTCGACGACCGGCACGATCTCGAGGCTGTCTCCTTCGCCTGAGCTGCGCCAGACGACGGACCGGGGAGGGAAGAGCTCGCCCTTCCACGACCGCGGGCCGACCGCCCAGGCGAAGAGCCGGGGGTCGTCGTCGCGGTGGAGGCGGTAGCTGCCGGGCGCCTGCTCGTCGTGCCATCCCTGCGGTAGGTCCACGACGTGACGGATCGGTCCTGGGCCGATCGCACCGTCGGCGACGACCGGACCGATCGTGCGGAAGCCGCGCGCCCCGAGCACGCCGATCAGGCGGTCGAGACCTCCACTGTCGAGCAGCATCGCGCTCGTCTCGTTCACCCAGCCCACCTCCGCTCGAGGTCCCCACCACCGTCTAGCTGCCCGGCGGCGATCGATCCGTGGCACTGAGCGTGACGCTGACTGCGACGACGCGCCAGGGTCGAAGGTCCCGATCACGGGCCGACGGGGCCGCCACGGACCTGCGACCGGGAAGGCGGCACCCGCGCTGGCGGAGGGAGTGGGATTCGAACCCACGGTGACCAGGGGCCACAACGGTTTTCAAGACCGTCGCATTCGTCCGCTCTGCCATCCCTCCACGTCGTCCCGCTCGCCGTGCCGCCCGGCGGACGCCGCCCACGCCAGGGTGGCGACGTGCGCAGTGGCGCGGCGAGCTACGACCCTAGAGCGTCAGCTGCCACCTCCGACGCGCGAGCGCAGCTCCACGAGCCAGCTCTCGGCCGAACGACGCTCGGCGTCGATCTCTGCCCGTCTTTGCGACGCGACCGCTCCGGACACCGGGTAGGAGCCGAGGAACCTCATCTCGCCGAGCTCCGCCCGCAGCTCCTTCAAGCAGTCGCCGAGCACCTCGTCGGCGACATGGCCTTCGACGGTGACCACGAAGCAGTACTGCCCGAGCGCCTGCTTGGTCGGCCGGGACTCGATGAAGGTGAGGTTGAGACTCCGGGCCGCAAACTGGCCGAGGATCGCGTAGAGGCTTCCCGGGCGGTCCGCATGCTGGAAGCAGACCACGCTCGTCCGGTCGTGGCCCGTCGGCGCGGGCACGAGGTGCGGTGCGACGAGGACGAAGCGCGTCTGGTTGCCACCATGGTCCTCGATCGCGTGCGCGAGCACGTCGAGACCGTAGAGCTTTGCCGCGAGCGGGCCCGCGATCGCCGCGATGTCCCGGCGCCCCCCCTCGGCCACCGCACGGGCCGCGTCGGCGGTGGAGTTCGTCGCACCGAGCTCGGCGTCGGGGAGGCTCGCTCGAAGAAAGCCGTGGCACTGCGCGCTCGCGTGCGGGAAGGTGAGCACACGCCGGACCTCCGCAAGGTCGGCGCCGGGGAGCGCCATCAGGTCCAGGTGGACGTCGAGCACCACCTCGCGCTGGACGAGCAGGTCGTCGGCGAACGCGAGCTGGTCGATCGTAGCGTTGACAGGTCCCTCGATCGAGTTCTCGATCGGCACGAACGCCGCGTCCGCACTACCGGCGGTGAGCGCGGCGAACGCCTCCCCGATCGTCGGCATCGGGAGCCTCTCGCTCCCGGCGAGATCGGGCACGGAGTCGAGCGCCTCCTCGGTGAAGGTGCCCGGTGGGCCGAGGTAGGCGATGCGGCCGGGCTGTCCAGGGCTCACGGTCATGCTGGCAGGATAGTGAGGCACATGGACGACGACGAACTCACGACCCTGCTCGACAGCGTGCGCTCGGGCACCGTCGCGCCTGACGACGCGGCCGGGCGGCTTCGGCGGCTGCCCTTCGCCGACCTCGGATTCGCGCGCGTCGACCACCACCGCCACGTCCGCCAGGGGCTGCCGGAGGCCGTCTACGGCCCGGGCAAGTCGCCCGAGCAGTGCGCAGCCATCGTGGCCGAGCTGCTCGAGCACGGCACGGGACCCGTGCTGCTCACGAGGGCAGACGCCGCCCAGTCGGCTGCGGCGCTCGAGCGCAACCCAGGTGGCCGCTGCAGCACCGGCCTGCCCGCGGCCGGAGCACGCACTCTCGTCTCCTGGCGGCCCGCCCCGCCACGCTCCGGCACGGTGGCAGTGGTGACAGCCGGGACAGCGGACCTTCCGGTCGCCAGCGAGTGCGTCGCTACCCTCGCGGCCTACGGCTTCGCACCAGCGCTCGTCGCCGACTGTGGCGTGGCCGGGATCCACCGCCTGCTCGCCTCCTACGACGAGATCGTCGGAGCGGACGTCGTAGTGGTCGTCGCTGGGATGGAGGGCGCTCTCGCGAGCGTCGTCGGAGGGCTGACCGCGGCACCGCTCGTCGCCGTCCCGACGAGCGTCGGCTACGGGGCGAGCCTCGAGGGGGTCACCGCGCTGCTCGCCATGCTGTCCTCGTGCGCCGCAGGGGTGACCGTCGTGGGCATCGACAACGGCTACGGCGCAGCGTGCGCCGCCGCGAGGATCCTGCGTTGAGCGTCGGACCGGCATCGATCGACGCGCTCGACGGGCGCGTGGCGTGGTTCCACTGCTTCGCCGGCATCGCCGGCGACATGGCTCTCGGAAGCCTGCTCGACGCGGGTGCGGACGAGGACCAGCTGCGATCGCTGCTCGCGACGCTCCCGCTGCCGGGCTGGGCGATGGAGGTCACGCGAGTCCGACGTGGCGGGCTCGCCGCGACGCGTGTCGTCGTCACCGCTACCGACGGTGGCCCGGCACGCCGCCTGCCCGACGTGCTCGAGATGCTCCACGCCGGCAACCTTCCCGCCCGCGCCCTCGAGCGCTCGGTGGCAGCGTTCAACCTGCTGGCCGAGGTGGAAGGCCACCTGCATGGCGAGGCGCCCGAGGAAGTCCACTTCCACGAGCTCGGCGGCCACGACACCGTCGTGGACGTCGCAGGGACGATGGTGGCGCTCGAGCTGCTCGGCGTCGCCACGGTGGCGTCGAGCCCGGTCGCACCCGGCTCCGGCACGGTCGAGAGCGCGCACGGGACGCTCCCGGTCCCGACGCCGGCGGTGCTCGGCCTGCTCGCCGGTGCCCCGCTCTACGGAGGCGGTGCGCGGGCCGGGGCCGAGCTGACGACGCCGACTGGCGCGGCCATCCTCGCGGCCACAGGCGCGGTCTACGGGCCGATGCCGATGATGACCGTCGCCTCGACCGGCTACGGAGCTGGCGGTCGCCAGATCGAGGGCCTCCCTAACTGCACCCAGGTCGTCGTCGGAACGCCACTCGCCGCGACAGGTGGTGGGGCTCCTGTCGGACAGCCCCTCGTGCTCCTCGAGGCCAACGTCGACGACGCGACGGGCGAGGAGCTCGCCGACGCGATCGCGGCCTTGCTCGACGGCGGCGCGTCCGATGCCTGGACGACCCCGGTGCTGATGAAGAAAGGACGACCGGGACACGTCGTGAGCGTCCTGGCGGAGCTCCCGAGGTCGCACGCACTCCGCTCCACGCTCCTCCGGCACACCGGCTCGCTCGGGGCGAGGGCGCACCTCGTCGACCGCTACGCGGTCGAGCGCGAGCTCCTCGAGGTCGACCTCGACGGGACCATCGTCGGAGTCAAGGTGACCACGGGACGCGTGAAGGTCGAGCACGACGACGCCGCCGCGATCGCACGGCGGGACGGCGTGCCCGTACGCGACGTCGTCCAGCGCGCGCTGCGCGCCTACGAGCAGACCTCCCAACCCTAGGCAGCCGCCGAGCGATCAGCCTGCGATCTGGAGGACGACGGTATCGGTCGCCACCGGCCAGCCGGGCACGGACGCCGTCACGACGAGGTCGTAGGTCTCGCCCCGGACGACATGCATCGGCCGGAGCCGCAGGTAGCGAGCGCCTCCAGGGGAAAGCGCGCCCGCGCGGCGGTCCACGGTGGCCGAGAGCGAGCCGGCCGGTAGATGCCCGGCAGCCGTCGTCAGCCGTGCGCCCACTGTCACCTGTCCCGCGGGCAGGTTGCCCTCGTCGGCGACCACCACCTCGACGACGAGCTGCGACGTCGGCGGGAGCACGGACGTCGAGCCTGCAGGAGGGATCTGGAGCGTCGTCGGCGGCAGCGGCACGGCGGTGGTCGTCGTGGACGTCGTGGTGGTCGTCGGGCGCCTGCCCCGCACGGTCGTCGTCGTGACGCCCGGGTGCGTCGTGGTGGTGGTGGTCGTGGTGGTCGTCCTCGCGCCGCCGACCGGGCGAGCCGGCGCGTGGCCGAGGCCCTCGATCCGCAGCACGGGCGGCTCCGTCGAGACTGCGAGGAGGGAGATCACGGCGTGGGACCGCAGCAGCCGATCGGCCACGAGCCGGGTGGCCCAAGCCTCAACGCCCGAGCGGCTCCACGAGGCTGGAAGCGCCACCCAGGTCGACGATGTCGCCGTCGGCCTTGCGACGTGCTGGGGAAGCGAGTGCACGAACTCGCGGTACGCGCTGTCGGAGCTGACCAGCTCGCTTCCCGCGGCGAGGAGCAAACCCTGGGCACGCGCGAGCACGACGTGGGCGCCCGACGGCCCGAGGAGGAGCGCGGCGGCGTCGGCGACCTTCACGACCGCCGCGGAGCGCTTCTCGAGCACGCTCTCGAGCAGCGCACCCGAGCGCGGATCGGGGGGCACCAGCCGGACGTCGGCCAGCTCCACGAGATCGGCCTTGGTGCCCGATTCGACCTGTGCCAGCAGCGCGTCGAAGGCCCGGCGCTGGCACCCGAGCTGCGCGCAGACCGGCAGGCCGGCGAGGTCACGCACCTCCCGCAATGTCGGAGCAAGGACCGTGGAGTCCCCGATGATCGGCGTCACCGCGGCGACCCAGGAGCTCATGGACCGGCGAGATGCCGCGGTCGACGCCTTGACGACCTGGTCGACGACCTCCCCCACCACCAGCGCAAGCAGGAGCACCGCAAGGACGACCATGGCGACGCGCCGCGGGTTCCGCCGCTTAACCGGCGCGCCACCGCGCGCTTTGGGGCCGAGCACGGTGATGGACCCTAGTTGTCCGTGTCGGGCGTGCCGCCACTCGGCACGTGACTTGCCGCCCCGAAGCTGCCGCCCGTCGTAGGGCTGGCCGAGCGATGCTGGGCGCTCGGCGGCACGCAGCCGGGGCGAGCCGAGAGCGCGTCGGCAGGCAGGGGGGGCGAGCGTGCCTCTAATCTCCTCGCAGGCCGGTGTGGCGCAGCTGGTAGCGCAGGCGATTTGTAATCGTCAGGTCGTCGGTTCGAGTCCGACCACCGGCTCCACGAA
>DAHXNN010000193.1 GCA_027365385.1 Acidimicrobiaceae bacterium | reverse complement strand
AGAGGTCCGCCTCGCGCGGCGACCGACGGGCATGCCCGTGCCGGAGGATTTCGCCGTCACGGAGGTGGATGTCGCCGAGCCGGCTCCTGGCGAGGTGCTCGTCCGCAACCGCTTCGTCTCGGTCGATCCGTACATGCGCGGCCGGATGGACGACGGACCGTCCTATGTCCCACCGTTCGCTCTCGACGCGGTGATGACCGGGGGAGCGATCGGCGAGGTCGTCGTCTCGCATGCCCCCGAGCTCTCACCGGGCGACATCGTGGTGCACGACCTCGGCTGGCGGGAGGTCGCGGTCGGGGATGCGCACAGGTTCGCTCGGTTGGACCCTGGCGAGCTGCCCCTCTCGCTCTACCTAGGGATCCTCGGCATGACAGGGCTGACGGCGTACGTCGGTCTGACGGAGGTCGCCTCCGTCGTCCCCGACGAGACGGTCTTCGTCTCGGGTGCCGCTGGCGCCGTCGGCAGCGCTGCGGTGCAGCTCGCGAGGCTTCTCGGCGCGTCCCGCGTCGTGGGCAGCGCAGGCTCCCCGGCCAAGGTCGAAAGGCTCGTGACGGACCTCGGCGCGGACGCCGCTTTCGACTACCACGACGGCGATCTCGACGGGCAGCTCGCGGCGGTCGCCCCGGAGGGGATCGACGTCTACTTCGACAACGTCGGCGGAGCGCACCTCGAGGCAGCTCTAGGCGCGATGCACCTGTTCGGCAGGGTAGCGGCCTGCGGCGCGATCTCCCGTTACAACGCGACGGACGTCCAGGCCGGTCCGCGGAACCTCTTCCTCGTGGTTGGCAAGCGGCTGACGATCCGGGGCTTCATCGTTGGCGACTACGCGGCCCAGCGCGCCGCCTACCTCGAGCGTGCGTGTGGCTGGATAGCGGATGGGCGTCTCCATGCGCTCGAGACCGTGGTCGAGGGCATCGAGAGCGCACCCGCTGCCTTCGTCGGGATGATGAGCGGCGACAACGTCGGGAAGATGGTCGTGCGCGTCGGTTGAGCGCTGCCACGGACAGCCGTCAGCCGTCAGCCGTAGTGGACCGCGCCGAGTGCTTGCGCGTCAGCGGCCGGCTCCTCGTCGTGCCGCCCGCGCACCACGAGCAGCGCGAGCAGAAACGCGAGCGCGGCACCGGCAGCACCGGCGCGGAACGCGTCCTGGTAGCCCCCGACAGTGGCGAGCACTGCGAGATGACGTGCACCGCCGAGCCGCTCCACGGTCCCGGCGGGAACCTTCAGGCGGTCGCGCGTCGCCGTCGCCGCCACTGTGACGAGCGCGGCGAGGCCGAGCGATCCGCCTACCTGTTGTGCGGTGTTGAGCAGGGCGGACGCGAGCCCCGATTCGTGGGCGCCGACTCCCGTGACGGCGTTCAAGGTGAGCGGGACGAAGGACAGGCCCATCCCGAGCCCGACGAGCAGGAGCGGGCCGAGCACGTCGGCATAGCTCGACCGCTCTGTGAGGAGCGAGACCCAGGCGAGACCTCCCGCGACGAGCAGGGGACCGGTCGTGAGGAACGGTCGTGTGCCGACCCGCCTCACCTGACGGGAGACGAGGAGACCGGTAGAGCCGATGACGACGGGTAGTGGGAGGTAGGCGAGACCGGCGGTGAGCGCGCTGTAGTGCAGCACGTCTTGGAGGAACTGGGTAAGGAAGAAGATCAGCGAGAGCATCGCGGCCCCGAGGAGCAGCATCACCGCGTAGCCGCCGGCACGGTTGCGGTCACGGAGGAAGCGCAGTGGAAGGAGCGGCTGGCTGCTCTTGATCTCAAGGACGGCGAAGATGGCGAGCAGCGCGGCGGCGCCGGCGAATGAGGCGATGGTCGGCGTGGCCGACCAGCCGGTGTCCGGCGCACGGACCAGTCCGTAGACGAGCAGAGCCATCCCGCCCGAGGCCGTGAGCGCTCCCGGGACGTCGAGCCGGCCACGCCGACCGACAGTCCTCGGAAGCACGAGGGGAGCAGCTGCGACGAGGGCCGCGCCGATCGGAACGTTCACGAAGAGGACCCAACGCCAGGTCGAGACGTCCACGAGGATCCCTCCGAGGAGCAGGCCGAGAGCGCCTCCCGCACCGGACATGCCCGCATAGACGGCCATCGCGCGGTGGCGTGCCGGACCGTCGGGGAACGTCGTCGCGACCAGGGCGAGAGCCGTAGGCGACGCGATGGCCGCACCCGCCCCCTGGACAGCTCGCGCGGCGATGAGCCACGCCTGGGTCGTCGCGAGGCCACCAGCTAGCGAGGCGGAGGTGAACAGCGCGACCCCGACGACGAACATCCGCCGCCTCCCGAACAGATCGCCTGTGCGCCCGCCGAGCAGGAGCAGCCCACCGAAGACGAGCACGTAGGCGTCGATCACCCAGGCGAGGTTCGTCGAGGAGAAGTCCAGCTCGCGCTGGATGGACGGCAGGGCGATGTTGACGATGGTCAGGTCGAGCATGACCATGAGCTGCGCCGCCGCGATGACGGCCAGCGCGGGGCCGAGACCCCTCTTGTGCTGCGAGGCGAGGTCCGGTGCCACGGGCGCAAATAACGTGCTCACACTGCCCCTCCTGGACGGGCGGCCCAGACGACGAGGTCGACGAGCGGTGGCCCGTCCGCGTCGTGGTGCCGCTCTTGGCGCTCCATCTGCTCGACGGTGAGGCCGGGGAACGCATCCGCGAGGCGCTCCTCGGTGTAGAGGCGGTCCGGGTCGGGCGGGCCACCTCGGCCGAGGGAATCGAGGTGGTGTCCGACGACGAACAGGTGGCCACCCGGGGCAACCGCTTTCGCCACGGACGCGAGCAGCGTCGCCCGTTCGACCGAGGGCACGTGGATGTTCGCGAGGACGACGAGGTCGAACGAAGGTCCGCTGGCGAGGTAAGAGACGATGTCGGAGAGGACGGTGTGGATCTCGACGCCGGCGGTCCTGGCACGCTCTTGTGCCTGCGCGAGACCGACGGAGGAGGCGTCGACGCCCGTCACCGCCCATCCACGGCGGGCGAGGAACACGGCGTTGCGTCCGGGTCCGCATCCGAGGTCGACGGCGGCGCCTGGCTCCAGCGCGGCGACGTGAGCGACGAGAGCGTCGTCGGGCATGGTCGGCCAGGGGTTCTCTGCGTAGTGCCTGTCCCAGTGCCACTCGCCTTCGGGAGTGTCGCTCGGAGGCGTGGCATCGGGTGTCGGGTGCGGGCTCATGTCGTCTCCTCCGGGTCGTGGTCTGGATCGCCCTCCGGACCCGGACCCGGGGCCGGGTCGAGGCCGAGGCCGAGGTGCAGCTCGAGCGAGGTCAACGCGACGGCGACGGCCTCGCACCCGGACGGCCCGATCGCTCCTACGAGGCGCTGCTCCTGCGCAGTGACCAGATGGTCGATCTGCGCGACGAGCGCCTCGGCCGCCGGGCTGACGTGGAGCATGAGCGGTCGTCGGTCGCCGCGTCGGCCGCGGCTCTCCAGCAGGCCGCGGCCCTCGAGCTCGTCGACGCAACGCTTCGCGTTCGTCGGGTCTGTGCCGAGGATCCGGGAGAGCGCCCGGAGGGAGCATCCGGGGCTTTCCGTGACACCGCGGAGCACGGCAGCCTGGGGGGGAGTGAGCGCGAGCGGCAGGAGCTCCTCGGCCCAGCTCTGGCGTAGCGCTCGTGCCGTCCGGCTCAGCCGGAAGCCGAGTCCGGCACGAAGAGCGAGGCGGCTGCTGTCGGCCTGGGCGGTAGGTGCAGTGGCATCTGCAGGTGCAGTCGCATCGGTAGCAGGGCTCATCGGGGCCTCCTCGCGTGCGATCGGGACCGTCGGTGCAACTGTAGTGATGTCAACAGTATTCCCGTCGGTGCTGCCACCGATGCGCGCCTATGGCGACGACCCGCAGGATCTCTACGCGTCCGCCCGGCGAGCGACGAGGGCTAGCCGAGGAGAGACTTGACGATCTGTGAGAGCGTCAACGCTCCCGAGGGGGGCGTGATGGTGAGTGACGCCGGGTAGCTGAAGGCGACGTCCGCCGAGACGCGCTTTCCACCGGCGACCTGGGTTCCGACGATCCCGACGGGCAGGGGTGCTCCGGATAGCGAGACGAAGATCGTGCCGCCGGCCGAGGAGGCGATCGGCAGGACGCGACGCCCACGGAGGACCCTGGGGGCCTCTTTGGTGAGCTTGCCGTTGCCGGTGAGCAGACCCTGGGCGAACTTCCCGGGCTCTGTCAGCCCACCGAACCCGCTCGAGAACGACTTCGCCTCCGCGCCGCCGATCTCGATCCAGTGGCCCGCGAGCTTCGACAGCACGGCCGTCGCGACCGCTCCCCCCGGCGCCGAGCTCCCCCCGGAGGCCATCTCCTGGCGCCAGAACGGTGCGGCAGCCTCGAGGTAGACGTTCCCTCCGACGTCGACGAAGTGCACGGTGCCAGAGTTGGTCGAACCTGTCTTGATGTCGATGTCGCCCGCGACGTCCGCGCCACGCCTCGAGGACCGCACGCTCAGGACGATCGTCTCCGGACCGAGGTGCATCGAGCCCGTGATCGCGATCGCGTTCTCGTGCGCCAGGGCGGCGGCGCTTCTCGTGAGGATCGCGGTGGCCGGAAGGCTCGCGATCCCCGTGGCGCGGTGCTGCGCTGCCACTGCTTGGACGCCCCATCCGGCAAGAGCGGTCGCACCGATGGCTGCCGTCGCAGCTGCTCCGATCAGCCTCGCGAAGTGGCACTTCTCGGGCCTCATCGGCGTCTCCTTGGTGGTGTCGTCGAGCCGGCGTCGATGCCGGCGACCGTCCCAGTCTTACCCGTCGGCGAGCAGGACCGTGACACGCGCCTCGCCGTCGCCGACCGTGAGCTCGAGACCCGAGGCGTTCGACGCTTCCAGGAGGTCCCCCCGACCGAGCTCGAGCAGCTCGAGGAGAGCTGCGGGAGCGCTGACGGCGAGCGACGCGACGGGCCAGCGCATCGACCGTTTCGCGAGGGTCTTGGCGCGCCGGACCTCGCGGAGCACGCCCCCGAGGGCGTCGAGCAGCTCGGGTCGCGCCGACACGGGAGCCCCGAGGTCGGCGGGCCCGGGCCAGGTTGCGCTGTGCACCGAGCCGTCGTGCCACCAGGACCAGGCCTCCTCGGTCGCGAAAGGCAGGAAAGGAGCGAACAGGCGGAGCAACACGCCGAGAGCGACCTCGAGCGCCGCACGTGCGGAGCCCGAGCCCGGCGTGTCGCGGTAGGCGCGGCCTTTGACGAGCTCGAGGTAGTCGTCGCAGAAGGACCAGAAGAACTGCTCCGTGCGCTCGAGCGCGCGGGCATGCTCGAAGCCGTCGAACGCCTCGGTGGCCTCGCGGACTGCGGTGGCGAGCCGCGCGAGCATCGCGGCGTCGACGGGGTGGATCGTGCCATCGCCAGAGTCGTCGTCAACGCCATCGCCACCGCCGGAGTCGCCACCGTGACCGGTCTCAGCGCCCGTCCCTGTGGCACCCTCGAGCCGCGAGATCGCGAACTTCGTCGCCTGGAGGATCTTGATCGCGAGCCGACGCCCGATCTTCATCTGTTGCTCGTCGAAGATCGTGTCGACGCCGAGCCTCGCGGAGCAGGCCCAGTAGCGGACGGCGTCGGTGCCGTGCGCCTCGAGGAGCTCGTTCGGGACGACGACGTTTCCCTTCGACTTCGACATCTTCTTGCGGTCCGGGTCGAGGATCCAGCCGGAGATCGCCGCGTCGTGCCACGGAAGGCAACCGTGCTCGAGCTCGGAGCGGACGACGCTCGAGAACAGCCAGGTGCGAATGATCTCGTGCGCCTGGGGGCGGAGGTCCATCGGGAAGACCCGCGCGAACAGCTCGGGGTCGTCCTCCCACCCCCCTGCGATCTGCGGGGTGAGCGACGAGGTCGCCCAGGTGTCCATGACGTCCGGGTCGCCCGTGAACCCCCCCGGAGCGTCGCGCTGGCTCGCGCTGTAGCCGCCCGGGACGTCGACGGAGGGGTCGACGGGCAGATCCGACTCGGCGGCGAACAACGGTGCCGAGTCGTCGGGGCTCCCGTGCTCGTCGAGCCGGTACCAGACCGGGAAGGGGATACCGAAGAAGCGCTGGCGGGAGATGTTCCAGTCGCCCGTCAGGCCTTCGACCCACGACTCGAAGCGCTGGCGCATGAACTCCGGGTGCCATGCGAGCTCGCGGCCGAGCTCGAGGAGCCGGCCGCGCATCGCGGTCGTCGCGACGTACCACTGGCGGGAGGAGACGATCTCGAGCGGGCGGTCGCCCCTCTCGTAGAACTTCACGGGGTGCGTGATCGGCCGCGGACCGCCGACGAGGTCGCCACTGCCGGCGAGCAGCTCGACGATGCGCCGCTGCGCTTGCCGGACCGTCAGCCCTTCGAGCTGCGCGTAGGACTCCTGCGCGCGAGCTACGTCCGCAGACTCCCAGCCGGGTGTCCCGAAGCTGACCGGCTCGAGGCGACCGTCGCGACCCACCACAGTGCGCGTCGCGAGCTTCAGCTCGCGCCACCAGGTGACGTCCGTCAGGTCACCGAAGGTGCAGACCATCGCGATCCCCGAGCCCTTCTCGGGGTCCGCGAGCTCGTGTGCGTGCACCGGCACCTCGACACCGAACAGCGGCGTCCGAACTGTCGTCCCGACGAGGGCGCGGTACCGGTCGTCGTCGGGGTGGGAGACGAGAGCCACGCACGCTGGCAGGAGCTCGGGACGGGTCGTCTCGATCTCGACCGAGGCCGCGCCGGCTCGGACGAAGCGCAGCCTGTGGTATGCCCCCGTGACCTCACGATCCTCGAGCTCGGCTTGGGCGACCGACGAGGCGAAGTCGACGTCCCAGAGCGTAGGTGCCTCGTGGCGGTAGGCCTGACCGCGTGCCGCGAGGCGGAGGAAGGCCCGTTGCGAGGCGCGTTGGGCCCGGGCGCTGACGGTCGTGTACCGCGTGCTCCAGTCGACGGAGAGACCGAGCCGGCGGAACATCTCTTCGAAGACGCCTTCGTCCTCGGCGGTGAGCCTGCGGCACAGCTCCACGAAGTTGGGTCGGGAGATCGGCAGGGGCGCTGCCGGAGGTGTGGCCGGGGGCGTGAAGTGCGGTTCGTAGGGGACGGACGGGTCGCAGCGGACGCCGAAGTAGTGCTGGACGCGTCGCTCGGTGGGCAGGCCGTTGTCGTCCCATCCGATCGGGTAGAAGACCGTCTTGCCACGCATGCGCTGGTAGCGGGCGACCGCGTCGGTCTGGGTGTAGGAGAACACGTGGCCGACGTGGAGCGAGCCGGACACCGTCGGAGGCGGCGTGTCGATCGAGAACACCTCGGCGCGCGGCCGGCTCCGGTCGAAGGAGTATGTTCCCCGGGCCTCCCAGGACGCTGTCCATCGGGTCTCGAGGCCGTCGAGCCCGGGGCGCTCGGGCACGCCAGTGCCGGCACGATCGCGCCGTGGAGGCGGCGGCGCTCCCGGAGATCCCGCGCCGCTCGGCCGGTCACGGGGAGCGTGCTGCTCCGGCTGGTAGGGCACGTCGGGCTGGTCGTCGTCGGGCATCGGCCTAGTACGGTACCCGTGTGCTCCGCCTGCACGACACAGCGACGGGTGCCGTCGCCCCGATCGACCCGCGCGATCCCGGAGCTATCGGGCTCTACGTCTGCGGTCCGACCGTCTACGGTCCCCCGCACGTCGGCCACGGTCGGTTCGTCCTCGTCTACGACGTCCTTCGACGCTACCTCGAGCGCAGCGGCTACGTCGTGCGGCACGTCTCCAACGTCACCGACGTCGACGACAAGATCATCGCCCGTGCAGCGGCCGAAGGACGCGACTGGAGGGACGTCGCCGCGGAGTCCGAGGAGCAGTGGTGGGGGGCGATGGACGCGATGGGCGTGCGGCGACCGAGCGAGGTCCCGCATGCGACCGACTACGTCGCGGAGATGGCGGACCTCGTCTCCGACCTGGTGGCGCGCGGCGTCGCCTACGAGACGTCCGACGGCGTCTACCTCTCGTGCGATGCCGTCGAGGGCTACGGCCTCCTCGCGCACCAGAGCCTCGATAGCCTGCGTGCCGGGGCCCGGGTCGCGGTTTCCGACGAGAAGCGCTCCCCGGTCGACTTCGCGCTGTGGAAGAAGGCCAAGCCGGACGAGCCGACGTGGCCCTCGTCGTTCGGCCCGGGCCGGCCAGGCTGGCACACCGAGTGCGTCGTCATGTCCCTAGCGTTGCTCGGCGACGGCTTCGACCTCCACGGTGGTGGTCTCGACCTCGTCTTCCCGCACCACGAGAACGAGCGCGCCCAGGCAGTCGCGGTCGGGCGGACATTCGCCCGTCGCTGGGTCCACAACGGCCTCGTGATGGTCGGGGGCGAGAAGATGTCGAAGTCACTCGGCAACGTCATGGACCTCGCGGAGCTCGTCGCCGGCGCGGATCCGCGTGCCTACCGGCTCCTCGTGCTACGCGCGCACTACCGCTCGCCGCTGGAGGTCAGCCCGGCGACGCTGGACGACGCCGCGTCAGCCCTCGCTCGCGTGGACGAGCTCGCCCGACGGATCGGTCGTGTCGAGCGCGAAGCGGACGCCCGTGCGACGCGCGAGGCCGTCGGGAGCGTTTCGGAGGTGAGCGCGGCCGAGAGGGCGACGTTTGCCGAGGCGATGGACGACGACCTCGGCACCCCGCGGGCGCTCGCCGGCCTGCTCGGGGCAGTGCGCCGCGCGAACGTGCTCCTCGACGGGGGAGACGCCGTCGGGGGTCTGGCGCTCGGCAGGGCCGCACTCGAGCTCCTCGCCGTGCTCGGGCTCGAACCTCGAGCTGCGGAGCAGGCGAGCGACGAGGTGCTTCGGATCATCCACCGGCGTGACGCCGCACGCGCGGGCCGGGACTATGCCGCGGCGGACAGCCTGCGTGCGGAGCTCGAGGAACGCGGCTGGATCGTGGAGGACGGACCGGCGGGCACCCAGGTCCGCCGCTGACGCCGTCCGCACGGCACCTCAGCGGAGCGGCTTCTTGAAGACGAAGACGACCTGCTCGGGGTTCGGCGAGCCGAGGTGGTCCACCCGGCCGAAGTTGACGAGCTCCCAGCCCTCGCGGCCCTTCGTCGTGAGCATCGCCACGAGCCCGGGGGTGAAGGTGTCTTCGGCCCAGTCCTCGCCCGCCTTCCAACTGCCCGTCCATACGACGGTGTCGTACAACCAGCTCGTCACGGTCGGCACTCCTGGGTCGCCTCGTCCTCGCCACATCTCGCCACATCCGTGTTGCCGTCCACGTGGCGACGGCAGAATGTAACGCGCCGCCGCGGCGAGCACGCTCTTTCGCCGTGCCGTGCCGTGCCGTGCCGTGCCGTGCCGTGCCGTGCCGTGCCGTGCCGTGCCGTGCCGTGCCGTGCGTGCTCGCCTCGATCGGCTCCGCGATCGCTCGTACGCGAAATGGGCCTCGCCGGGCTTTGTACTTGGCGGGGCACCGCCACGGGTGCCCTCCGCCGACGGCGAGCACCGCGCCGGCCGTGAGAACGGAGCTGAGAGCCATGGAGCCTTCGTCGGGACTGACGCCGGAGCTGCCGCCGGGACGACCCCCTGAGGCGTCGCCGGACGCCGTGGCTGCTCGACCAGGTGCCGGTGGGACACCTCCGGTCGCCTCACGAGGTCGCCGCCGATCGTTCGCCGGCGCAGCGGCTGGGCTCGCGGGTGCGGTCGGTCTCGCCGCCGGCCTTCTCGCCGCCGGCCTTCTCGTCACGGGCGACTCTGGCCGGGGAGCCGCCGACCGGGCAGAGCTGACGGCTGCGACAGCGTCGGGGTCGACGGGCGCCGCCGCCGGAGCCCGCGTCACCGTGACCGGAACGGCGACTGTCGACGGGACGCCGGACACGCTCACCGTGCAGGTAGGTGCGACGACCAACTCCCCGAGCGCGACTGGCGCCCTCGACCAGAACAACCGTGAGGTCGCCGCCATCGAAGCCGTCCTCGCGTCCGCCGGCGTCGCGAAGGCCGATATGCAGACGTCCAGCTTGAGCCTCCAGCCCAACCTCGACAGCAACGGGAAGGTCACTGGCTACCAGGCGAGCGACAATCTCACCGTCACTGTCCGCGACCTCGCACGGTCGGGGGCCGTCATCGACGCCGCGGCGCACGCCGCGGGCAACGACGCGCAGATCGAGGGGATCTCCTTCTCGATCTCGAACACCTCGGCCCTTCTCGCCGGGGCGCGAGCCGCTGCGGTCCGCGACGCCGAGGCGCGCGCCGAGGTGCTCGCGTCGGCAGCAGGCGCGAAGCTCGGTCCGGTGGTGAGCATCGTCGACCAGGAGCAGCAGGGGAGCAATGTCGTGACGCCGGGCACGAGCTTCGCCGTCCACGGAGCCGGCCCGTCGCCCGTGCCGGTGCAGGGCGGCAGCGAGCAGCTCTCGGTGCAGGTCCAGGTCGTCTACTCCCTCGTGAGCTGAGCTCGTGACGGGAGGACGTCGACCACGCGACGTCGGCTCGGCCTGCGCCGGCCAGCAGAGGTGAGCGATCCGGAGGTCCGGCTCGCCGTGTTGCTCGACGAGGGCGGACCTCCCGCCGACGCGGGGACGCTCGGAGCGATCGTGGCGCGTCACCATCGTCGCTCGACGAGAAGGATGCGGCGCGTGGCGGCGTCCGCCTTGCTCGTGGCGGCAGTGTCGCTCGCCACCGGCGCGCTCGCGCTCGCCCGGACGCCGCCGGGCGCCCCTGTGGCGTCGCTGGCCGACGCGGGACACGGGCGAGCCCACCTCCCGCTCGTCGACGAGCGGGCGCTCGTCCCGGGCCGGTCGGCCGCGGCCCAGCCTGGCGCTGCGTCCCCGGTCGAGACTCCCCGCACCAGGGGCCCTCTGGCGCCGGTCCTGTCTTCCGCAGGGCTGCGCAGGCTGTTCGTCCATGCCGGGCCGGTCGACGTGCGCGCCTACCTCGCTACCGCTCGTGACCAGGCCACCGGCCGCTGCGAGGTGCCGGGATCGCTGGTGGCTGAGGTGTCCGACGCCGGCGCGGTCGCCGAGCTCGTGGTCTTGCCGGGACAGGCCGCGACCAGTGCGCTGGCGCTCTCGTACCGAGCATGGGTCGTCGGTGGAGCCGAGGGTGCACCTATGGTCGTCGTCGTCGCGTCCGCCGGACGCGACGTGCGACGTGTGGCAGTGTCCGTCGGAGGAGCGGGCAGCACCTCCATGGTGCCGCACGGCGGATGGGCGCTGCTCGGCGTGCTCCTACCGGCCGGAGCGCGGCGAGCACCCGAGCCGGCGGCCGGGGTGCCGGTGACCGTCCGCTCCTTCGGTGCAGGCGGGACGCTCCTCGGCAGGGAGCCGGCGGTCGCTGTACCGGTCGCCGCGGCTGCACCGGGCACATGCGCCAAGCTGGAGGGATAGCGACGGCCCGGGGGGACGAGACGGCGGGTGATTTCGTCGCCCTCTACGAGCAGCACTATCCGCGCCTCGTGCGAGCGCTCGAGCTAGGCGGTCTCGGGCGCGCGACGGCAGAGGACGTGGCTCAGGAGGCCTTCGCACGGACCTTCGGGCGCTGGCGGAGGGTCCGGGCGGGGTCGAGCCCTGCCGGCTACGTCTTCACCGTCGCGTTCCGGCTGTCCCGCCGGTCGTGGCGAAGGCAGGAGACCCTCGTGGCCGATATGACGTCGGTCGGGCGTGCTGCGTTGCCCTCGGGGTCGGACACCGACGACCCGGTAGCCGCCGAGGCGACACTGCGGGCGAGCGTCGACGCGGTGCTTGGTGCCATGCCTCCGGGTCGCCGGGCGTGCGCAGTGCTCTGTCTCGTCGCGGAGATGTCGCCGCAGCAGGCGGGTCGAGCACTCGGCATCGCGAGCTCGACCGTGCGCAAGCAGCTCGACCGTGCCCGGGCCGACCTCCGGGCCGGTCTCGGGGCGGACCCGGTCCGGGTCACCTCGTGACGCGGAGCTGCCGGGCTGCTAGCGTCCCGCACGAGGGTAAGGCAAGCTCGAACAGCTGGCGGCGGCAGCCGGAGGCACGGCAGGTGGCGTCCGTAGGGACGTGCCGGCAGCCCCCGGTCCGGTGTTGGTCGCACGGGTAGGTCCCTCTCGCAGCTAGTACCATCGAAAGAAGGGGGATCGCCGAAGTGGCGACCGGAACAGTCAAGTGGTTCAACGCGGAGAAGGGCTTCGGCTTCATCTCCCAGTCTGACGGAGCGGACGTGTTCGTCCACCACTCCGCCATCCAGATGACCGGCTACCGCAGCCTCGAAGAGGGTCAGGCAGTCGAGTTCGAGGTCCAAGAGGGTCAGAAAGGGCTCCAGGCGGCCAACGTCCGCCCAGCCTGACGGCCCGTACCGGCAGGCGCCCGGACCCGGGCGTCAGCCGGTCGACCGCGCTGCGATGAGTTCGGGTGGTTGCCTGGACGCCGCCTAACCTGGCGTGATGGAACGACCGGTGCACGTCCTCTCGCCTGGCAAGGCGTACCCGCTCGGTGCGACCTACGACGGGGTGGGGACGAACTTCTCGCTGTTCTCCGACGTCGCCGAGCGTGTCGAGCTGTGCCTGTTCGACGCCTCTGGTCACGAGACGCGCTACGAGCTTCCCGACGAGACGGCCCGCATCCACCACGGGTACCTGCTGGGCGTCGGCCCGGAGCAGCGCTACGGGTTCCGCGTGCACGGGGCGTGGCGACCAGCGCAAGGGCTGCGATGCAACGCCGACAAGCTCCTGCTCGATCCCTACGGCAAGGCCGTCGACGGCGCGCTCAGGTGGCGGCGGTCGGTGTTCGGGCACCAACTCGGAGACGAGCTCCGGTTGAGCCGGTCCGACAGCGCGCCTGCGATGCCCCGTTCGGTCGTCGTGAGCCCGTTCTTCGACTGGGGGAACGACCGCCCGCCGGAGACACCGTGGCACAAGACGACGGTCTACGAGCTCCACGTCAAGGGGATGACCGCGTTGCACCCTGCGGTGCCGGAGGCCCTGCGCGGCACCTACGCAGGGCTGGCGACACCGGCCGTGATCGACCATCTCGTCTCGCTCGGTGTCACGGCGGTGGAGCTGCAGCCGGTCCACCAGTTCGTCCACGAGCAGCATCTCGTCGAGCGCGGCCTGCGAAACTACTGGGGCTACAACTCCATCTGCTATCTCGCCCCGCATGCGGACTACAGCTCCGCGGGCTCGCTCGGCCAGCAGGTGCAGGAGTTCAAGCAGCTCGTCAAGACATTGCATGCCGCAGGCATCGAGGTGCTCCTCGACGTCGTCTACAACCACACCGCCGAGGGCAACCACCTCGGGCCCACCTTGTCGTACAAAGGGATAGACAACGCCGCGTACTACCGGCTCTTCGCCGAGGACCCGCGCTACTACGTCGACTACACGGGCACGGGCAACACCTTGAACGTCCGGCACCCGCACGTGCTGCAGCTGCTCATGGACTCGCTGCGCTACTGGGTGACCGAGATGCACGTCGACGGCTTCCGCTTCGATCTCGCGGCGGCACTCGCCCGCACGCTCCACGAGGTCGACCGACTCTCGGCGTTCTTCGACATCATCCAGCAGGACCCGGTCATCAGCCAGGTGAAGCTCATCGCGGAACCCTGGGACGTCGGTGAAGGCGGCTACCAGGTCGGCAACTTCCCACCCCTGTGGTCGGAGTGGAACGGTCAGTACCGCGACTGCGTCCGTGACTACTGGCGGGGTCAGGACCGCACGCTCCCCGAGCTCGCCTACCGGCTCACCGGTAGCTCGGACCTCTACGGCCACAACGGGCGCAAGCCCTGGGCGAGCGTCAACTTCGTCACCTGCCACGACGGGTTCACCCTCAAGGACCTCGTCTCCTACAACGACAAGCACAACGACGCCAACGGGGAGGACAACCACGACGGCGAGGAGCACAACCGCTCCTGGAACTGCGGCGTGGAGGGGGAGACAGACGAACCGGAGATCTGCGCCCTGCGCAGGCGCCAGGTGCGGAACCTCCTCGCGACCCTGTTCGTCTCGCAAGGGGTGCCGATGCTCTTGTCGGGCGACGAGATCGGCCGGTCGCAGCGCGGGAACAACAACGCCTACTGCCAGGACAACGAGGTCTCATGGCTCGACTGGGCGGGTGCCGACGAGTCGTTGCTCGACTTCACGCGTAAGCTGACCGCCTTGCGCAACGACCACCCGGTGTTCCACAGGCCGCGCTGGTTCCAGGGTCGACCGCTCCACGGTGCGGGTGTGAGCGACATCGCGTGGTTCTCGCCCGAGGGCAAGGAGATGTCGGACGGCGACTGGCAGGTGAGCTTCGCGAAGTCGATCGGCATATTCTTGAACGGCGGCGAGCTCCCGGTGTCGCCCGTGCTCGGCGAGCGCACGCGAGACGACAGCTTCTTCGTCGTCCTCAACTCCTACTGGGAGCCGATCGATTTCACGCTCCCCGACGAGCGCTTCGGCTCGGCCTGGTCCTACGTCCTCGATACAGCGCGCGACGAGCAGCCGTTCCTCGAGCCCGGGCATACGGTGCTCGGAGCCGCACAGACGTTCGCGGTCGAGCAGCGCTCGGTCGTCGTGCTCACGCGGCCATGAGAGCGGGCGGTGCTCCTGACGCCGCGCTCCGCCCGGCGCGCGTCGACCCGGCGCGCGTCGACCCGGCGGCCACTGGGTCGTGCAGCGCTTCTGGAGAGGTTGCCGTCGCTTGACCGCGAACGCCCGTGGTCTGCCGTCGCATGCGGTCTCGCCGCAGGGTGTCGGAGAGCCCGGTGACCTCGGTCGGATCGCCACCGTGCCGAACGTGCTCTCGCTGTCTCGCATCCTCCTCGTCGGCGTCTACGTCTACACGCTGATGTGGGAGGGCGACCGTGTCCTTGCCACCGTCGTGCTGGCTGTCGCAGGCGCCACGGACTTCGCGGACGGCTACATCGCAAGGCGCTACGACCAGGTGACGACCCTTGGCAAGGTGCTCGACCCGGTGGCGGATCGCATGCTGCTCGCGGCGGCGATCGTCTCGATGATCGTCTACGGAGCCGTGCCGACATGGCTCGCCGTGGCGGTGATCACGAGAGAGGCGCTCGTCGCGGGCACGGTGGTGGTGCTGGCTGGGCTCGGAGCGCCGCGGATCGACGTCAGCTTCACGGGCAAGGCTGCGACGTTCGGGCTCATGGTCTGCTTCCCCCTGCTCTTGCTCGGTCACGGGCCGGAGGGATGGGCTGGGGCGCTCCACGACGTCGCGCTCGTGCTCGTCGTGCCTGCCCTCGTGCTCTCGTTCGTGGCGGCGCTCGGCTACGTCCCCGTGGCGCGCCGGGCGATGGCCGCACGTTCAGGCGGGCAGGAGCAGGGCGACCGGTAGCTCCGTGCATGCCTCGGCGACGGCGACCCGGCCTCCGGATGCCTCCACCACGTTGCCGGTGCACGCCTCGACGAACCGTCTCCCGGCACCGGCGGGCAGCACGAGCTCGGTCGAGCCGTAGGAGCTCCTCCCGGCGGGAAGGTCTCCGGCAGGGGCGTCCAGGTGCGACGGGAGGCGGGTCGCGATCCCGACTGCCCATGGCCCGTGGCCGGAAGCGGCCCGGGCACACGCGACGACAGACGCAGAGGCAGGCCCGACGGCCTCGACGCCTCTGTAGGCGGCATCCCTGCCGAAGCCGTCCGACCAGGCACGCCGCCCCTCGAGGACGCTCGCCGTCACCAGGAGCTTGACGTCGCCGGTGCGCCATGCGACGCGGCAACGAGCAGCGACCCCGTCGGGGCGTACGATCCCAGGCACGCTCGGCCCCGGCACAGCCGGTCGTGACGCATTCGAGCCTGGCACGCCGAGCGGTGACAGCCCGAGCGCGGCGAGCCTGGCGCCGAGGGCTGCGAAGTCGACACTGCGTCGATTGTCAGGGTCCACGAGGGCGAGGTTCCACGCCTCGTCACCCTGATAGCAGTCCGGTGCACCGGGCAGCGTCGAGCGGAGGAGCACCGCCGACAGGCTGAGGGTCGCTCCGAGACGCGCCACGTCGTCGACGAGCGCACCGAAGGCTGCACGGACGAGCTGCCCTTGCCGGGCGAAGGAGCGCTCGACGAGCTCGCCGATCAGGCCCTCCGCCGAGACGTCGGGATGGTCCCAGGTCGTGACGATCCCGGCCTCGCGCTCTCCCTTCACCATCGCTGCACCGATCCGCGAGGAGAGCTCGCCGTACGCGTCGTCGCCGGACGAGCGACTGCCGCCTGACGAGCGATCGTCGGCCGCCGGGAGCATCGCGAGGATCGTCTGGGCGAGGAGCCTCGTGAGTGCAAGTGAGCGCGCGGCGGCGCCAGCGCGCCCCGCATCGCCGGCGCCAGTGCCAAGATCACCGCCGGGACCGGTCGCGGCGCCGAGCAGCTCGCGGTAGCGCCGCAGGCCCGCCTCGAAGGGCGCAGCGAGCTCGCTCAACGCGTAGAGGCGGCAGCGGACGTCCCCCGAGCGCTTCGTGTCGTGCGTCGTGCTGGGCACGAGCCCGGCCTCGCCGCTCGCCGCTCGCCCGCCCGCCCGTGCGTGCAGCCGTGTGATCCCGTCGGCACG
>DAHXNN010000170.1 GCA_027365385.1 Acidimicrobiaceae bacterium | reverse complement strand
CCCGCCGGTGGCTCGGCCGCGGAGACCTCGACCGGAGCGACCGGCCCCGCTGCCGCGTCGGGGCGTCGGCGCTCGGGGGTGGGCGCAGAGCCGGCGCGCTGTGCTGCGTCCGACCGGACCTCGCGCACCATCGATCTCGACCGGGAATCTCAGCCGGCGGTGTCGCCGCAGGCCGCGCGGAGCGACGCGTCGAGCACCTCGGCGATGTGGGAGAAGGTCATCGTGGAGTCGGCGTCGCCACAAGCGGCCCGGATCTGCATCAGGCAGCCAGGGTTGGCCGCGACGAGGACGTCAGCGCCCGTTGCGAGCACGCCCGCCGCCTTGCGCGCACCGAGCCGGCGCGCCGTGCCGGGCTCGAGGAGGTTGTAGACGCCGGCCGATCCGCAGCACAGGTCCGGCTCTGCGACCTCGCGTAGCTCGAGCCCGGGGATCTCTGCGAGGAGCGCACGAGGAGCTTCCCGGATCCCCTGGGCATGCGCGAGGTGGCATGCGTCGTGGTAGGCGACAGTCACGTCGAGCCGTCCTCGCGGCGCGCGGGTGCCGGCTGCGCCGAGCAGCTCGCTGAGATCTCGCGTCCGCGCGGAGAGATCTGCCGCTCGGCGTGCATAGGCGCGATCATCGCGCAGCAGCCGGCCGTACTCCTTCATCGCCGAGCCGCAGCCCGCCGCGTTGACCACGACCGTGTCGACGTCGGCCGCGTCGAAGCAGTCGATCGTCCTCCTCGCGAGCTCGGCTGCCTCCCGCTCCCGCCCGGCATGGCAGGACAGCGCGCCGCAGCAGCCCTGCGCTCCAGGCACGACGACGTCGAACCCCTCCGCGGCCAGCACGCGCGCCGTGGCGGTGTTGACGCCGGAGAACAGCACGCTCTGGACGCACCCGGTGAGAAGGCCGACCCTCGCGCCGCTCGTCCGCCGCGGCTCTGCTGCGCGCACGAGGGGCGGGAGGTGCTCGACAGGGCCGAGTCGAGGAGCGAGCGAGTCCAGCGTGCGCAGCAGCTCCGGGGTGTGCCTGGCGATCGGCGCCCGCCGGAGCAGGCGCCGCAGCCCCGAGCGCTCGGCAGCGGCGAGCAATGACCTCGCGACGCGGAGCCGTCGCGGGTAGGGGAAGAGCGCGAAGATCGCCGCCCGGAGGAGGCGGTCGCGCGGGCCCCTTCGGACCTCGCGCTCGACCTGCGCCCTGGCATCGGTGACGATCTCCCCGTAGCGCACACCCGAGGGGCAGGCGGTCACGCACGCCATGCAGGACAGGCACCGGTCGAGGTGGAGCTGCGGCGCGCCGGCGATCGGCGCGCCGCCGAGGACCTGGCCGACGAGGTGGATCCTGCCGCGTGGCGAGTCGGCCTCCTCGCCCGTCAGGACGTAGGTGGGGCAGCTCGGCAGGCAGAAGCCGCAGTGGACGCAGTCCTCGACGAGGTCGAGCCTCGGTCGTCGGTCCGCGTCGCTGCCCGGCGAGCCCGGGTGCGCTCGGATGTCACGTCCCATCAGATCCCTCCGACGAAGCGGCCCGGTGCGAGGAGCCTCTCGGGGTCGAACGACGCCTTCACCCTCCGCATCATCTCGAGGCCGCGCACGGGCCCCCAGCAGTCGAGAGCGGCCTTGGTCTCCGCAGGTGCCCGCAGCAGCATGGCACCTCCGCCGGTACCCGCGCACCGTGCGCGTGCCACGGCGAGCACCTCGCCGACGCCCGCGGGATCGCCGAGCTGCGAGCAGCCGACCCAGAGCACGCCGTCGGCGGCCGAGCCGCGGACCGTGAGCACGATCTCGCGCGAGCGTGCGCACGCAGCGAGGTCGGCGAGGAGATCGGGCACGAGGGCTGGAGCGATCGTCACCTTGATCGACACGGGACCGGGGATCCTGCCCCACCACGCCGGCGCTGTGACCTGGGCGCGAGCGGCGGCGGTGTGGTCGGGAGCGCGTCGCGTTCCAGCTGCGGGCGCGAGAAGAGCGCGGCAGACCTCGGTGCGCTCCGCCAGAGGTCGCTCGTCGCCCTCGATAAGGACGGCGATCTCGATGGCACCGTGACCCGCGCCGTGAACCCCACTGCGGTCGATCTCGATCGCAGTGGGGGCGATCTGGCTCTCGCGTAGCGCGGCGAGCGCAGTGGCGAGCCCGTCCTCTCCGGGAAGCGTCGCCGCGAGGATCTGGCGCGAGCGCGGGATCGGACGGAGCCGGAAGGTCGCCTCGGTCACGATCCCGAGGGTGCCGAACGAGCCCGTGAAGAGCTTCGCGAGGTCGTAGCCGGCGACGTTCTTCACGACCTTGCTGCCCGAGCGGGCTACGACCCCGTCGCTGCGTACGACCGTGACGCCGATGAGCACGTCCCGGACCGCGCCGTCGGCGTGGCGAGACGGTCCGGACAGACCCGTCGCGATCACGCCGCCGACGCTCGAGCCGGGGACGACCTCGTCGACAGGCAGCCGCTGGCCTGTCACCGCGAGGTGCCGGGCGAGCCGGTCGAGGCGTGTGCCGGCCTCCACCCGCACGACGAAATCGCCCGCTTGGTGCTCGAGCACGCGGTCCATCCGCGACAGATCGACGAGCACCCCCACGCTCTCGGGCGCCCGGCCCCAGTCGAGCTTGGTCCCCGCACCTCGGGCGGCGAGGGTGCACCTGTACGCGGCGGCGAGCGACACGACAGCTGCCACCTCCGCCGTCGAGCGCGGTGACGCGACGAGCGTGGGGACCACCCCGTCGACGGTGTCGTCCGGTCCGCCCGGGTGCACGCTCGCGGCAGGGCACGCCTTGGCGAGCGCGGTGCCCAGGTCTGTCGCGAGATGCCCGTCGGTCCCTGTCGCCATCGGTCGCTGTCAGTACAGCTCGGCGAGCCCGGACTCGACCAGCGGGTGCTGGCCGGTGCGCCGGCCGGGCCTCTCGCCGCAGAGCCGCGGGGTGGGGAACACCTTGCCGGGGTTGCAGATCCCGTGCGGGTCGAACGCGCAGCGGAGCATCTGCATCGTGTCGAGGTCGTCCGCGCCGAACATTGCGTCCATCGCAGAGCGCTTGTCGAGACCGACCCCGTGCTCGCCGGTGATCGACCCCCCGTGCTCGAGGCAGAGGTCGAGGATGGCATGCGAGAGTTCGGTAGCGCCGGCGAGCTCGCCGGCGACGTTCGCGTCGAACAGCACGAGTGGGTGGAGGTTGCCGTCGCCGGCGTGGAAGACATTCGCGACGCGGATGCCCGAGGCAGCCGAGAGGCGCGCGATCTCACGGAGCACTGCGGGCAGCTCGGTCCTCGGGACGACGCCGTCCTGGACGATGTAGTCCGGGCTGATCCTGCCGACGGCGGCGAACGCAGACTTGCGCCCCTTCCATATCCCGGCCCGCTCGGCATCGTCTCGCGCGTGGCGCAGTGCGAAGGCGCCCGCTTCGCCGCAGTGGCGCTCGACCTCCGCGATCGACGCATCGACGTCGGCATGCGGTCCGTCGAGCTCGACGATGAGGACGGCACCTGCGCCATCTGGGTAGTGGCAGTCGACCGCAGCTTCCGCCGCGCTGATGGCGAGCTTGTCCATCATCTCGATC
>DAHXNN010000158.1 GCA_027365385.1 Acidimicrobiaceae bacterium | reverse complement strand
GATCGAAGGTCGGACCTGCCGACGGCACCACCCCCGCCTCGCGCGTAGATGGCCGCGTCGCCACCTCCGCCCTGGTGGGGCGCACGGCTCGCGCCTCGGAGATATGGCGCGAGCTGCGCTTCCCTCTCGCCGTCTACGGGGTCTCGAGGCTCCTGCTGCTCGTCCTCGGTGTCGTCGACAGCGTGCTCCAGCACTGGAGCCTCGCCTCGGAGCTCTCGAACTGGGACGGCATCTGGTACCTAGCCCTCGCCCGCCACGGCTACCCGACACACGTGTCGCACCTGCAGACCACGCTCGGCTTCTTCCCCCTCTACCCGATGACCATGTGGCTCGTCGCTCACGTGCTGTTCCTCCCGATGCTCGAGTCCGGCCTCGTCGTCTCCGCAATCGGCGGTCTCGTCGCGACCGTCCTCGTGCAGCGGCTGGCCGCCCGCTGGTGGGGCGACGCGGCCGCACGGCGCGTGGTGGTGGTGCTCTGCGCGTTCCCCGGCTCCGTGGTGTTCTCGATGGTCTACTCCGAGGGGCTCCTGCTGCCACTTGTCGCCGGCTGCCTCCTCGCTCTCGGGAGCAGGCGCTGGCTCCTCGCGGGCACCCTCGCCGGCGCAGCGACCGCGATCGGCCCCGACGCCGTCGCCGTGGTGCTCGCGTGCGCGGTCGCGTCGTTCGTCGAGATCCGCCGACACGGCTGGCGCGACCGCTCGGCGCTTCGGAGCCTCGTCGCTCCCGCGCTCGCGCCGGTCGGGATCGTGTCGGTCGGCGCCTTCTTCTGGGCCTGGACCGGGACGCCCTTCGCAAACTTCGACGCGCAGCGCTACGGCTGGGGCGAGAGGACGACCCCGTTCGCACTCGCGCGGGAGGTGCGTACCCTCTCCCAGGAGATATCTCTCAGCCACTTCGACTACCACCTCGTCAACCTCAACTACATCGTCGGGCTCGCCGGCGCCGTCTTCCTCCTCTACGCGCTCGTGCTCCTCGCTAAGCAGCGCCGAGCGATCACGCCCGAGGCGATCGCCTGGACGCTCGGGATAGCGTTCCTCTCGCTCACCTCGCAGTACACGCCGCCCAACCCACGCCTGCTCATCACCGCCTTCCCCGTCGTCGCGGTGGTCGCCTTCAAGGCGACCGGTCGGCGCTTCACCCTGCTCGTCGCTGTCAGCACGGCGCTTCTCGTGCTGTTGAGCGCGGTGACCTATGTCGGGATAGCGCTACGCCCCTGACGTCGGTGCGCGAGAGGCTCAGTGCGCGAGAGGCTCAGTGCGCGAGAGGCTCAGTGCGCGAGAGGCTCAGTGCGCGAGAGGCTCAGTGCGCGAGAAGCTCAGTGCGCGAGAAGCTCAGTGCGCGAGAGGCTCAGTGCGCGAGAAGCTCGACACGCACCGGGCTCGCCCAGCCAAACGACACGACGCGGGTCGAGCTGTACGCGCGCTGCAACGAGCCCACGAGCGCCACGAAGCGTGTGTAGTCCGCCTTCGAGGCAGACGTCCCGTCAGGCTCCCCGGAGTGGCTCGTCACGAGCCAAAGGCGGGGACAGGACCGCTCGACGGCACGCAGTCGCCGTCCGGAGAGCGTGACGTACTGCTCCACGTAGGCGCGCACCTCGGCGAACGGCACGCTCGGCAGCACCGGCCGCGGCGCGCGTGCCTCGGAGGACGGGTCCCGCTCGAGGTAGTAGTCGACAGCCATGCGGCCGTCGGACGGATAGAACGCGATGCAGTCGCCCGGCTCCGTCCGGGCGACCACGTAGGACGTCGCGGCCCGCCAGTTCTCCGGCGAGACGCCGTAGGTGGGCGCCACCTGCAGGCCGCGCAGCACGAGCAGGACGGCCACGATCGACCACCCGAGCGCGCGTGGGACGTGCGGTCTCGTGAGGCCCGCTCCGAGCAGGAGGGCGACGGCCGGGACGCACATGAGGAAGTTCCGGGGCACGAATATCGACTGGCCGACGAACGACTCGGCGACGCCGAGCACGACCGGCACGACGAGCCAGCCGCACGCGAGCACCCATGTCCATCGGCCCCGGCGGCTCCAGACCACCGTTGCCTGCCCGTCTCGGCCCGGCGGCGCCAGCGACCCCTCGTCACAGGTCGGTCCCGTCGCCGACCACGGGTCCGCCGGCCGCGCGATGCCTGCAGCCGTCACGGCGACGACGAGCACACCCGTGAGCACGAGCAACGCGTCGCTCGTGGCGGTGAGCGGAAAGTTCGGCAGGACGCCGGAGGACGCGAGGGAGTGGACGAGCTGGCCGAGACCTGCGAGCGTCGGACGGACGACCCAGAACAGCTGCCCCGAGCCGCGCCGGGTCGCAAGCACGGCGAGAGGGATGCACGAGATCCCCGCGAGGACGAGCGCGCCGGCGACGGCTCGCACGGTCTTCGCCGAAGGCCGCCGCACGGCCAGGGAAAGCAGCTGCGCAGGCACGACGAGGACCGCGACGAAGCTCATGTAGCAGGCAAGAGACGTGACGACCGCATAGGAGAGCCAGACCCAGCGCGGCGCCGGGACATGCCGGTCGCGATCGACGAGGACGACGAACGCGAGGAACGACGCCGTGACGAATGTCACCATGAGCGCGTAGGAGCGCGCGTTCTGGCCCCAGAACACGAGCGGGAGGCTGACCGCCGAGAGCAAGCCGGAGGCGACCGCCGCTCGGGACCCCCAAAGGCGGCGGGCGACGAGCGCAAGCAGCCCTGCGGTCGCCGCGGTCGCGACAACGGACGGGAGCCGCACCACCTCGATGCCGTCGCCAAACCAGCCGACGAGGACGTGGAGCATGAGGTAGTAGACGAGCATGTTGCCACCGTCGTGCGCGATCCCTGCCCAGAGCGCGTGGCCGTGCTGCGCCGCGATCGAGATGCTCGCCGACTCGTCGATCCAGATGCTCCGGCTAGCGAGGCCGTGGAGCGCGAGCGCTCCGGCGAGCAGTGCCGGGATGACGACGGTGGCCGAGTCGCGGGCTCTGCCGGACCAGGCTCGAACCGTCGCGCCGGTGACGCTCGCAGCGCCTCCGACTCGTCTGGGCGGCGCTAGGACCGTGGCGGGACCGTCTGTCACCGCTGCTGCGCCTCCCGACTCGCTACCGCCTCGACCCGGGCGCTCCGGCCCGCGAGCCGCCAGGCCGTGACGGCCACCAGCAGGTACACGAGGAGCACTACGGGCGCGGACTCCCGCGGCAGCGCGAGGATCCCGTCGGGCTTGACCTCGACGGCGAGCAAGGCCACCGCTCCGGCGAGCAGCCGGGAGCGCTGCGCAGCCGGGAGCGTCGCGGCGAGGGCGAGCCCCCACGTGAGGTACCAGGGCCAGGTCGCCGGGCCGAAGAACGCGCTCACGAGGAGGACCGCCGCGAGGGAGGCGACGAGGCTCTCGCGCCGCACCCGCCACAGAAGGGCGAGCACGACGACAGCGGTGAGAATGAGCGACAGTGCGGCGAAGCCCGCCTCGAGCGCCTTGGTGTGCACGCCGGCACCGAGCCCCGCGAGCACGTGGCCGACGGTGTAGCCGAGCGCAGTCGACGGGGTGACAGCTAGGTGGACCTTGCTCGGGGCGGAGAGCACCGCGGGCGTCAGCCACGAGAGCCCGATGCCGGTCACCGCGCTCACGGCGGCGAAGACGCCGAGCGTCACGGCACTCGAGACGAGGAGCACCCGGACCCGCGCGGACCGGCTCGGCTGCTCGCGCATCCAGCTCAGCGCGACGAAGGCGACCGCGACGGCTGACGGCGCCTTGACGGTCGCGCCGAGCGCGCAGAGCGCGATGCCGAGCATCGGACGGCGCTCGAGGGCGAGCGTGATGCCCGCGACCATGAGACCGGTCATCAGGGCATCGTTGTGGCCCGCGGCGAGCAGCTCGAGAAGGACGAGCGGGCTGAGGACAGCAAGCCAGGTGGCGATGCACGGGTCCGTGCCGAGCCCGCGCGCGAGCCGCGGTACGGACACGGCCACGAGCGCGATGCCGACCAGCTCCACGAGGCGCTGGAGGACGACGCCGAGGACGAGGTCGGCGCCACCGACGACGCCGTCGATGACGCTCGTGATGCCGAGGAAGAGCGGGCCGTAGGGGGCGGTCGTGTCCCGCCAGAACGGCGAAACAGCGTCGAGCAGGCGCGCCTGACCGTGTTGCGCGAGCACGAGAGGCACGTCGTGGTAGGGGCTCAAACCGAGATGGAGGATCATCCCCTGCGCGAGGTAGCTGTAGCTGTCCCCGCTGAACAGCGCCGGACCGGCGAGCAACGGCAGGCACCACAGCGCTCCCACGGCGAGGAGATGCCCCGGCCGCACGCTGTCGGTGTGGCGCAGGAGCGCGCCGACCCCGAGCCATGCAGTCACGAGCGCGGCCATGCCGGCGTAGAACACCGTCATGTCGCCCGCGTGGCCCGCCGGGAGCCGCACCGTGTACCACCAGACAATCGTGCGGCGGTCGACCAGGCCTGGACCTGCTACCACCATCGCCACCGAGCCGGCCCCGCCGAGAGCCGGCCATCTCCAGCCGAGCCCGCCGAGGCGCGCGCGGTCTACCCGCTGCACGCCCTGGTGGTCCCGGACACCGGCCTCGGCGAGCGCTCCTTCGGCGAGCGCTCCTGCACGCCTGCCCGTCGCTCGGGCGCCGAGGGCACCGCCCGTCCTCGCCGTGCTCACCTCCGACATGACTTCGCGCCCCCGGGCAACGCGACCGCCCGACCCCGAGGCCGACACCCTAGCGGAGGCCGCAGCGACGACCG
>DAHXNN010000140.1 GCA_027365385.1 Acidimicrobiaceae bacterium | reverse complement strand
CCACCCGCCATGGGCAGGCCGCGACCGCCCAGACCCGGTGACCCGCCGCGTCGCTCCGCTGTGGAGGACCCACGACGTCTGGGCGATCGCCGGCTCCGCGTTCTTCGCCGACCTCGGCTACCAGGCGGTCCTCGCGGGCTTTCCTCTCTTCCTCGTGCTCACGCTGCACCAACCGACCTGGGAGTACGGCCTCGCGAGCGCGCTCAGCTACGGCGGAGGCGCCGTGTTCTCCTACCTCGGTGGACGGCTCGGCGACCGGATCGGCCACCGGCGGCTCGCGCTCGCCGGCAATGCCGTCATCCCCCTGCTCTCGCTGTCCGCTCTCGTCGCGAGCCCCGCATGGGCGATCGGCCTGCTCACAGGAGGCTGGTGGGCGCGGAACCTCCGCTCACCGTCCCGGAGGGTGATGCTCGTCGAGGCGGTGCCGGAGAGCGCTCGTCGCCCTGCAGCCTTCGGCTTCCTCCACGCACTCGACGTAGGAGGTGGTGCGCTCGCCGGGCTCTACGTCCTGCTCGCGCTCGCCGGGCACGTCGCGTTCCGCTGGATCTTCCTCGCCACCGCGGTCCCGCTCGCCCTCTCGACGATCACGCTCTCGAGGGCTCGGACGGGTGCCCGGACGGCGCGGCCCGTCCGACCAGCACGCGATGCCGGGACGGGTGGTGGTGCCGACCCCGGTGCTCCGTCCGCCAGCGGGATCGGGGCACGGCCCGGTACCCGGGCACTGCTCACCGCGGCCACCGTCTACGGTTTCACCTACTACAGCGCAGGCTTCCCGGTGCTCACCGTCGCCCAGGCAGGTGGGCACCTGCTCGACGGCGTCGGCGCGTTCCTCGCCCTCCAGGCCGCTTCGGCCGCCTCGGGCTACCTGCTCGGCGGGCGCCTCGCGGCGGACCTCTCCCGCCAGTTCACGCAGCTCGGCCTGCTCGGCTACCTCGGCGCCGGGCTGGGCGCCGGGCTCGTCGCACTGGGCTACGGCGCGCACCTCGGCCTTGGCGTCCTCTTCGCTGGCGTCGTGGTCGTCGGCGCCGCTCTCGGCGTCGTCGAGACGCTCGAACCGTCGGCGATGTCGATGCTCGGCGTGTCCCGTCGTGCCGGGCGTGGCTTCGGCGCCCTCTCGGCAGCACGCAGCGCAGGCACCTTCGCCGGCAACCTCGCGATGGGCCTGCTCTACGGGGTGGGTGCGTCCGCCGCCTACGGCTACGCAGCAGGTATGGCCACCATGGCAGCGGTCGTCGTGCTCGCCGCCGTTCCCGCGCTGCGCCGGAGCGGGGACATCTAGCCGCCGGCGGGGCCGGCTAGACCCGCGCCATGTTCGCGAAGCGGGCGTAGTGGCCCACGAAGGCCAGCTGCACCGAGCCCGTGGGCCCGTTCCGGTGCTTCGCGACGAGGATCTCCGCCGAGCCCTGGTCGCTCGAGTCGTGGTTGTAGACCTCGTCTCGGTAGATGAACATGACGACGTCGGCGTCCTGCTCGATCGCACCGCTCTCACGGAGGTCTGCAAGCATCGGTCGCTTGTCCGAGCGGCTCTCGAGGCCACGCGAGAGCTGGCTGAGGGCGACGACGGGGATGGAGAGCTCGCGGGCGAGGATCTTCAGACCGCGGCTGATCTCCGAGATCTCCACCTGCCGGTTCTCCGCGTTGTTCCGGCCGGTCATCAGCTGGAGGTAGTCGACTACGACGAGCCCGAGACCCTCACGGGCCTTCATCCGGCGCGCCTTGGCCCGGATGTCCATCACCGTGACGTTGGGGTTGTCGTCGATGAAAAGTGGGGAGTTGCCGAGACGGCCGATCGCGTGGCTGATCTTCGACCAGTCGTTCTCGACGAGCCGGCCGTTGCGCATACGGGTCGCATCGACCCGGGCCTCCGCGCACAGCACGCGCTGGGCGATCTCGAGGTGGCTCATCTCGAGCGAGAAGAACAGCACCGGGGTGCCCTGCGCGGCCGCGTGCGACGCCATGCCGAGCGCGAAGGCCGTCTTGCCCATCGAGGGACGTGCACCGACGACGACGAGGTTCGACGGCTGGAGGCCGGCGAGCATCTCGTCCAGGTCCTGGTAGCCGGTCGGTACGCCGGTGATCGACTCGTCGCGTCCGTAGAGCTCCTCGAGGCGGTCGAGGCTTCGGCTGAGAAGGTCCTGGAGGGGAGCGACGCTATCGGTCGTGCGGCGCTGCGCGACGTCGAACACGAGGGTCTCGGCACGGTCGACGGCGTCTGTCACGTCCTCCGGCAGCCCGTAGCCGATCTCGGCGATCTCCTGCGCCACGCCGATCAGCCGGCGCAGCAGGGCGTTCTCCTCCACGATGCGCGCGTAGCGGGCGGCGCTCGAGATGGCCGGCGTGTTCGCCTGGAGCGCGACGAGCATCGCCGACCCGCCCATGTCCTCGAGCACCCCGCTCCTGCGGAGCTCCTCTGCGACGGTCACCGCGTCGGCCGGCTCACCCCTGCCATAGAGGGAGACGACCGCAGAGAAGACGTACCCGTGGGACGGCTTGTAGAAGTCCCCGACCGAGCACCTCTCGATGGCGACCGCAATCGCGTCGCGCGAGAGCAGCATCGCTCCGAGAAGCGACTCCTCGGCCTCCAGATTGTGCGGGGGGACACGCGCTGCCCCTTGGGGGGAGGGACCGTCACCGTGACGGCTGCGGCGGCGTGACTCGTCGAGTGGCTGGAGCATCGTGACAGTCACCCTCTACCGTCTGGCCTGGGGGTCGCCAGGGCAACTTCCAGGGGATATCCGGGTCCGGCCTGTGTACGACCCGGGGACGAGCAGGGCTCGCATGTGGGTAAGTCCGTCCTGCCACCCCGCCATGCTGCACCGGGGGCACGAGCAGGAGGGACAGGACGTGAGCGAGGCACGTGCCGACCGTAGCAACGGGGTGTGTCGGTCCAACGGCCCGGGAGGCTGCGGCACGCGGCCCTGGACGGCCGGACAGACCCGCTCGCCGGCACCGCCTCGCCGCACCGTCGACAGCTGGCCGGACGCCGGTGGCCCCACCTCCTTGACGGAGGCGGGGCCACCGGGACGGCGACAGGGGCGAGTCGCCAGGGACTGCCCCTCACCCGGCTATTCGGCGACGACCTCGATCGTCAGCCGGAACTCGACGTCGGGATGGAGACGCACGGGAACCTCGTGCGTCCCGACCGACTTGAGCGGCTCGTGGTCGAGCAGCTTGTGCCGGTCGACCACGAGCCCGGCCTGGCGCTCCACCGCCTCGACGACGTCGCTCGAGGTGACAGAGCCGAAGAGCTTGCCCTCACGTCCCGCGCGAGCAGGAATCGTGATGATCATCGGCACGAGCCTCTGCGCGATGGTCTCGGCAGCCTCGCGGTCGCGGGCATCGCGCACGTCACGCGAACGCCGCATCGACGCAGCCTGGCCGTTGACACCTGGTGACGCGAGGATCGCCTTGCCGGTCGGCACGAGGAAGTTGCGTGCGTGGCCGTCGGCCACGTCGACGATATCCCCTCGCTTGCCGATGCCGGCGACGTCGGCACGCAGGACGATCCTCACTCGCCCTCCTCGCCGACCGAGTCGCCTACCGACACGAGCGCGTCGTCGCCGTTCACACCGTCGCCTGCGGGAGCGGCAGCGGCCCGGGGGAACGGCGCACCACCGCGGCCACCGCCCTCGCGGCCACCGGCTTCACGACCACCGCCCTCGCGACCACCGCGGCCGCCGCGGCCGCCTGGCCGTTCGGTCGTCGTCCGCTGCAGGTACGGCAGGAGGGCGAGCTCGCGCGAGGTCTTGATCGCGACGGCGACGGCCCGCTGGTGCTGGGCACAGTTGCCCGACACGCGGCGCGCCCGGATCTTGCCCCGGTCGGACATGAACTTGCGGAGCAGGCTCACGTCCTTGTAGTCGACGTAGGCCGTGCTGTCCTTGCAGAAGATGCAGACCTTCTTCTTCGTACGGCGCCCGTTGTCCTTCGGGGCGCGCCGCGTCGAGCGGTCGCGGTCGTTGCTCCGTGCCATCTAGAAAGGCTCCTCGTCCTCGGCTGCGTACCCGGTGTCGGCAGGCGCGCGTGGCGCGCGGGCAGCGGGCGCTGCACCGCCGGCCGCAGGACCGTCGCCTCCCGGGCCCCGCCTCTCGTTCTTCACGACCTGGGCGGTCGCCCACCGCAGGCTCGGACCGAGCTCCTCCGCGATGATCTCGACGCGCGAGCGCTTGTCGCCCTCGGGCGTCTCCCAGCTGCGCTGCTCGAGCCGGCCGGTGACGAGGATCCGCGAGCCGCGAGTCACGCTCTCGCTCACGTTCTCCGCCATCTCACGCCAGCACACGACGTCGAAGAAGGAGGTCGCCTCCTCCCACTCCTGGGTCTGGCGGTTCTGCCACCGACGGTTGACCGCGAGCCCGAAGCTCGCCGTCGCCTGCCCGCTCGGGGTGAAGCGCAGCTCAGGGTCGCGTGTGACGTTGCCGACTACCGTGACCGTGTTACCAGGCATCTCGCTGTCTCCGTTCCGTTCGTCGCTAGCCCGCCGTGGCGGGTGCCGCGTCGGCCACGGGCGGAGCTGCCGGGACTGGCTTGCGCCCGGCGGAACGCTCTGGCTGACGGATCACCCGGTGGCGGAGCACGTCGTCGGAGAGAGCGAGGATCCGGTCGACCTCGGCGACAGCCTCGGGCTCGGCGACCACCTCGATGAAGACGTAGTAGCCCTCGCTGCGGTGGTTGAGCTCGTAGGCAAAGGCCCTGCGGCCCCAACGGTCCACACGCCCCGACGTGCCGCCTGAGGCACGCACCTGGGCGGTGACCCGGTCGATGGTCCCACGGATGACGCTCTCGTCGAGAGTGGCGTCGAAGATGACTGCAATCTCGTATGGCCGCAAGGCGGCTCAACCTCCTCCGGACCCGGCGCACGAGGCGCTCGGGACCCCGGTCGAGCCGGGGCAGGGGCGTGTGTGACCCGAGCATGGTAGCCGACGCGCACGACACCGCCCGACGGCACGTGCCTGCCCGGCAGGACCGGCCCGGCCCGGCGACCCAGATCGCACATCGTCGCGCGTCGCTGCATCAGCGGAGCCGTTCGTCGAGGAAGCGGCGCAGCTCGTCGGAGGCGTGGTAGGACTCCGACTCGCCGGGGAAGGTCCCGGCACGGACGTCCGAGGCGTAGGAGGAGACGGCCGCACGCGCTGTGCCTGCGAGATCCGCGTAGCGGCGGGCGAACCTCGGCGAAGGGCGTGAGGAGAGCCCGAGCACGTCGTGGAGGACGAGGACCTGCCCGTCGCAGCTGCGACCCGCGCCGATCCCGACCGTCGGGACGTCGACGGCGCCGGTGACCACCTCGGCGACCGCGTCCGGCACGCCTTCGAGGACGATGGCGAAGCAACCGACGGCCGCGAGGGCCTTCGCGTCGAGCCAGAGCGCCTCGGCCGCCTCGGCGTCCCGTGCCTGCACGCGCAGGCCGCCCATCGCGTGCACCGACTGGGGGGTGAGACCGACGTGCCCCATCACCGGGATCTCCGCGTCGAGGATCGCCTGGACGACGGGGATCCGCCGCCTCCCACCCTCGAGCTTCACCGCTTCGGCCCCGGCCCGCACGAGCACGGCAGCATTGCGCAGCGCGTCTGCCGCGTCGACGTGGTAGCTCATCCAGGGCAGGTCCGCGACCACGAGCGCACGCGGGCGGGCGCGGGCGACGGCTGCGACGTGGTGCGCCATCTGCTCGATCCCGACCTCGAGCGTGTGCTCGAGGCCGAGCACGTTGTCCGCCACCGAGTCCCCGACGAGGATAACGTCCACGCCCGCCTCGTCGACGATGCGGGCGAACGGGGTGTCGTAGGCAGTGACCATGACGATCGGGTCGTCGCCTCTGCTCCGCTTGCGAGACGCGACGGCCGGTGCAGTCACCTTCTTGCGGCCACCCTCACCGTTGCCGCGGCTCTCGGCTCCGGCGCGCGTCACGGCACCCGGCTCGGCTACGGGGCTCTCGGACATCTCGCCACCTCCTGCCGTCCAGCGCCAGGCGGCTGCCGGCGGCGGCACGACGTTAGCGGCCGGCGGGCCTCGGACGCCTGCGGGCGACCTGCGCGTCGAACATCCGGAGAAGGTGGTTCCAGCCGCACTCGACGCAGACCTCGACGACGTAGAAGTCGACCCGGTCCTTGCCCCGGGCCAGGCTGAGCAGCTCGGACTTCGAGTCGAGCGCCCGCCCGCTCGCGGGGAGCTGGGGCCCGAACGCGAAGGAGACGTGCACGAGCTTGGACTCCTCGCAGATCGGGCAGTCCATCTCGCTCGCGCGACCGAGGTTGCGTGCGACGCGGAGCAGCTCGGGCTGCGCGTCGCAGACGTCGAGCCGCGACAGCCTCCCCCGCCGGTACTCGCGTACCGCCGCGTCACGGGCGAGGCGGTACTCGACCTGGCCGAGACCGGTGGGGGTGGTCCCCCGAGGCGACGACTGGGGCCCTGATGGCACCCACCAAGGCTACCGGACGTCCTCCGGCGGCCGGCGACCGGTGGCACGGCGGCTCCCTCGCCTCCGTACGACATATCGAGACGATACATCGAGCTGCTATGATCCAGACGTGCTCGAGCTCGCCGTCCTCGGCCTGTTGACCCAGGGGCCGATGCACGGCTACGACCTGCGCAAGCGGCTGCGTGACGGCTTCGGCCCGATGGCGAACCTGTCGTTCGGCTCCCTCTACCCCGCGCTCGGGCGCCTCGAGACCGCAGGAGCTGTCCGCGTCGTCACGGGAGCGGCGCAGCACCTGAGGAAGGCTGGCGCTGCCGAGACGGCCCTGACGCCCCTCACGGGCTCGCTCACCGGCGAGCGTGCCGCGCTCGCCGCCCGCCGGGCGACGGCCAAGGCCGCTGCCGCGCTCACGGTGCACAGCACCCGCTCGCGCAAGGTCTACGAGATCACCCCGGCGGGTGAAGGTCTGTTCGAGCAGCTCCTCGAGGCACCCGCGCCCGGCGGCGACGAGGCACGCAGCTTCTCCCTGCGGATCTCGTTCGCCCGCCACCTGAGCCCTCAGGCGCGCGTCCGGCTCCTCGAGCGCCATCGCGCGCTCCTTGCCGACAGCGTCGACCTCGCGCGCCGCCACCTCGTCGCTCCAGACCACGAGCTCGACCACTACGAGCAGGTCGTCGCAGAGCACGCCCTCGACGTCGCCGAGCGCGACCTCGCATGGACCGGGAAGCTGCTCGCCGAGGAGCGCGAGGCCTACGCGGACACCGTCACGGCGGGGCGCACGGCAGCGATCACCTCCGGAGACAGCACACAGAGCACCTACGGACAGAGCACCTACGGAAG
This sequence comes from Acidimicrobiaceae bacterium, assembly GCA_027365385.1. Taxonomy (GTDB): domain Bacteria; phylum Actinomycetota; class Acidimicrobiia; order Acidimicrobiales; family Bog-793; genus JAJZCK01. The sequence goes on along the minus strand of DAHXNN010000140.1, from coordinate 2,717 downwards.
GAAGGACCCATGACGATGAGGGGCAAGAGGATCAAGGTGGCCGTCGCCGGTATCGGCAACTGCGCGAGCGCTCTCGTGCAAGGCGTCGGCTACTACGCGTCGGCGGACCCGGCCGAGACGGTGCCCGGGCTGATGAACGTGGTCCTCGGCGGCTACCACGTCGGGGACGTCGACTTCGTCGCGGCGTTCGACGTCGACGCGACCAAGGTCGGCCTCGACCTCGGTAAGGCGATCTTCTCCGGCTTGAACAACACGATCCGGTTCGCACCCGAGGTGCCGCATCTCGGCGTCACCGTCGAGCGCGGACCGACGCTCGACGGTCTCGGCAAGTACTACCGGGAGGTGCTCGAGGAGTCGCCCGCCCCGGCGGTCGACGTCGCCGAGGTCCTCCGTCGTAGCGGTGCAGAGGTCCTCGTCTCCTACCTCCCGGTCGGGTCGGACGCCGCGCAGAAGCACTACGCGACCGCCGCGCTCGAGGCGGGCGTGGCCTTCGTCAACGCGATACCCGTGTTCATCGCGAGCGACCCGGTCTGGGCGAAGCGCTTCACCGACGCCGGGATACCGATCGTCGGCGACGACATCAAGAGCCAGGTCGGGGCCACCATCGTCCACCGCGTCCTCGCTCGACTGTTCGAGGACCGCGGGACCGTGCTCGACCGGACCTACCAGCTGAACGTCGGCGGCAACATGGACTTCAAGAACATGCTCGAGCGGGACCGCCTCGAGTCGAAGAAGATCTCGAAGACCCAGGCCGTGACGAGCCAGATCGACCACGCGATCGCGTCGGACTCCGTCCACATCGGCCCATCCGACCATGTGCCGTGGCTCGAGGACCGCAAGTGGGCCTACATCCGCCTCGAAGGACGCAACTTCGGGGACGTGCCGTTGAACGTCGAGCTGAAGCTCGAGGTCTGGGACTCGCCCAACTCCGCAGGGGTCATCATCGACGCCATCCGCTGCGCGCGGCTCGGCCTCGACCGCGGCATCGGGGGCCCGCTCCTCGGCCCGTCGGCATACTTCATGAAGTCTCCGCCGGTGCAGTACCGCGACGAGGACGCGCACCGGATGGTGGAGGAGTTCGCGACCGGCGCGTGAGGTCCGGGAGCAGCGGCCGGCTCGCAGCCGTTCAGCCCGGCTGCTGCTCCCACCACACCCTCAGGCGCCTGCGGGCCTCCGCCTCGCCGAGGAGCCCTTCGTCGAGGCGGACCTCGAGGAGGAACGCGAGCGCCCTGCCGACGTCGCGTCCGGGCCCGATACCGAGCTCGGCCATGACCTGCACGCCGTCGAGCTCCGGACGGATCGCGTCGAGCTGCTCGCGGGTCTCGAGCTCCGCGAGCCGGTCCTCGAGCTCGTCGATCCTGCGCCCGAGCGCCGCGGCCTTCTGCTTGTCCCGCGTCGTGCAGTCCGCCCTCACGAGCTCGTTCAGCCGACCGAGCAGCGGGCCGGCGTCGCGCGCGTACCGGCGCAGCGCCGACTCCGTCCAGCCCAGCTGGTAGGTGTGGACGCGCAGGTGCAGCTCGACGAGCCGGGACACCGCGGCGACGTCGTCGCCCGAGTAGCGGAGCGCCTCCATGCGGGCTCTGGTCATGCGGGCGCCCACGATGTCGTGGTGGTGGAACGTCACCCCCCCGGGACCGAAGGCGCGCGTCCGCGGCTTGCCGACGTCGTGGAAGAGCGCCGCGAGGCGGAGCAGCCGGTCGGGCCGGGTCTTCGCCACGACCGCGATCGTGTGGGCAAGCACGTCCTTGTGCCTGTGCACGGGGTCCTGCTCGAGTGCGAGCGCGGGCAGCTCCGGGAGGAAGTGGGCCGCCAGCCCGGTACGGACGACGAGCCAGAGGCCTGCGTCGGGTGACGGGACGACCAGCAGCTTGTCGAGCTCGTCGCGCACGCGCTCGGCCGACACGATCTCGATGCGCGCCGCGAGCCTCTCGATCGCCTCTACGAGCTCGTGAGCAGGCTCGAGCCCGTAGCCGGCGGCAAAGCGCGCCGCGCGTAGCATCCGGAGCGGGTCGTCGGAGAACGACTCCTCGGGGTCGAGGGGCGTGCGGAGACGGCCGGCTGCGAGATCGGCCAGCCCACCGTGCGGGTCGGACAGCTCGAGGCTCGGCAGCTCGAGCGCCATCGCGTTCACCGTGAAGTCGCGGCGGGCGAGGTCGGTTGCCACGTCGTCGCCGAAGCGCACCTCCGGCTTGCGCGAGTCGGGGCTGTACGCCTCGGCCCTGTGCGTCGTGATCTCGAACCGCCGGCCCGCGTGCGTGCATCCGATCGTGCCGAACGCCTTCCCCTGGAGCCAGAGCGCGTCCGCCCAGCCCCGGACGATCGCCTCGATCTCGTCGGGACGCGCATCAGTCGTCAGGTCGACGTCGGAGTCCGGGCCGAAGGCGGACCCTCCCCCGGGACGGCCGACGAAGCCGTCTCGCACGATGCCACCCACCAGGTAGACGCGCTTGCCGGCGGCGGCGAAGCGCTCCGCCAGTGGTGCCACCTCCTCGACGACGGGTCGGAACCTCTCGGGGATCACCGGGCGAGAGTAGCCACACCCACCGGCGCGCCGCGCGCTCGCGCGTCAGGGATGCACGTAGCGCTCGTGGAGCCGGCGGGCCGCCGTGACGACGAGCTCGGCCCTGCCACCCCGGGCTGCGCCGCCGGAGCCGTCGGGGCCGCCGGAGCTGGCGGCCTCCGGCCGGTACCGCCCGCCGGCGAGCGTGGCGACCGTC
>DAHXNN010000120.1 GCA_027365385.1 Acidimicrobiaceae bacterium | reverse complement strand
TCGACGCGAGCCCGCCGCTGCCCGCGGCGTCGACCACGGTCGGCGATCCGAGTCCGGAGGCGCGGTCGTAGCCGGGCGTCGCCGAGTACCCGAGCCCGAGCCCGAACACGTCGTTGTTGCCCGAGGTGACGTCGGTAAATGACTGGGCGTAGGACGTCGGGTCGGACGCGACGGCGTACAGCTCGGGCGAGACGAAGCCCAGGTCCCTTCCACCCCGGGTCACGGGCAGGGTCGCGCACGAGCCTCCGGAGTCGGCGATCTCGGCGAGGACGGCCGCCCACTGTGGCGCCGCGGACGACGTCCCTCCGATCATCGTCCAGCCGCTCGGAGGCGTACCGAGCAGACCTCGCGACTTGCCGCCGGGCGGCGCGAACGTGCTCGAGAACACGGTCACGCCACGCCACTCGTCGGCCGAGGCGCTCACGTCTGGCACCTCCCTACCACCCGAGGTCGCGACTCCCGGCACGCCCGACGAGGCCTGCCACGCGGGGATCGGCCACGTCGTCGAGACGCCTCCGCCGCCTCCGCCCCACTGTGCGCCGTGGTTCCACACGACCTCGCTCGGCGGGTTCGTGTCCGAGAGCAACGAGGTCCCCCCTGCGGCGAGCACGTACGGCTGGCTCGCCGGGTCGTCGACGGAGAGATAGGGCGCGACGGCCTTCGTGTTCGAGAACTGGGTCCCGGCACAGTCGTCTGAGCCGGTGTCGCCTGCAGCGGAGACGACTGTCTGGCCCTGGGTCGCCGCCTCTTCGAAGATGTAGCTCTCGAGCTGCTGGGCGCCGGGCGCGCCGGTCTGGAGCGCCTGCTCGCACTCGCCCCAGCTCGTCGAGACGATGTTCGCACGGTCCTGACTGACAATCGTGTTGTACTCGTCGATGCCGCCGAAAGTCGTGTTGGGTGCCTCGTAGACGACGATGTGAGCCTTGGGCGCCAATGCGGAGAGGTCCTCGAGGTCGAGGATGGACTCACCGCTCCCCGGTCCGACGAGGTCAAAGCCGTCGACCCGGACGGTGCTCACCTCGGCTGCGTGGCTGGCACCGAAGTAGCAGCGGTCGAACGTCGCGATGTCGGACATCGAGAACGGCTCGAGCTCGAAGAGCGCGATCGTCTGCCCGGCGCCGAGGTCACCGCGTGCATAGAGGCTGTCGAGCCCGTATGCATGTGCCATCTGGTCGTCGCTCCAGCCGCCACCGCCGAGCGCGTCGAGCGAAGCCGCAGAGCACGCCCGGGGTGCTCCGGGCACGACCGGGGAGACAGATGCCCGGTACGCGGAAGGCTTGACGACGTCCGCGAGCGCCGGTGCGCGACGCAGCTCCGAGCGGGGCGTCGCAAGCTCGTCGAGCCCAAGCACGGACTGGACGTCCGGCGCAACTGCCACCGGGAGCCGTGGCGCTGTCGCCGTCGCCCATCCCGCGCCCCCGCCTGGAAGCGCGTACGCCGTCAGCCGGGTGTGGAACGCCGACTCGACGCGGGCGGCCGTGCCCGAGACGCTCAGGATCAGCTTGTTCGCCGAGAGGCCCGTGACGTCGAGACCAGCGGCGTGCATCTCGCGCTCGACGGAGGCGACGTCCGCCACTGTGGGGCCGAAGCGCGCCGCGAAGCCAGCGGTCGTCAGGTAGCGGTGGTACTCCGGCGATCCAGGCGTCGAGACCCCTGCGGCGTAGGCCGCGAGCCCGGCCGGGTCCCGCGGCGCGAGCGAGAGACCGAGGCGCAGCGCCCGACGCCCTCCGAGCGCGCCGGCGGCACGGGCTCCTGGCGGTAGCACCGGCATCGGCCCGACCCGGGCGAGCGGATCAGCGAACGCACGACGTGTCACACCCGCTCGAGCCGGTGCGGCGGCCGCCACGGGCACGGCTGCCGCGGACACGGCGACGGCCCCGGGGACCAGCGCCGCGAGCGCGAGCGCTGCCCTCCGGGCGACCCGGCTGCGACGCTCCCAGCGTGGTGCCCACCCGAGCGGCAAGGGCTCGTCTGCTCGTGTCTGCGGACGTGACGTCACGGGGCCTCTCTCGTCGGCGCGCCGGTCTCTACCTGGACGGCCGGTCCGCCCCGTCGCGCTCGCCTCGGGCCATGTGCTAGCCGTGCCACCTGTGCCGCAGCTGGGAGGCCGTCCTGCCTGTCGGCGTGCGGCCCCGGCAGCCGCTCCACCGCCTGCGGCCGGGTGGAGCAGTAGGGATGCGATCGACAGGGTCTACCAGCGCGGCGCATCGACTTCAACGCGAGACCAACGCGTCGAGATCTCCGACAAGGTCGGCGACCGAACCGACGACTCGCGTCGGCCGGAAGGGGAACCTCTCGACGTCCGCCTCGGCCGTCACCCCGGACAGCACGAGGATCGTCTCGAGGCCCGCCTCGATGCCTGAGACGATGTCGGTGTCCATACGGTCGCCGACCATCACAGCCGTCTCGGAGTGCGCGCCGAGCACGTTCAGACCCTCGCGCATCATCAAAGGGTTGGGCTTGCCGACGAAGTACGGGTCGATGCCGGTCGCGTGCTTGATGAGCGCCGCCACCGAGCCTGTGGCCGGCAGGATCCCCTCGGCGGACGGGCCGACAGGGTCCGGGTTCGTCGCGATGAAGCGGGCACCGGCCGACACGAGGCGGATCGCCTTGGTGATCGCGGAGAAGCTGTAGCTGTGCGTCTCGCCGAGCACGACATAGTCGGGGTCCTTGTCGGTCAGGACGTATCCGGCGTCGTGGAGCGCCGTCGTCAGCCCAGCCTCGCCGATCACGAAGGCGGTCCCGCCTGGGCGCTGGGTGTCGAGGAAGCGCGCCGTCGCGAGCGCAGAGGTCCAGAGCGATCCGACGGGGATGTCGAGCCCCGAGGCAGACAGACGCGCAGCGAGGTCACGCGGCGTGTAGAGCGAGTTGTTCGTGAGGACGAGGAAGCTCCGCCCCGCGTCGGCGAGCGCTCGGACAAACCTCGCCGCACCGGGGACGGCGTTCCCGCCGTGGACGAGCACCCCGTCCATGTCACACAGCCAGCTGAGCGGGACAGCGCGGGCGTTCATGGCAACAGTATGGATCGCGGCACCGATCCAGTCGCGCTGGGCGTCCTAGGTGAGGAGCAGGCCGGCCGTCATCGCCGTACGTATGTAGCCTGGGGCGACCGCGTGACTCTCACGCCCCTTGCCGCACCGCGGCGACAGCGATCTCGACGCCGATCCCCTGGCACGCCCCGTCACGACGACCTAGCGGCCGGCGGGCGCCGGACCGCCAGGATCCCGGCCCGCCGAGATCCCGGCCCCCGCTGGTCACGCGAGCGCACCGCTCGATGCGCGAGTGTGCGCACCGGGAGACACCGGATCGACCGCCCCGGCGGCCGGCGGTGGGAGCTCGTCGAGGAACTCGACGGTCGGGGCGAAGTACGACGAGCCAGTCAGGGCGGTCGAGAAGTCGAGGATCCGGTCGTAGTTGCCCGGCGGGTCGCCAACGAACATGTTCTCGAGCATCCTCTCGACGATCGACGGTGAGCGCGAGTAGGCGATGTAGTAAGTGCCGTGCTCGGAGCGCCCGACGTTGCCGAACGGCATGTTCGCCCGCAGGATCTGGAGCTGCCGACCATCACCGTCCTCGAGGACGTTCAGCGCGACGTGAGAGTTGCTCGGCTTGACGTCGTCGCCGAGCTCGACGTTCGACAACTTCGTCCGCCCGATCACCTGCTCCTGCTCCTCGACGGAGAGAGACTCCCAGGCAGCGAGATCGTGCAGGTACTTCTGGACGAAGACGTAGCTCCCACCAGCGAACGTCGGATCTTCGTCGCCGACTGTCGCCGCAGCGTGAGCCGCAGCACCGCGCGGGTTCTCGGTCCCGTCGACGAAGCCGAGCAGGTCTCGTTCGTCGAAGTACTGGAAGCCGTGCACCTCGTCGACCACGCTCGCCGCTCCGGCGAGGCGGCTCATCACGAGGGCCGCCAGCTCGAAGCACAGGTCCATCGCCTCGGCACGGACGTGCAAGAGGACGTCGCCGGGCGTCGACACGGCGCGGTGCCGCTCTCCCACGACGCCCGCGAAGCGGTGGAGCTCCGCCGGCCGCGCGCCAGCGAACAGACGATCCCATGCCTGGGAGCCGATACCGACGACGCACGCGAGCCCCGCGCCAGGTGCGCGCATGCCGACGGACCGCACGAGCCCGGTCAGACCCTCGAGCAGCGCACGGACGCTGCTCTCGCCGCCGGGCTCGACGACGAATACGAGGAAGATCGCGGATCGGGTGAGCGGGCTGCAGACCGGTTGCGCCGTCGTCTCGCCCGGACTCACCTGGATCCTCTCGCTCGCGTTGCATCCGCTGCGCTCGACATGTGCCGATGCTATCCACGAGCGGCTACGCATGCCGGTGGGCTCCACTCGCCTAGGTCGCTCATGTACGCCTCGTCGGGAACGGGCAAGCGGATGGCAGAATGGGATGTGACCGACGTCAGGGCAGCCCTGGAAGCGCGCCTACGTGCCGCCTTCGACACGATCGAACCCGGAGCGGACCCCGTGCTCCGCCCGTCGGAGCACGCCGACTTCCAAGCGAACGGGGCACTCCCGCTCGCCAAGCGCCTCGGCCGTCGGCCGAGGGACCTCGCCGAGCAGGTCGTCGCGGCGGCGCACCTCGGCGGGATGTGTGCGACAGTCGAGGTCAGCGGACCAGGCTTCGTCAACCTCGTCCTCGCTGAGTCTTTCATAGCCGAGCAGATCGCCACGCTCGCGGCGGACGAGCACCTCGGCAGCGCACCCGTGGGCGAGCCACTGCGTGTCGTCGTCGACTACTCAGCGCCCAACGTCGCTAAGGAGATGCACGTCGGCCATCTCCGTTCCACGGTCATCGGCGACGCCCTATGCCGTGCCCTCGGGCACCTCGGTCACGATGTCGTCCGGGAGAACCACGTCGGCGACTGGGGGACGAACTTCGGAATGCTCATCGAGCACCTCCTCGACCTCGGGGAGACCGAGGCGATCGGGGAGCTCTCGGTCGGCGACCTCGACAGCTTCTACAAGGCCGCGCGCGCCTCGTTCGACGGCGACGAGGAGTTCCGGGAGCGCAGCCGTCGGCGCGTCGTCGCGCTCCAGTCGGGTGACGCCGAGACGTTGCGGCTCTGGCACGTCCTCGTCGCCGAGAGCGTCCACTACTTCGCCGAGGTCTACGAGAAGCTCGACGTCCTTCTCGAGCCCGGTGACGTCGTCGGCGAGAGCGCGTACAACCCGATGCTCGCCGGCGTCGTCCGCGACCTCGACGCCGCCGGGCTGCTCGTCCCGAGCGACGGGGCGCTCTGTGTCTTCCCCCCAGGGTTCGCCGGACGCGACGGCGAGCCGCTCCCACTCATCGTCCAGAAGTCCGACGGCGGCTACGGCTACGCGGCGACGGACCTCGCGTCGATCCGGGACCGCGTCACCCGGCTCGGCGCGCGCCGGATGCTCTACGTCGTCGGCAGTCCGCAGGCTCAGCACCTCGAGATGTGCTTCGCCGTCGCGCGCCTCGCCGGCTGGCTGCCCGACGACGTCGAGGCGGTCCACGTCGCCTTCGGCAACGTCCTCGGCCCGGACCACAAGATGCTGAAGAGCCGTGCCGGCACGACAGTCAAGCTCGTCGAGCTACTCGACGAGGCCGTCGAGCGCGCCGCGGCCGCCGCGGGGGAGCGGGCAGGCACGCTCGCTCCCGAGGAGCGCGCTCGCGTCGCACGCGCTCTCGGCATCGGTGCCGTGAAGTACGCCGACCTCTCGGGCGACAGGACCCGTGACTACGTCTTCGACTGGGACCGCATGCTCGCGTTCGACGGGAACACGGCTCCCTATCTGCAGTACGCCCACGCGCGGATCCGTTCGGTCCTCCGCCGTGTCGAGGCCAGCCCGTTGCCGGAGCCCTTCGCACCCGTGCTCGACGAGCCGGCGGAACGGGCGCTCGCGCTCGCCCTTCTCGGCTTCGGCGAGGCGGTGGACGCGGTCGTGGCGACCAACGCACCCAACAGGCTCTGCGCGTACCTCTTCGACCTCGCGTCGACCTTCACGGGCTTCTACGAGACCTGCCCGATCCTCCGGGCGCCGGACGTCAGGCGCCGCCGCAGTCGACTTCTCCTCGCGCGCGTCACGGCCGACATCCTCGAGCTCGGGCTCGGCCTGCTCGGCATCGAGGCGCCCGCGCGGATGTGACCCGCACCCGGTCCGTGCCGCCACCCTGCACGGCCGACGAGCAGAAAGTTCGATAGCCGAACTAACAGGGCTAGAGTACCCCCGTGACGACTGCTCAAGCGAGCGCTGGCCGACAGAACGACGGTCGAGCGGCGGAGCAGCGAGCGGCGGAGCAGCGGCCAGTGGAGGCGGTGCGGGCGCTCAGCAGGGTGTCGCGGCTCCTCGAGACGGCATCGGTCGATCTCAGCCTGCCGCACTACCGGGTGCTCTCGGCGATCGCGGCCGGGGACGAGCGGGCGACGCGGATCGCGTCGCGCCTGGCGGTCGGCAAGCCGAGCGTGAGCGCTGCGGTCGAATCGCTGTCGGCGCGAGGCCTGCTCACACGCTCCGAGGTCGCCGTGGACCAGCGCGCGACATGCCTCACCCTTACCGAAGATGGCAGGCGCCTCCTGGCGGAGGTCGAGGCCGAGATGGCGTCCCGGCTCGACGCGGTCGCGGCCCGGACACCGAGTCCCGAGGCGCTGCTCGACGCTCTCGTCACCCTTGGCCCGGCGATCGAGACGCTCCTCGCCGAGCGTCGAGGACAGATGCGCCGATGAGCCCGCGCGACGTCCCGTCTCGCGTGGGGAGCGCCGCGGACGCGGCAGGTAGGGCGGGAGGATTCGACGGCGCACCGCGGGCGGGCGCGGCCGGGTGGGTGCGCCGGCTCGCCGGCTACGTCCTTGTCTACCGGCGCAACCTCGCCCTGGCGTTCGGCGGCGCGATCGTCGCCAGCGCTGCCCAGGTGGCCGTCCCGCTCGTGGCCCGCCAGATCGTCGACGGCGTGGTGCTCTCGCGCAGCTCCACCCTCGCGCCCTGGCTCGCCGCGCTCCTCGGCCTGAGCGCGGTCGCCTTCCTCGGTGCCTACCTACGTAGGTACCGGGGCGGGCGCGTCGCTCTCGACGTCCAATACGACCTCCGCAACGCCATGCACGACCACCTGCAGCGGCTCGATCTCGCGACGCTCGACGAGATGTCGACAGGGCAGCTCGTCGGTCGGGCGAACTCCGACTCGACGCTTGTCCAGGGACTGCTCGGCTTCCTGCCGATGATGAGCGGCAACGTCCTTCTCATGGTGCTCTCGATCGCGGCGATGCTCTACCTGTCCCCCTTGCTCGCCTTGGTCAGCCTGGTGGTCGCTCCGGCGTTGCTTGTCGTCTCCTACAAGATGCGCTGGCAGATCTTCCCCGCCACCTGGGACGGTCAGCAAAAGGAGGGCGAGGTCGCCCAGATCGTCGACGAGGACGTGAGCGGGGTCCGGCTCGTCAAGGCCTTCGGCCAGGAGCACCGAGAGCTCGAACGACTGGCCGGCGCCGCCGGCGCGCTCTACGGCAGCCAGATGCGCGCCGTCCGTCTCCAGTCCCGCTACCAACCACTGCTCGAAGCGATCCCCGCGCTCGGCCAGGTCGGCGTCCTCGCCCTCGGTGGCTACCTCGCGTTGCACCACGAGATCACGCTCGGCACGTTCCTCGCATTCTCGACCTACGTCACCCAGCTCCTCGCCCCGGCGCGGATGCTCGCCGGCGTGCTCACCATCGCGCAACAGGCACGCGCGGGCGTCGAGCGGATCTTCCAGCTGCTCGACCTCTCGCCCGCCATCGCGGACAGCCCCGACGCAGTCACCCTCGACCGCGTGCAGGGCGCCGTCTCGTTCCACGAGGTCGAGCTCGCCTATGGTGACGGCCCGGCGGTGCTACGTGGCTTCGACCTCGAGATCGCTCCCGGCGAGGTGGTCGCGCTCGTCGGGCCGAGCGGCAGTGGGAAGTCGAGCGCAGCGGCCCTGCTCCCCCGCTTCCGCGACCCGACAGCGGGCTCGGTCACCGTCGACGGGCACGACGTGCGGGACCTCACGCTCGCCTCCCTCCGCCGCGCTATCGGCTTCGTGTTCGAGGACAGCTTCCTGTTCTCCGATTCGGTACGTGCGAACATCGCCTACGGCAACCCCGACGCCACCGACGCCGCGATCGAGGCCGCCGCGCGCGTCGCACAGGCCCACGACTTCGTCGAGCAGCTCCCGCGGGGCTACGACACGACAGTCGGCGAGCGCGGCCTGTCGCTCTCCGGCGGCCAGCGCCAGCGGATCGCTCTCGCCCGTGCACTCGTCCACGACCCACGGATCCTCGTCCTCGACGACGCGACGAGCGCGGTCGACGCGCAGGTCGAGGAGGCCATCCTCGCCGGCCTGCGGGAGGTGATGCGCGGCCGCACCACGCTGCTCGTCGCGCACCGGCGCTCGACGCTCCACCTCGCCGACCGGATCGCCGTCCTCGAGAACGGCCGCGTCGCGGACGTCGGAACCCACGACGAGCTCTTCGCACGCTGCCCGCAGTACCGCACGATGTTGACGGGGCTCGACGAGGTACCGCCCGAGCAGGCGGAGGGTCGCATAGAGGCGCTCGCGACGGCTCTCGACGCCCGGGGCCAGGCGGGACGTGGCGAGTCAGGGCGGGGCGAGTCAGGGCGGCCGGCCACCACGGCGGCTGCGTGGGCCCCCGTGGCGAGCTCGCCTGCCGGTCGCGGTCCCGGGCGCCTCGGCGTGACGACGGCGACGTACGGCGCTGCGAGCATCGGCCCGGGACTCGGTGGCGGAGGCGGCGGCGGCGGGTGGCGGGCCCAGCTCGCCCCGACTCCGGAGCTGCTCGCTCGGGTCGCAGCCCTGCGGCCGGTCCGCGACAGCCCAGAGCCCGACATCGAAGCCGAGTCGCGTCACGAGCGGCACTTCTCGCTGACCCTGCTGCTGCGCCGCTACCGCAGACCGCTCAGCGTCGGGCTCGTCCTCGTCGTCCTCGACGCGCTCTTCTCACTCGCAGGACCCATACTTGTGAAAGAGGGGATCAACAAGGGAATCTCGACGGGCTCCGAGGCTGCGCTGTTTGCCGCGTCGGCGGTCTACCTCGCCGTCACGCTGGCGGACCTTCTCGACGAGATGGCAGGGACGTTCGTCACCGGACGGACGGCGCAACGCGTGATGCTCGGCCTACGCATAGGGATCTGGGCACAGCTCCAACGACTCTCACTCGACTACTACGAGCGCGAGATGACCGGGCGGATCATGACGCGGATGACGACCGACGTCGACCAGTTCGAGACCCTCATCGAGAACGGCGTGCTGTCGGCACTCGTCAACATCTGCACCTTCGTCGGCGTCGGTGCCGCGCTCCTCGTGATCGACCTCGAGCTCGGCACGGTCACCCTTCTCGTGGCGGTGCCGCTCGCCTTCGCGACCATCGTGTTCCGCCGCCGCTCCCTGCGCTGCTACGACCTCGCGCGCGACCGGATTGCTGTCGTGAACGCCGATTTCCAGGAGAGCGTCTCCGGTGTGCGCGAGTCCCAGGCGTTCGTCCACGAGGCGAGGACGGTCGAGCGGTTCCACGCCCTCGGCCACGACTACCTCGAGGCACGCGTCGCCGCCCAGCGGCTCGTCGCCGTCTACTTCCCTTTCGTCCAGCTCCTCTCCGGCGTCGCCGACGCGATCGTCCTCGGGGTAGGCGCCACCCTCGTCGTACGAGGAGAGCTCACGACGGGTGCGCTCATCGCGTTCATCCTGTATGTCGATATGTTCTTCTCCCCGATCCAGCAGCTCTCCCAAGTCTTCGACGCCTGGCAGCAGACTCGCATCTCGGTCGGGAGGATCGCCGAGCTGATGGCCCTCGAGACACGCACGCCCGTGAGCACGGGCGCGCTCGACCCCGGTCGCCTACACGGTGCGCTCCGTCTGGAAGGCGTCACCTTCGCCTATCCTGCGCCTACCAGGGCGAGCACGGCGCCGACGCGCCTCGGACCCGCCGACGCACGCCTCGTCGCCGGGGAAGCGGATGCAGCGCGGCGGCCACCGGAGGCCCTGCGCGGCATAGACCTCGACATCGCGCCCGGCGAGACCGTCGCCCTCGTCGGCCAGACGGGCGCAGGAAAGTCGACGCTCGTCAAGCTCCTCGCCCGCTTCTACGACCCCGTCGAGGGGAAGGTGCTCGCGGACGGTCACGACCTTCGCGACCTCGACCTGCACGCCTTTCGTGTCCAGCTCGGCTTCGTCCCCCAAGAGTCGTTCCTGTTCGCTGGGACGATCCGGGACAACATCGCCTACGGGCGGCCCGGCGCGACCGACGAGGAGGTCGAGGCGGCTGCGCTGGCCGTCGGCGCCCACGACGTCGTGGCATCCCTCCCCGGCGGCTACCTGCACGTGCTCTCCGAGCGCGGCCGGTCTCTCTCCTCGGGCCAACGCCAGCTCCTCGCGCTCGCACGAGCCGAGCTCGTCGACCCGGCTGTGCTCCTGCTCGACGAGGCGACGTCGAACCTCGACCTCGCGACCGAGGCCAAGGTGTCCGCCGCGATGCAGCGCGTCGCGCACGGGCGCACGACCGTCGTCATCGCGCACCGCCTCCAGACGGCGATGGCTGCCGACCGCATCGTGGTGCTCGACTCCGGACAGATCGTCGAGACGGGCACCCATGACGAGCTCGTCGAGCTCGGCGGCCGCTACGCGGCGATGTGGTCCGCCTTCTCGATCACGGGTGCGAAGGAATCCCCCGCCCCGGTATGACACCCGACGGCCGGCGGCGACGAGTCGCGCTCCCGCCGGACGTTGGGGTGTCAGCCAGGCGTCTGGGCGACCGGCACGAGCCGCACGACGACGGACTTCGAGGTCGGCGTGTTGCTCACGTCCGCGGTGCTGTCGAGCGGGACGAGGACGTTGGTCTCTGGAAAGTATGTCGCGCAGCAACCGCGCGCCGTCGGGTAGCCGACGACCCTGAAGCCGAGAGCGCGACGGATCGTCCCACCGTGCTCGCCGACGATGTCGACGATCATGGCCTCCTCGAGCCCGAGTGCCACGACGTCTGCGGGATTGACGAAGACAACGCGGCGTCCGCCGTGGACGCCGCGATAGCGGTCCTCGAGCCCGTAGATGGTGGTGTTGTACTGGTCGTGCGAACGGACGGTCTGCATGAGCAGGTGCCCCTCGGGGACCTCGACCACCGTAAGCTCGTTGACCGTGAAAAGTGCGCGCCCGGTCGGGGTCGGGAACTCCCGGCTGTCTCGGGGTGGGTGAGGTAGGACGAATCCGCCCGGCCGGCGGACGCGCTCGTTGAAGTCTGCGAATCCCGGCACGACCCGGGAGATGCGCGTACGGACGAGGTCGTAGTCGTCGGCGAGCTGCTCCCAGCCGACCGCAGTGCGCTCGCCGAGCGTCCGGCGCGCCATGGCGCAGACGATCGCCACCTCGCTCATGAGGTGAGCCGACGCGGGTGCGAGCCTGCCCTCGGAGAGGTGGACCATGCTCATGGAGTCCTCGACGGTCACGGCCTGGGGGCGACCGGCACGCACGTCGCGCTCGGTGCGCCCGAGGCACGGCAGGATGAGCGCCTCGTGCCCGGTGACGGCGTGGGAGCGGTTGAGCTTGGTGGAGACGTGCACCGCGAGGTCGAGGCCCCGCAACGCGGCCTCGGTCACCGCTGTGTCCGGCGTCGCCGAGACGAAGTTGCCGCCCATGGCGACGAGGACCTTCGCCTTGCCGTCGCGCATCGCCCTGATCGCGTCGACGACGTCGTAGCCGGGCTCGCGGGGCGGGTCGAAGCCAAACTCCGCCGCGAGCGCGTCGAGGAATGCTGCGTCCGGTCTCTCGTAGATGCCCATCGTCCGGTCGCCCTGGACGTTGCTGTGACCGCGCACCGGGCAGACCCCGGCACCCGGGCGGCCGATGCTCCCACGCGCGAGAAGGAGGTTGACGACCTCGCGGATCGTCGCCACCGAGCTCTTGTGCTGGGTAAGACCCATGGCCCAGCACACGACGATCCGATCCGTGGAGGCCACGAGGTCGAAGGCAGCCTCGATCTGCGAGCGCTCGAGGCCCGTCGCTCTTGCGACGAGCGACCAGTCGAGGCCGCGTACGTGCGCGTCGTACGCATCGAAGCCCTCGCAGTGCCGGGCGACGAAGTCGCGGTCGACCAGTCCCGCTCCTTCGTCGTCGGCCTCGAGGAGCAATCGTCCGAGCGCCTGGAACAGCGCCATGTCGCCGTTGACCCGTATCTGGAGGTAGAGGTCCGCGAGATCGGTGCCTCGGCCGGCTAGATCCGCCGGGCGCTGCGGATGCTTGAAGCGGAGCAGCCCGGCCTCGCGCAGCGGATTGACGGCGACGATGCGCGCGCCGTTGCGCTTCGCCTGTTCGAGGGCGCTCAGCATCCGGGGATGGTTCGTGCCGGGATTCTGGCCGACGACGAAGACGAGCCCTGCGTGGTGCACGTCTTCGAGGGTGACGCTCCCCTTGCCGATGCCGATCGTCTCGACGAGAGCGGCACTGCTCGACTCGTGGCACATGTTCGAGCAGTCCGGGAGGTTGTTCGTCCCGAAGCTGCGCACGAAGAGCTGGAAGAGGAAGGCCGCCTCGTTGCTCGTGCGTCCCGACGTGTAGAACACGGCCTCGTCCGGATGCCCGAGCGCTTGGAGATGGTCGGCGAGAATGTCGAGCGCGTGGTCCCACGAGACGGGCTCGTAGTGGGTCCCGTCGGGCGGCAGCCACATCGGCTCCGTGATCCGGCCCTGCTTTCCGAGCTCGTACTCGCCGAGCGTCGCCAGGTCGGCGACGCTGTGCCGGACGAAGTACCCACGGCTCACTCGCCGCGTCGTCGCCTCCTCGGCGACCGCCTTCGCCCCGTTCTCACAGAACTCGACGTGAGATCGGTCTCCCGGCTCGGGCCACGCGCAACCCGGGCAGTCGAAGCCACCGACCTGGTTGAGACGCGACAGGGTCCGCACGGTCCGCACGACACCCATCTCGCCGAGCGCGTGGCGCGCCGTCGAGACGACAGCCGGGATGCCGCCCGCGACGCCCTTCGGTGCCGAGACCGCGAGATCCGGCTCCGCCCCCTGCTCGACCCCGGGCCCGGGCCCGGGCGCCGTACGATCCCGCGCCTCGCGCTCGCCGGTCACGGCGCCACCTGGCCAGTGGCGCCGTGACCGAGCACGATTCGATGGCGACCCGCATAGACGGTGACGCGTTCGCCGCGGACGAAGCCGACGAGTGTCATTCCCACTTCCTCCGCGAGGCGCGCCGCGAGGCTCGTCGCCGCCGAGACCGCAGCGACGAAGGCAACGCCCGCCTGGAGCGCCTTCTGCACGATCTCGAAGGAGACCCGGCCGCTCACGACGAGCACGACGTCGACCAGCGGGACGCGGCCGTCGAGAAGAGCCCAGCCGACCACCTTGTCGACCGCATTGTGCCGGCCGACGTCCTCGCGCAGCACGAGCACCTCGCCGTCGCTCGCGACGAGCGCGGCACCGTGCAGCCCTCCCGTCGCAGCGAAGCCCCGCTGCCCGGCGACGAGCAGGTCGGGCAGCCGCGCGAGCAGGTCGACACCGACCGCCGGTCCCGTCCCGAGCGGGAGATGATCGGCGAGGCGCGCGGCGTCGACCGACGCGGAGCCGCACACGCCGCACGCGCTCGACGTGACGACCCTGCGCTCGAGGACCGTGCGCCGGGCCGGGCCGGCGAGCTCGGCCGTGACGACGTTGAAGCGCTGCTCTGCATCCATCGTCTGGTCGACGCAGTAGACGATCCGGCGGATGTCGCTACGTGACCCGACGAGGCCCTCGCCGAGCAGCATTCCCGCGACGAGCTCGATGTCGTGGCCGGGGGTCCGCATCGTCACCGAGAGGGTCGATACGGAGCGGCCGCTCGGAGCCGCGACGTCCGCGCAGGACAGCCGCACCTCGAGGGGCTCCTCGACGGCCAGCTCGTCGGACCGGCCCGCGAGCCCGCCGCCGCGGCGCTCGTAGACGGTCCACGAAGCGGTCGGCACGCGGGCGCCTGCCGCCTTACCGCCCGCGCCGCGCCGCGCCGCGACCGGTCCGCTCACGGCATGCCGGCAGGGCCCGTGCCGACGCGGGCAGCGGCGAGCGTCGCGTCCGCCGGCGACACTCCCGCGAGAGCCGCTAGCCAGCACGCGACCGGTGCCGCCGTGCGCTCCGAGGCATGCGCTGCTGTCCCTGCGAGGGCAAGCAGCGCCTCGACCTGCTCGTCGCTCGGAGCCGCGACGCCGAGCTCTCTCGCGAAGGCCCCGAGCCATCGCGTCGCGGTCGGACGCGCGCCGTCAGGATCCATCGCGAGAAGCGTAACGGTCCCACACGTCACAGTGCTCGGCGGTCTCCCGTGTGGGCCATCCGGGTCGGGTAGAGCGCCGCCCCTATGCTCGTCGCGTGGCGACCAGGAGCGGCGCGTCGGGTGGAGCCCTCCCGGGGGGGCCTGGCGGCGGGGACGGTCTCGCAGACTTCCCGCACCTCGACAGCCGTGGCAATGCCCACATGGTCGACGTCACCGGCAAGGACGTCTCGGACCGGAAGGCGGTCGCCCGGCTCGTCGTGCGCATGGCTCCGACGAGCGCTCGGCGGGTCGCGGACGGGGATCTTCCCGGAGGCGACGTGCTGGCGCTCGCCAGGGGTGCAGGCCTGCTCGCCGCGAAGCAGACCGCCCGCCTCCTTCCTCTTTGCCATCCTCTGCTTCTCCGGGAGACGACCGTCGAGATCGCAGTCGGCGAGGACCAGGTGGAGGTGACGACGACCGTCGAGGCGGAGGACCGGACTGGCGTCGAGATGGAGGCGCTCACCGCGGCCAGTGCGGCGGGCCTCACGATCTATGCCGCGTGCGCGTCGTTCGACCGCACGCTCTCGATCGACGACCTCGCGGTCGTGGAGAAGAGCGGCGGGAGATCGGGGCGGTGGCACCGCGACGCCCACGGTGCCGTGCACCACGATCCCGCCGGACACGATCCCGCCGGACACGATCCCACCGGACACTGACGACGCTCGTCAGGGTTGCGGGACGCAAGCTAGAGTTGCGTGATGGCACGATCCCGGCGGGAGCTGTCGGCGTCTCGTCTCGCGGCGGGGCGCCGCCTCGCGACGATGGCAGCGGTCGTCCTCACGCCAGCGTGCGGGGTGGCCCTGCGCGCCGCGTCGGCATCCGGAGCTGCCGCACCTCCGCTCGAGAACGCGGCCCGGGTCCGCGGCGCCGCCCACATCGGCGTGGCTGGGACGGCAGACGTCGCCTACGCCGGCTCGCTCGAGTACCTCGAGGAGAAGGTCGTCGGACCCGCGTTCCACCGTGCGACCGGAGCGGCGTACGAGGGTCGCGGCGCGGGCTCGAAGGCGCTCTCGGCCGAGATCTCGTCGGGCGAGATCTCGCCGAACGTCTTCGAGAGCGTCGGCCCGGGCCCGATCGCCGCGCTCGAGCCGAGGTACACGCGCTGGTACGTCCAGTTCGCAGCGAGCCCGCTCGTCCTGGCGTACAACCCCTCGAGCCCTTACGCGCCCGCGCTCGAGGCCATCTCCGCGCACGAGAGGCCACTCGCCGACCTCTTCCACGTCATGTCCGAGCCGGGCTTCACCCTCGGGAGGACCGACCCGAACGTCGACCCCCAAGGCGCGGCATTCGTCGAGATGGTCGAGCTCGCGCAACGTGCGCTCCACCTTCCGTCCTCCACGGTGCACGCGGTCCTCGGGGCGGGACCGCTCGGCTCGTCCTCGTCTCCGGAGATCTTCGACGAGACCGCTCTCGAGCCGCGGCTCGAGGCAGGCCAGCTCGACGCTGCAAGCGCGTTCTTGTCCCAGGCCGTCCAGCTCCATCTCCGCTACATCCGGCTCCCGCCGGCGATCGACCTCGGCGACCCGGCGGACGCGCGCCGCTACGCACGGGCGACGCTGCGCCTCGCCGACGGCACGACCGTCCACGGCGCGCCTCTCGTGCTCGACGTCACGACGATCGGGCACCACGACGCCGCCGCGGCGGCGTCCTTC
>DAHXNN010000162.1 GCA_027365385.1 Acidimicrobiaceae bacterium | reverse complement strand
CAGCGAGCGCGAGATCGAAGTGCTCCGCCTCGTGGCCGACGGCTTCGACACAGCGGAGATCGCGGAGAAGCTCTCGTACTCCGAGCGCACGGTGAAGAACGTCATCCACGACGTGACGACGCGGTTCAACCTGCGGAACCGGTGCCATGCCGTGGCCTACGCGCTCCGCACCGGCGTCATCTGAGCCGGCCGAGGCGCCCGTCCCGTCGGCCCCCTCGGCCGCCCGGCCGCAGTACGATCAGGGTGTGGCCACGTTGCTGGGCGAGCACCCTGGTCGGTCCGTCGGATGACGGTTGCGATCCTGCACCTCTCGAGCCTGGTCCGCAGCCCGCTGCGGGACCGCAGAGGCGACCGGGTGGGTCGCGTCGAGGACGTCATCGTGCGTCCGGACGGAGCGGCCCATCCGCCGATATCCGGGCTGGTGGCGAGCATCGGCGGGCGCGAGCTCTTCGTACCGGTCTGGCGTGTCTCGGAGCTCTCTTCCGACGGCGCCCGCCTCGAGGGCGAGACGGTGAACCTCGGGCGCTTCGAGAGGCGACCCGGCGAGCTGCTCCTTGCCCGCGACCTTTCGTCCCGCCACCTGATCAACGTCGTGGGCGCGAGGCTGATCCGGGCGAACGAGATCGAGCTGGCGTGCGTCGACGCCGAGTGGCGCGTCGTCGGCGTCGACCCGTCGTCCCGCGGCGTCGCCCGCAGGGTGCTGCCCCGGTCGCTCGCCCGACGCATCGGCGCGGGCCCCGTCGTCGACTGGGAGAGCATCGAGCCCTTCGTCGCGCACGTGCCGAGCGCACGCATGCGCATCCCCTACCGCAAGCTCGCCCGGCTCCGGCCGGCCCAGATAGCCGATCTCGTCGAAGCGGCATCGCACGAGGAGGGGGAGGAGATCATCGAAGCCGTCGGCCAGGACCAGGAGCTAGAGGCCGACGTGTTCGAGGAGCTCGACTCGGAGCACCAGCGGGAGTTCCTCGAGTCACGCTCCGACGAAGAGGCAGCCCGGCTGCTCGCCACCATGGCACCCGACGATGCCGCAGACCTCATCGCGGACCTCGACCAGGAGCGCAGGATCCCCTTGCTCGAAGCGCTTCCGCCGAAGCAGAAGGCCAAGGTCCGCTCCCTGCTCAGCTACAACCCCGAGACGGCGGGGGGCCTCTTGAGCCCGGACTTTCTCCTGCTGGCAGAGCACTCGACCGTCGCCGACGCGCTCGAGGCTGTCCGACGGAGCGACGCGGCGCCGGAGGCGCTCGCGACGATCTACGCGAGCGACGCTGATGGTCGCCTCGTCGGAACCGCCCCGGTCGTCCGCCTCGTGCAGGCCGAGCCGTCGGCGAAGCTCGGCGTCGTTGCCGAGCGAGACCCCGTCACCGTGCGGCCGGACGCGGACCTCCACTCGATCGTGCGCACGATGTCTGACTTCAACCTCGCCGCGACTCCCGTGCTCGACGCGGAGCAGCGCATGCTCGGCGTCGTGACCGTCGACGACGTCCTCGAGCTCCTCATGCCGACGGGCTGGCGGCGGGACTTCGGGATGTCGGCGCCCGAGGAGTAGCGGAGAGCGGCAGCCCCGGCAGTCGTCGCCCAGCTGGAGCGACGCGAGCTGGCGAGGTAGGATCGCGGTGAAGCAGTCGCACCTCGTTCGGTGAGGCGGCTCGTCGGACACAGGCCACTGACCCCACCTGTCGAGAGACACTCCGGGTCAGACCAGGCCACCCCGGACGAAGGGGTGGTCCAAAGTGGCTGGGATGCGCGTGTCGGTGCATCCGTTACGCCGGCGGGCGCCAAAGCTCTGACGAGAGAGGTGCGCCGCGGCGAGACCCGCGGCGGTTCCGTCACCCGGCGGACGCCATCTCTCTGAGGTGGGACTGGACGTCGGGTGGACGAAGGAGGAGCCCTGAGCGCGGACGATCGGTTACCCGACCTTCTTGGCGCGCCGTCTCGCGGCGAGGTGATGTGAGCCCGCGCGGCTGACGGCCCTCTCCCGGGGTGGGCGCGTGCACCCGATACGTGACGCCTTCGCACCCCAGCTGACGGGAGGTTGCCGAGCATGGCCGAGAACGACCGCGCCGACACCGGCGCGATATCCACCACCTCGGTGGCAGCTGCCGACGTCACGACGGCGGTGCTCGATAAGGCGCACGTCGGCGACATCGAAGGTGCCTTCGGGACGATCAGGGTCGGCGACATCGCGGGGCGCAGGTCGTGGGGCACGCGCCTGCTGACGCTTCTCGCCATCGTCGGCCCGGGCCTCATCGTCATGGTCGGCGACAACGACGCCGGCGGGGTCGCGACCTATGCCCAGGCCGGTCAGAACTTCGGCACCTCGCTGCTTTGGACGCTCCCGCTCCTCATCCCTGTGCTCGTTGTCAACCAGGAGATGGTCGTGCGTCTCGGGGCGGTCACGGGTGTCGGGCACGCGCGCCTCATCAACGAGCGCTTCGGCAAGTTCTGGGGAGCCTTCTCCGTCGGGGACCTGTTCCTCTTGAACTTCCTCACGATCGTCACCGAGTTCATCGGCGTGAGCCTCGCTCTCGGGTACTTTGGCGTGAGCAGCTACGTCTCGGTGCCGGTCGCCGCTGTCGGCCTGGTCGCGATGACCGCTAGCGGGAGCTTCCGTCGCTGGGAGCGCTTCATGCTCCTGTTCGTCGTCGCGAACTTCCTTGTCATACCGCTCGTCATCTTCAGCCATCCCCATCTCGCCCCGATGGTCCACGGCTTCGTCGTGCCGGGCGTCCAAGGTGGCGTCTCGTCGACATCGGTGCTCCTCATCATCGCGATCGTCGGGACGACCGTCGCACCGTGGCAGCTCTTCTTCCAGCAGTCGAACATCGTCGACAAGCGGATCGTGCCGCGCTGGATCAACTACGAGCGCGTCGACACGGTCCTCGGCTCGCTCGTCACCGTCTTCGCCGCCACGCTCATCATCGCCACTGCCGCGTTCGCGTTCGGGCGCACGCCACTCGCCGGGCACTTCGCCAACGCAGGTGGTGTCGCCCGCGGGCTCGAGCACTATCTGGGCAACGGGGCCGGCACGTTGTTCGCGCTCGTGCTGCTCAACGCGTCGATCATTGGTGCGGCCGCCGTTACCCTCGCGACGTCGTACGCGTTCGGCGACGTGTTTGGGATGAAGCACTCGCTGCACCGGGGCTTCGCCGACGCCAAGCAGTTCTACATGAGCTTCTCCGCTCTCGTCTTCGTGGCGGCCGCCATCGTCCTCGTCCCCCACGCGCCTCTCGGCCTCATCACCACCTCGGTCCAGGCGCTCGCGGGCGTGCTCCTTCCGAGCGCGACCGTCTTCCTGCTCCTGCTCTGCAACGACAAGGCTGTGCTCGGACCCTGGGTGAACAAGCTCTGGCTGAACGTGGTTGCCGGCATCATCATCGCTGTGCTCGTTGCGCTCTCGCTGGTGCTCATGGCGACGACGGTGTTCCCGAACGTCGACGTCTCCGTGCTCGTCGACGGCCTCGGCGCTCTGGTCGGCGCGTGCGTCGCGGTTGCCGCGGTGGCCGTGCTCCGGGTGCGCCGAAGCTCGGTCGCCGACGACGACGGGCCGGCGCTGCCGCGCGACACGTGGCGCATGCCCCCGCTCGCGCTCCTCGAGCGCCCGCGGTGGTCTCGTGGGCGCACGTCTGCCATGTACGTGCTCCGTGGCTACCTGCTGCTCGCCGTCGTGCTCTTGCTGGTCAAGGCCATCGAGCTAGGGACGGTGCACCACTGAGCGCCTCACGACCGGGGGGAGCGCTGCGTGTCGCGTTCCTCGTCTACCGGGGTAACCCGCACTGCGGTGGCCAGGGCGTGTACACCAAGCACCTCACGCGAGAGCTCGCCGGCCTCGGCCACGAGGTCACCGTCTTTGCCGGTCAGCCCTATCCCGAGGTCACCGACGGCGTCGAGCTCGTCCGGGTGCCGAGCCTCGACCTCTACCGCGAGCCCGAGCCGTTCCGCCTGCCCCGCGCGCGTGAGATCGAGTCGCCGACAGACCTGCTCGAGGTGGCGACGATGTGGACCGGAGGATTTCCCGAGCCGCGGACGTTCTCCCTGCGCGCCCGGCAGGTGCTCCGGTCCCGCCTCGGAGAGCACGACGTGGTCCACGACGACCAGAGCCTCGGCACGGGGTTGCTGCAGATGATGTCGGACGGCTGGGCGGTGACGAGCTCGATCCACCATCCGGTGACCGTCGACCGGGCGCTCGACCTCGAGCACGCTCCGAGCCGGCGCCGCCGGGTGCAGCTCCGCCGGTGGTACGGGTTCACGGCGATGCAGGCGAAGGTCGCACGTCGCCTGCCGCGTGTCCTCACCGTCTCGGAGTCCTCGCGGCGAGACATCGTGGAGCAGCTCGGGGTGGACCCGAGTCGCGTCGCAGTCGTGCCGATCGGCGTCGACCCCAACTTGCACCGACCCCGTCCGAGCGTGGCGCGCGTCGAGGGCAGGGTCATGACCACGGCGAGCGCGGACGTGCCGATGAAGGGTCTCGTGTTCCTCCTCGAGGCGCTTGCGAAGGTGCGGACCGACCACCCGTCTGCGCACCTGGTCGTCGTCGGTCGGCTCCGGTCCGACAGCCGGGTCGCTCCCGTGGTCGAGCGGCTCGACCTCGGCGACGCGGTGCGCTTCGTCGCCGGCGAGAGCGACGAGCGGATCGTCGAACGGTACGCGGAGGCGTCGGTCGCCGTCGTGCCATCGCTCTACGAAGGCTTCTCCCTCCCCGCGGTCGAGGCGATGGCGTGTGGAGTGCCGGTCGTCGCGACGACGGGTGGCGCGCTCCCCGAAGTCACCGGGAGGCACGAGGTGAGCGTGCTCGCAGTGCCTCCGGGGGATGCCGAGGCACTGGCTTCGGCTATGCGACGGCTGTTCGACGATCAGGAGCTCGCCGGGCGGATCGCGCGCGCCGGTCGTGCCCGAGTCCTCGAGCGCTTCACCTGGGAGCAGGCCGCACGGGGCACAGCAGCGCTTTACGAGGAGCTGCGCGACGAGCGATCCGGCAGCACCGGGCCGCGCCGGCTCGGCACGTCGGGCACTGCTCGATGCTGACTGTCGACCTCGAACGCGCGAGCGTCGGGCGTGCGACCAGGCTGCTCGACCTCGGCTGTGGAGGTGGGAGGCACGCTTTCGCCGCTGCGCGGGCAGGTGCCGAGGTCGTCGCGCTCGACGCGGACGCACACGAGTGCACGATCGTGCAAGCCACCCTCGCCGCGATGCTGGATGCCGGCGAGCTCGACCCCTCGTCAAGGTCGGCGGTGCTTCGCGGCGACGCTCTCCGGCTGCCGTTCGTGCACGCGTGCTTCGACGCCGTCGTCGCATCGGAGATCCTCGAGCACGTGCAGGACGACCGCGGGGCGATCGCGGAGCTCGCGCGCGTGCTGCGACCGGGTGGGACTCTCGCCGTGACGGTCCCGCGCTTTTGGCCCGAGCTCGTCAACTGGCTGTTGTCGCGGCAATATCACGAGGTCGAGGGCGGGCACATCCGCATCTACAGGCGCTCGCAGCTGCGCCGCAGGGTGGAGCAGTCCGGGATGCGGATGCTCGGCGCTCACCACGCGCATGCGCTCCATACCCCGTACTGGTGGCTGCGCTGTCTTGTCGGTGTGTCGCGCGAGGACCATCCGCTCGTCGCCGCGTATCACCGCTTCCTCGTCTGGGACATCGTCCGAGCTCCACGACTGACCCGTCTCGCCGACCGCGTCCTTTGCCCCGTGCTCGGCAAGAGTCTCGTCGTCTACTTCGAGCGGCTGCCCGGCGACGGTTCTGAGCGGTAGCGATGGGACCACCTGTGGAGCGCGACGGTGCTCCTTATTCGGCTCAGGAGCTGGACGCGACCGGCGCGAGCATCGCCGCGATCCAGTCGCCGGACGGCATGATCCCCTGGTTCGAGAACGGTCACGCGGATCCTTGGAACCACGTCGAGGCGGCGATGGCACTGACGGCGACGGGTCGACACGACGCATCGGAGGCGGCCTACTCCTGGCTCGCGTCGGTCCAGCGTGCGGATGGGTCATGGCACGCGTACTACGGCAACGACGGAACGGTGGAGGAGGAGCGCCTCGACACGAACGTGACCGCGTACATCGCGACGGGCGTGCGCCACCACCACCTCGCAACCGGCGACGACGGGTTCCTCGAGCAGATGTGGCCAGTCGTCGACGCGGCCCTCGAGTGGGTGTTGCGCTGGCAGCAGCCGGGCGGCGAGCTTGCCTGGGCGGTGTCGCCGAGCGGTGTGCCGATCGACGCCGGTCCACCTGGACGCGGCGTCGGAGCAGTAGCGCTCCTCACGGCCAGCTCGTCGGTGTGCACGAGCCTGCGTGCCGGCATCGCTTGCGCCAGAGCTTGCGAGCTCGAGCGTCCGGGCTGGGAGCGCGCTCTCGTCCGACTCGTCGACGCGATCGCCTCGAGGCCGTGGGCATTCGCCCCGAAGCCGGAGTTCGCAATGGACTGGTACTACCCGGTGCTCGCCGGCGCGCTCGACCCGCTACGGTCCGATCGACGCATCGAACGCGGCTGGCCGACCTGGGTCATCGCTGACCGAGGCGTGCGTTGTCGCTCCGACGGAGCGTGGGTCACGACCGCGGAGACGGCGGAGTGCGCTATCGCCTGCGCTCGCATAGGTCGCACCGAGGACGCGTCGAGGTTGCTCGGGTGGACTCGTGCGCATCGCC
Organism: Acidimicrobiaceae bacterium; assembly: GCA_027365385.1. Taxonomy (GTDB): domain Bacteria; phylum Actinomycetota; class Acidimicrobiia; order Acidimicrobiales; family Bog-793; genus JAJZCK01. The sequence continues at coordinate 4,739 of DAHXNN010000162.1, read as the reverse complement.
AGCGAGACGGCTCTTTCGCTACGGGCCTTGTCCATCCCGACGGCACCGAGTTCCCATCCGGGGAGCGGAGCACCTATTCGGGGGCCGCTGTCGTGCTGGCTGCCGATCTGCTCGCACGATCACCGGCGACTGTAGACGTCTTCGGCTGAGAGCCGAGCTGTCGATGGTGGCCCGGCGGGCTCGTGAGGTCACGCTCGAAGGTGTCGACGACCAAGCTGGCCGCAGACCCCGCGGGGATCGCCGTCGCCGTCTCGCAGGACGGCGATCGAGCCGAAGCCGGAGGCGGCGAAGAGCTCGCATAGAGCAGCCACCTGGTCTTCGCCCGCTTCGAGGAGGAGCCATCCGCCCGGTCGGACCCAGCGCGGGCTCCGTGCGACCATCGCCGCGAGGACGTCGAGGCCGCCCGCTCCTCCGTCGAGAGCACGGCGGGGCTCGAATCGCAACACGTCGCGCGGCAGGAAATGGAGCATCCTGGTTGGGACGTAGGGGAGCACGCCCGTCATGACGTCGACGGACGCCTCGAGCTCGCCCGGCAGGGACTCGACGAGCTCTCCCTCGTAGACCTCGATCCCGTTGTGCCGGGCGCAGCTCGCTGCGAGCGGATCGACCTCGGTCCCGAGGACCCGTGCTCCCGGTCGGGCGTTGCGCATCACGAGAGCGACGTTGCCGGCTCCCGTGCAAACGTCGACCGCGACACCGGTGGGCGGTAGGAGCTCCGCAGCATGCCTGGCGAGTGGCTCGGACTGCCACCGCGGGACGTAGACGCCTGGTGCCACGTGGAGCTCGATCCCGCAGAACCGCACCGATCCCGTGATCCACGCCAGCGGTTCGCCGGCCGTCCGCCGGGAGAGCATCTCGTGCAGGTCGCCGTCGTCACGAGCCGCTCGGAGGAGCTCGCGTGCTTCGTCGTCGGCGGCGACGCATCCGGCCGTCTCGAGCATGCGCGTCACGCGCGCAAGCGCCGCAGGACCGTTCATCGGGTGCATGCCGGGCAGAGACCGAGAAGCTCGAGCCTGTGCTCGGTGATCGCGTACCCGTGCCCTTCGGCCGAGCGCCGGGTGGCGTCGTCGAGCGCATCCTCGAGGGCGGGCGACGCGTCGAAGTCCTCGACCTTGCCGCACCGGGCGCAGACAAGGTGGTGATGGTGGCCCGACAGCTCCTCGGCGAGCTCGAAGCGGCCGTGGTCGTCGGCCCCCGTCACGCGGCGTAGCACGCCCACCTCGACGAGCGCGGTCGCATTGCGGTACGCACTGCTTTGTGGCAGCTCGGGGGCGGAGGCCACGATCTCGGGGACGGTGAGGGGTCGCCCGGCACGCGCCAGCGTCTCGACGAGAATGCGCCGCTGGCGGGTGTAGCGCTGGTCCAAGCCGGCGAGACGGAGCGCGACCGCGTCGTGGACGTACGCCTTCACCGCGACGTCGGCGCTCACCGGCCAGCCCGCCCGAGGTGGGTTCCCGTCAAGCGCCAGCTCGTCAGGGCGCGAGCGAGGCCGAAGACGAGCGCTCCCCCGGCCCCGACGAAGAAGCCCACCGGCCAGTCGGTGACGTACGACATTGCGATCGAGAGCCAGGCGATGCCGACCGCGATCAAGCTGGAGAGAGCGACGGCACGGTGCGGCCTGTCTGCGAGCAGGCGGGCCGCACCCGCCGGGGCGACCATCAAGGTGAAGATGAGAAGCGTCCCGACCACTGGCACGGCCATCGTCGTCGCGAGGGCGACGACAAGAAGGTAGGTGAGCTCCATCTGGCGTTCGTGGACCCCACTCGCACGGCTCGACTCCCCGAGGACGGATGCGGCGAGAAGTGGGCGGAAGACGAGGGCGATCGCGGTGACGCAGATTGCGGCGAGGCCGATCGTCGGCCCGATCTCGCTAGCACCGATCCCCAGCACCTCGCCGAAGAGCAACGAGTAGACCTCGGGTGCATACTCGGTACCCATCCCGAGGAACAATGCGCCGAGGCCGAGCATGACGACGAGAGCGAGTGCCGTTGCCACGTCGTGGCGGGAGTGACGGCCGAGAAGAGCGATCGCGACCGCTCCTGCGACACCGAAGGTACCGAGCCCGAGCAGCGTGCTCACGCCGATCAAGCTCGCGCCTGCTGCACCTGCGAAGGCCCCGACGGGTATGGCATGGGCGACGAACGCCGATCCGCGCACGACAGTGAAGAAACCGACGACGCCCGCGACGCCCGCGACGACGGTCGCCACCACCCAGGTATCGACCATGAAACCGGAGAACATCTCGCGCTCGTCAGCTCTCGCCGCGCTTGCCGGCACCGCGGGCGATTCCCCGCTCGCCCACCCGACGATCCGCCGGGAGCCGGTCGCCCCTTGCACGCCTCAGCTCCGGGACGCCGGCGAGCAGGTAGAAGGTGAACACGAGGGTGACGACGAAGAAGCTGACTGGCCAACCATGGCCCGCCGGAGGCCAGCCGTAGCTGTCGTAGGCGAGGACGATGCCGACGAGGGTGGCGGCGGTGCCGAGGAGGGTCGCCAAGACCAGCGTCGCCCACGGGCTCTTGGTGAGCCGCATTGCGGCGGCCGCCGGCCCGACGAGCAGGGCGGTGCTCAGTATCGCCCCGATCGTGTAGGCAGCGAGTGATACGGCGACGGCCATCGCGAGCAGGTAACCGATACCGACGAGCCGGACGGGGACGCGACGGGCTGCGGCGAGATCGGGGCTCACCGAGCTGAGAAGCAGTGGACGGAAGAGCGCGAACACGAGAGCGAGCGATAGCGAGGCGAGCACGACGACCACGGGCACCGTCGAGGCTGAGACTGTGAACAGCGAGCCAAACAGGATCGTCATAGCGGCGCCCGAGGCGTTCTTCACGGTCGTGTCCCAGTAGAGGAAGAGCGCTGCCAGGCCGAGCGCGGCGCCGAACACGATCCCCGTGGAGACGTCTCTGCCGCGCGGTCGTCGGATGCCGATGAGCTCCATCGCGGCCACCGCTGCGACGGAGACGGTCACGAAGCCCCATAGCGGGCTTACGCCGACGAGGAATGCTCCTGACCCTCCTGTCGTCCCCATGTCGGAGAGCGCATGGCCGGCGAACGACTGTCCGCGCATCACGGTGAACACGCCGACGACCGCGGAGACGATCGCCACCACGCCGCCCGCTACGACGGCGGAGCGCACGGGCGCGCTCGAGAAGAAGCCCGGCGCGAAGGCGAGCGACACGATGCCCGACACGGCTCAGGTGTCCTCGTCCGCGGCCGCGTCCGCTTCCTCGGCGCGCATCGCCTCGGCCGACCCGAGGCTCGGGCCAGCCACGACGATGATCCGGCCGTGGACGTGGAGCACGTCGACGTGGTGGCCGTAGAGGTGGCTGAGCACCTCGGGTCGAACCACCTCTGCGGTCGTCCCGCTCGCAGCCCGGCCGCCGGCCAGGTAGACGACGCGGTCCATCACCGGGAGCAGCGGGTTCATCTCGTGGGCCGAGATGAGGACGGCGACGCGCTGCTCGCGGGCGACCAGCGAGAGGAGCTCGACGACCTCCTGCTCGCTGCGCAGGTCGAGATTGGCGAGCGGCTCGTCGAGCAGCAGGAGTCTCGGCCGGCTGACGAGGGCGTACGCGATCATCACGCGCTGCTGCTCGCCTCCTGAGAGCGTCCCGACCCTCGCGTCGGCGAAGCGGCCGGCATCGACACCTTCGAGGGCATTCTCGACGAGTTGGCGGCGTGCCTTCGACGGGAGCGCGAAGCCGAACCGGTGGCCGTCGAGTCCGAGACCGACGAGATCGCGAGCGCGCAGTGGCAGGTCCGCGTCGAGCCCGATCTTCTGGGGGACGTAGCCGACGAGCGGGTTCGTGCGCGAAAGCCCACCTCCCTCGATCGAGACGCGTCCGGCGCACGGACGGGTCAGCCCGAGGATGACGCGAAACAGCGTCGTCTTGCCGGCCCCGTTCGAACCGATGAGCCCCGTGAGCTCGCTCTCGTGGATGGTGAAGCTGACGTCGTCCAGCACCGCCCGTCCGCGGATGCGGACGCTGACGCGGTCGACAGCGAGGACCTCGGCCGGCAGAGCGGCTGCGCTGTCCTCGACGGTCGCGGCCCGGGATCCCCTCACAGCCGCGTCGTCGAGGTCCCGTGCGCGAGAGCCCGCCCGATGGCGGTCGTCTCCGCGAGCATCCACGACTGGTAGCCGAAACCCGGTGTCGGCATCGTCTCGTAGACCCCGACCACTGCGACTCCGCTCTTCCTCGCGAGGGCGAGGAAGGATGCCGTGACGGAGTCGGTCACCTGCTGGTTGTAGACGAGCACCTTGACCTCGTGGCGCGTGAGCAGCGTGTCCTCCGCCGTGACCGCTTGAGGAGAAGGGTCCACGCCATTCATGATGTCGGCCTGGAGCGCCCAGGGCGTGCGAACGTCGAGTCCCGCAGCGTCGAGGAGGTAGTTGGCTACCGGCTCGGTTGTCGCAACGCTCGTGCCCGGGTGCTCCGACTCGAGGCGCGCTATCGCGCGATACCAGGGATCGAGCGAGGCGTCGAAGGATCGGACGCGCGCGCCGAAGTACGACCGGTCCGCGGGATCGAGCGTCGAGAGGTCATGCCCGATCGCGGCCGCCACCTTCGGCATCGTCGTCGGCGAGTACCAAAGATGCGGGTTCCGTGTCGAGTCCGGAAGACCGAGCAGGTGCTGGACGTCGACGACCAACCGGACCCGGCTTGGCGACGCCTGCTCGATCTTGTCCATGTAGGTGTCGTAGCCGAGCCCGTTCTGTACGACGAGGCGGGGGG
>DAHXNN010000113.1 GCA_027365385.1 Acidimicrobiaceae bacterium | reverse complement strand
TCGACGCCGGGCACCGGCTCGATGTCGCGCAGGCGGCGGCGGTCGGCGCCCAGGCGGCCCGTGGCCTCGCATACGCGCACAGGAGGGGCTTCGTCCACCGTGACGTCAAGCCTGCCAACCTGCTCTTCGACGAGGACGGGGCGCTCCGCGTCGCCGACTTCGGGCTGGCGCGGGCGCTCGCCGAGGCTGCGTGGACCGAGCCGTCCGGAGCGGTGACGGGCACGGCGCGCTATGCGTCGCCCGAGCTCGCCGAAGGGCGACCGCTCGACGACCGCTCCGACGTCTACTCGCTTGCGCTCGTGCTCTACGAAGCGGTCGTCGGACGCGTTCCGTTCTCCGCCGACACGACGCTCGCCACCTTGCTCGCCCGTGTCGGAGCGTCGCTACCGATGACCCCGGAGCTCGGTCCGCTCGCGCCGATCCTCGCACAGGCCGCAATCTCCGAGCCCCTCGCCCGCCTGTCCGCCGAGGAGCTCGCTCGCGACCTCGAGCTGCTCTCCCGCCAGCTCCCCGCCGCGGCGCCGTTGCCTCTCACGGGGCCTTCGCGCCTCGACCCGGTCGAGCGTGCCCTGCCGGAGCCCGTCACCAGCCGACATGGGGGCGCCGGTGGCACACCGGCGCCCCCCCCAGGTGGAGGGGCCACCCCCCGCCTCTACGACGGCGAGCCCGAGGAGCCGGTGGCGACGCGTGCGACGGCGCGACCTCCCGTCGCCCGGGCGGCCCACCGGGCCGGTGCGACGGACGACGGCGAGCCTGCCGCTCTCGAAGCGGCCAGCAGCGCGAAAGGACGGCAGCGCCGCGACGCCCGCAGAAGGCACCGCGTGCTTCCCGCTGCCCTCGTGCTCCTCGTCTTCGTCCTCCTCGGCGCGGCGTCTGTCGTGCGCTTCGTCGTCTACGGCCACACGGTGCCTCGGCTGGCGGGGGTCGCGTTCGCCGCGGCCGAGCACGATGTCGCGTCGGAGGGCCTTCGTCTCGTCGTCGTGACGCACGCGTTCTCGCAGCGCCCGGTGGGCACGGTCCTCGTGGAGTCCCCGCGTCCGGGCACGCTCGAGCGAGCGGGGGCCGAGGTGCGCGTCACGCTCTCCGCGGGTCGTGCGCCTGTGCCCGTGCCGTCGCTCGCGGGGCGGACCAAGGCCGCGGCGCTAACGGCTCTGCGGGCGGGTCACCTCGGCGCGCGCGTCGCAGTTGCCTACGACGAGACCGTTCCCGCGGGCGTCGTCGTCTCGTCGGCCCCGCGGGCGGGTGACGTGGCCTACGGGAGCGTCGTACGCGTCGTGGTCTCCGAGGGTCCTGCGCCGCGGACGATCCCGACCGGTCTCGACGGCGCGCCGTACGCGACGGCGAGCGCGGACCTCACCGGCCTCCGGCTCGTGCCCGTCGAGGTGCACGCGTACTCGGACGCGGTCCCGTCGGGCGACGTCGTCGCGACCGTCCCCCCAGGTGGGACGCCGGGCATCGCCGTCGGCACGTCGGTCCGCGTCGTCGTCTCGCTCGGTCCACGCACGGTCCAGGTCCCGTCGGTCAAGGACCTGTCGATCGACGCCGCGATCGCGCTCCTGCAGGGCGCCGGCCTCCCCGTCACCGAGCAGGTCGGGCCGCCGGGCTCGACGTACGCGACGACGACCGATCCGTTGCCGGGTGCGACGGTCCGTCCCGGCACCGACGTGACGCTCTACGTGGGCTGAGCGCGATGGGCGAGCTGGACGGTCGGGTGGCGATCGTCACGGGTGCCGGACGCGGGCTCGGACGAGCGCACGCTCTCCTGCTCGCGGCCGAGGGCGCGTGCGTCGTGGTGAACGACAGGGACGCCGCAGTCGACGGATCTGGTGCTGCGAGCGGTGAACCCCGGGACAGTGCGCCCCCCCGGCCCGACGTGGGCCTTGCCGAGCGGGTTGTCGAGGAGATCCGCGCTGCGGGCGGGACGGCCGTCGCGAGCACGGTCGACGTCGCAGACTGGTCGTCCGGCGAGAGCCTCGTCGCCGAGGCGGTCGAGACCTTCGGGGACCTGCACGTCGTCGTGAACAACGCCGGCGTGCTGCGCGACCGTGCGCTCGTGAACATGTCGGAGCAGGACTGGGACGTCGTGGTCGACGTGGACCTGAAGGGTCACGTGGTGCCGACGAGGTTCGCCGCTGCGTACTGGCGCGAGCGGGCGCGAGCGGGCGAGACGGTCCGTGCGAGCGTCGTCAACACCGTCTCGACCTCCGGGCTTGTCGGCAACCCAGGCCAATCCCACTACGGCGCGGCGAAGGCGGGCATTGCCGCGTTCACGGTCATCTGTGCCCAGGAGCTCGCCCGCTACGGCGTGCGCGTCAACGCGATCTCGCCCGCGGCGAGGACCAGGATGACCGACACCAGCCCGGGGCTCGCGAAGCTCCTCGAGCCGCCCGCCGACGCGGGGACCTTCGACACGTGGGACCCGGCGAACATCTCGCCGGTCGTCGCCTACCTCGCCTCGGAGCGCTGCAGCGTCACCGGGCGTGTGCTCTCCGTCCAGGGCGGAAAGGTCCAGCTCTTCGAGCCGTGGGCCCTCGGCGGCACGGTAGAGAAGAGCGGCCGCTGGACCGTCGGGGAGCTCGCGGAGGTCCTGCCCGGACTGGTCGGCTGAGGGCCGCCGGCCGGGGGTGGTGCCTCGCTACTCGGTGAACGCCCGGATCTGCTCGGCCGCGGCCATCGCCGGACCGCTCGCGGGGGTGGCCTGGAAGGCGAGGAGCTTCGTGATGTCGCCCTCGACGCGGATCCGCCCGCCCACGAACGCCTGCATCGCCGCCTGGCCGTCGCCGTCGACGATGATCCTCTTCGCCGTCGGGTAGTCCAGGCTGACCTTCACGTCAGCGGCGCCGAGATGGCCGAGGTCGAGCTCGACCGCGCCACTCGAGGTGTCGAGGTGGGCGTCGAGCGTCGGCTCGCCGAACGGGACGTCCTCGACCACCAGGTTCATCCGCACGGCGAGGGCGGGCGGCTCGACGCTCGTCGCGTGCTCGCTCTGGACGGCACGTGCCGCCTCGATCCACTCGGGGCTCAAGAACGCGTACTTCGGCATCGGTCAGCTCCTCGGGCCGCGGGCCTGTCCGTGGGGCTCGCCGCTGAGCCGCTCCCGCGTTCCTCGGTAGCATACGGCCATGCCAGACCAGTCCCTTGGGGACGCGCCGTCGACCCGCCGCGAGAGGACCGCCTGACCATGGCTGTGGAGCTGACTGCCGCAGAGGTCCTCCACGTCGCCAGGCTGGCCCGCCTCGAGCTGAGCGCCGAGGAGTCCGTGCACGTCGCAGGGCAGCTCTCGGCAATCCTCGACCACGTCGAGGCGGTCCGCGCGCTCGATCTCGAGGGCATCCCCGCGACGTCTCACCCGCTCGAGCTCGTCAACGTCCTGCGCGCCGACGAAGAGCGGCCCTGCCTCACGCGCGAGGAGGTGCTCGGCGGTGCTCCCGCGGTCGAGGACGGCCGCTTCGCCGTGCCGCGCATCCTCGGAGAGACGCCGTGAGCGGTGCCGGTGGGTCTCGCGCGGGAGCGGCCGGTCTCTCGGACGCGGCGTCGATCGTGTCCCGGGTCCGCTCGGGCGAGCTGCGAGCTGCGGACGTCGCGGAGCAGGTGCTTAGTGACGTCGAGAGCCGCGACGCGGAGCTCCACTGCTTCAACCTCGTCACCGGTGAGGCGATGCGCGCTGCAGCGGCCGAGGTCGACCGGCTCGTGGCGACCGGTGCGGACCCCGGGCCGCTCGCTGGCGTCCCTGTCGCGCTGAAGGACAACCTCTGCACGAAGGGCGTGCCGACGACCTGCTCGTCGAGGATGCTCGAAGGCTGGTCGCCTCCGTACGACGCGACCGTCGTCCGCAGGCTCGCCGCTGCGGGCGCACTCGTCGTCGGCAAGACGAACCTCGACGAGTTCGCGATGGGCTCGTCGACGGAGAACTCGGCATTCGGCCCCACCCGCAACCCGTGGGACACCGATCGGGTGCCGGGTGGCTCCTCAGGTGGCAGTGCCGCAGCGGTCGCCGCCGGGTTCGCGGCGCTCGCGCTCGGCTCGGACACGGGCGGATCGATCCGCCAGCCCGCGGCGCTCTGTGGCGTCGTCGGCGTCAAGCCGACGTATGGCCTCGTCTCGCGCTACGGCCTCGTCGCCTTCGCGAGCTCGCTCGACCAGATCGGGCCGTTCGCGACGACCGTCGCGGACGCCGCCCTCTTGCTCGAGACGATCGCCGGCCACGACGAGATGGATTCCACGTCGCTCGACGGGCCCGTGCCGCTCCTCACGGAGGCTCTGCGTACCGGTGTCGACGGCCTGCGGGTGGGTGTCGTCGGGGACTTCCTCACGGACGCCTCCGCGGACTGCGTGGCGGCGGTGCGCAACGGAGCCGACGTCCTGGCCCGCGCCGGTGCGCTCGTCGAGGAGGTAGCGCTTCCCGAGCTGCTCCACGGGCTGTCCGCCTACTACCTCATCGCACCGGCCGAGGCGTCGTCGAACCTCGCCCGTTACGACGGCGTCCGATACGGGTTGCGGGTGGACGGCGAGGACGTCGAGCAGATGAACGCGCGCACGCGCGCCGCGGGCTTCGGCCCGGAGGTCAGGCGGAGGATCATGCTCGGCACCTACGTTCTCTCGGCGGGCTACTACGACGCCTACTACGCGCAGGCACAGCGGGTCCGGACGCTCGTCGCACGGGCTTTCGCCCGCGCCTACGAGCACGTCGACGTCCTGCTCGCGCCGACGGCACCCTCGGTCGCGTTCCCACTCGGCGCGAAGACCGAGGACCCGCTCGAGATGTACCTCGCGGACCTGTTCACGATCCCCTCGAACCTCGCGGGCCATCCCGCGATGAGCGTCCCGTTCGCGC
>DAHXNN010000100.1 GCA_027365385.1 Acidimicrobiaceae bacterium | reverse complement strand
CCGACGCGGACTCGCGCCCGTCCAGTGCCCGCGGGTCCCGGGCCCACAGGTCCAGTGCCCGCGAGTCCGGGGCCCACCGGTCCAGAGCCCGCGGGTTGGATCTCCCCGTCGGCCTCCACGGCAAAGGGCGCGAGCCACGACCCCTCCGAGCGGAGCCGCGCGGCGACCGAGGATGCAGCGAGCTCGACCTGGACTGAGTCCTCCACCACGACCGCCGCCGCGAGCCGGTGCGCGTCGGCAGGGACCGGGTACGTGCCGGCCTCGATCGCGAGATCGCGCTCCGCGACGATCGCGAGACTCGTCGACGCGAGCACCCCCCGGAGCGACACCGTCGCCGCGCCCCAGGTCTCGTGGAGCGGGCAGACCGCCTCCCACCGGCACGGCCCGTCCCCGAGCGCGCAACGCTCCGGCGCGAGGGGACCCTCCGCCGCCTCGACGACGTCGAGCAGGCTCGTCTGACCGGGCTCACGGGCGAGCCGATAGCCGCCGTCCTTGCCAAACGACGACGTCGCGAGCCCGGCCCGCACGAGGTCGCCGAGGATCTGGGAGACGAAGGTGCGTGGCACGCCCATCTCGGCGGAGACCTCCCGCAGCTTCTTCGTCGCTCCCGACTCGTACGCGCGGGCGAGGCAGATCGCCGAGCGCACGACGTAGTCGCCGCGCTTGGACAAGGTGAGGTTCACACGTCAACTGTAGCCAGTAGGTTGACTTTACAGCCAGAGATCCGTGATGTTAGGCATCTGGCTACTCGAGGGCGGGCAGCTCGCTCCACACGAGACGGGATCGCGTCGATGTCACCTCCTGCACAGACGGACCGGGGCGGAAACCGGGATGCCCTGCTCCAGCGGCGGCGGATCGCCCGGCGCAAGGGGCGCGCCCGGCTCGCCGTGCTCGTCGCCACGTTGCTCGCCGCCGTGCTCGTCCCGCTGCTCGTCGGCTCGTCCGGCGCCGCGGGACCGCAGGCGAAGCGGCCGCGGGTGACGAGCAGCCCACGCGGGGCCGGCGGCAGCCTACGCACGCCCGCCAGCGGTGGGCCCCGAAGCCGCACGCTCCCCTTCCCCTCGCCCCCGGGCCGCGGGATGCGCCCGGGGCCCAACCTCGCCCCAGGATCGAACCCGTCCGTCCTGCCCGGCGACGTCCTCATCGCCGACGAGGGGAACAACCGGGTCATCGTCGTGAACCCTGCCGGGACCATCGTGTGGCAGTTCCCCCGGCCCGGCGACCTCGCCCCGGGCACGACGTTCCTCGAGCCCGACGACGCGTTCTTCACGCCAAACGGCAAGGACATCCTCGCGACGGAGGAGAACGACCAGGTCGTCTCCCTCATCGGCCTGCGGTCACACCGGCTGCTCTGGCGCTACGGCACACCGGGCGTCCGGGGCTCGGGGCCGAACCAGCTGTCGAACCCCGACGACGCGATGATGCTCCCGAACGGCGACGCGCTCATCGCCGACATCATGAACGGCAGCCTCCTGATCGTGCGCGGGGGCACCCACGTGCCGGCGGAGCGCATCGGGATCCAGGACACCTACTGCCTGCACCAGCCGCCGCTGCGCTTCGGCAGCCCGAACGGCGCCTTCCCGCTCACGAATGGCAACTACCTCGTGACGGAGATCAACGGTGACTGGGCAGACGAGATCACCCTCCAGGGCAAGGTGCTCTGGTCGACCCATCCGCCGGGCGTCGCCTACCCCTCGGACACCAACGAGGTGTCCCCCGGGCGCTACCTCACGGTCGACTACTCCAACCCTGGCCAGATCGTCGAGTTCAACAAGCAGGGCAAGCTGCTCTGGCGCTACGGGCCCGCGAGCGGGCCCGGCAAGCTGACGACGCCGTCACTCTGCGAGCCGATCCCGACCAACGGGGACGTGCTGTGCAACGACGACGGCAACGACCGGGTCATCGTCGTCGACCCGCGGACGGACAAGATCGTCTGGCAGTACGGGCACGACGGGATCGCGGGGAGCGCTCCGGGCTATCTCTCCGGCCCGGACGGCGTCGACCTCGCGCCGCCCTACTCCCTGCTCGTGCGCCACGGACCGACGATGGGGCTGCCACTGTTCCGGTGCGCTTCGGGCCTTCCGAGCGGGGCCTGCACGGTGTTCCCTCCCGGCTGAGCGACTCGGTGGTCACACGCTGCGGCGCTATGCCCCACGGTGCCCGCCGAGGCAGGCTGCGAGGCCCGCGAGGAGCCGCCAGCCGAGCATCGCCGCACCGAGGAAGGCGAGGGCCACGGCGGTCACGAACGGCCAGGACGTGCTCGCCATCCCGGCAAGCGTGACCCCGCGGGCGTGCACGGACCGGCCGATCGCGACGAAGACGAGGGAGCACTCGAGGTCGAGGCATGCTGCGAGCACGCTGTGGGGAACCCCCCGTCAGCCCTGGTCGGCGCTTCGCACCCACCGATCCTACGGTCGCCGGCGCTGGCGCTTCACCGGTACCGCAGGTGCTGCCAGGGCGGGTGCCCCACCGGTACCGCCTGCGTAATTCCCGCAGGCGGCTTGACGGGAAGCACGCTGTCGCGTAGAACTGCTTATGTCAAGTACAGCACTTGACGTATGGCTCAGAGATCGAGGGGGCAAGATGACGACCTTGACCGAGGACGAGCCAGCGGTTGCTCCTCCGCCACCAGGACGGCAGCCCGCTGGGGTGGTCGCCGATCCCGTCGCCGTCGCCGTCCACCTGCGCCCGGCGCACCGCCGCGGCATGGACGAGCACTTCGCGCCCACGGACCCGACCAGGTCCCTCGACGTGGCGAAGCACCCGATGGTGGCCCGGCTGCTCCGCAACCGCCGCTTCCAGTTCCTCCTCATCCTGCCCAACCAGATCGTGTTCTGGGCGGTGATCCTGCTCGGGCTGCTCGGGACCGTCGTCCCCGGGCTCAACTTCGGCACCGCGATCACCTGGTACCTGTGGTTCTGCCTGGTGTTCGTCATGATGGTCGTCGTCGGCCGGGCCTGGTGCGTGATGTGCCCGTTTGGCGGGTTCGGCGAGTGGATACAGCGCCGGGCGCTGTGGCAGCGGACCCAGAAGGCGCTCGGGCTCGGCCGCAAGCTCCCCGAGCCGATCGCCCAGTACGGCTTCCTGATCTCCGTGGGCTCGTTCCTCCTGCTCACCTGGATCGAGGAGACCTTCAACATCGCCGGTCCCGGCGCGCCGCACGCGACGTCGTGGATGGTCGTCGGCATCGTCGCCTCGGCCCTCGTCTTCTTCCTCGCATTCGAGCGCCGCACCTTCTGCCGCTACATCTGCCCGCTGTCCGCCCTCATCGGCACCGTCGGAGCGATGGGCTCGGTGGCAGGATTCCGCACCCGCGACCGCGACGTCTGCGTCTCGTGTGAGACCAAGGAGTGCATGCGCGGCAGCAGCTCCGGCTATGCCTGCCCCTGGTACACCTGGCCCGGCTCGGCCGACTCGAACCTCACCTGCGGGCTGTGCAGCGAGTGCTACAAGTCCTGCCCGTCTGACAACATCGGTCTCTACCTGCAGAAGCCGATGACATCGGTCATCGCGCCGAGCCGTCGCCGGTTCGACGTCGCGTGGGCCGTGTCGGTCCTCTGGGGACTCGTCGTCTTCCAGCAGGTGAACGCGACGAACGTCTATGCCTCGGCCGACCGCTGGCTGAACACCAACCTGCACCTGCGCTACCCGGACCCCCTCGACTACGCCGGCATCATCGCCGCCGTCGCTCTCTTGATGGGCGGCATCGTCTGGGTCGTCCAGCGCACCCTCGCCCGCAAGGACGCCGCCGTCCCGGTCGGCGGGACGAGCTACCTCGACCGCACGAGCAGGTTCCGGATGTTCTTCGTGCCCCTCATGTACGGTCTCATCCCCGTCGTCGGCGCCGACTTCTTCGCACGCCAGCTGCCGAAGTTCTTCAAGCACGTGCCTCGTCTCGTGCCGGCGATCGGTGCCTGGTGGGGCGCAGGGTCGACACGGTCCTCCCTCTACGGCTACCACCTGCTCGCGAACCCCCGGATCGTGACGGTGCAGGTCGCGGTCATCGCTCTCGGGACGCTCGCTGCAGTCTCGACGAGCTGGAAGATCGCAGGTCGGGATCTCGCCGGGATCAGCAGCCGGCCCCTCGCCGTCAAGCTCACGGCCGCCGGGCTCGCGCTCGCCTGTGGCGTGGCCGCGAGCGTCCTCTACGTCATCATGCACGCAGCCTCCTAGGAGCGACGACATGACCCTCACGCCGACCCGCCCCACCCGCGAGCACGACCTCGCGAGCCCTCTTGTCACCGTCCTCACCGACCGCTGCGCAGGATGCCAGGAGTGCATCGTTCGCTGCCCGACCGGAGCGCTCGCCATGGACAGCGCACGATGGGTCGCCGCCGCCGACCAGGCACTCTGCGTCGGCTGCCGGCAGTGCGTGCGCACCTGCCCGTTCTCGGCGATCACCGTCGCCGGGCCGCTCCTCGTGACGGAGCGGATCACCCTGCACACGACGTCACCCGCGGTCGTCGAGGGCGACCTCGGCGAGACCCGGCAGGGCATCGCCGGCTGGGACGAGGCCCTCGCCGAGGCCTCGCGCTGCCTCGACTGCCCGGACCCAACCTGCGTGCGGGGCTGCCCGACGCACAACGACATCCCGAGCTTCGTCCGGGCGCTCTCCGTGCGCGACCTCGACGAGGCGCACCGCGTGCTGCGCAGGACGAGCGTGCTGCCAGACGTCTGCTCGCGTGTCTGCGACCAGGCGGTGCAGTGCGAAGGATCGTGCAGCTGGTCGCTCGCCGGTGGTCGGCCCGTCGCGATCGGAGCGCTCGAGCGGTTCATCACCGAGCAGGCACCCGTGCCTCCTCCGTCACTGCCGGCCGACGGAGGTCCCGGTACCGGGCTCGACGTCGCAGTGGTCGGCGCGGGTCCGGCGGGCATCGCCGCGGCCTGGCAGCTCGCCGAAGCAGGTGCGCACGTGACAGTCTTCGAGAAGGCAGAGGCTCCAGGCGGGCTTCTCGGCTGGGGGATCCCCGACTTCACGCTGCCGAGCGCGGTCGCGGAGCGCCCCTGGGAGCAGCTGCGCGGTGCAGGTGTCGAGCTCGTGTGCGAGACGCCCGTCTCACCCGAGGACGTCGAGCGCCTCCTTGGCGAGCACGACGCGGTCCTGCTCGCCCACGGCGCAGGCATCCCCGTCACGCCACCGATCCCCGGCGTCGATCTCGACGGGGTCGAGGACGCGAGCAGCTTCTTGGAGCGTGCGCACGCCGCCCTCACCACCGGGAGCCGTCTCGCCGATCTCGACGCTGCAGGAACGGCCCGGGCCATGTTGGCTAGGGATGGCGCTGACGCGGGCGGCAGCGGCGCGATCGTTCTCGTGCTCGGTGCCGGCAACACCGCCATGGACGTGGCGAGGAGCGCCCGCCGGCTCGGAGCCCGGGCGGTCTGCATCGACTGGATGGACGCGCGCTTCGCCCCCGTCCGACCGGACGAGCTCGAGGAGGCCCGCACCGAGGGCGTCGAGGTGCGCTTCGCGTCGACCGTGGTCGGGCTCGACGGCGAGGACGGGCGCGTCACGCTGGCGAGGATCGCCCGGACGCGCCAGGAAAGGGCGGACCTCCGCCCCGAGATCCTCGCCGACACCACCGAGCCTGTCGAGGTCGACCGTGTCGTGCTCGCCATGGGCTACCGGCTCGACACGTCGATGAGCACGGGTCGCCGGGACATCCCGTTCAAGAAGACGGTCGAGGAGTACCCAGACAGGCGTACCGTCGCGAGCGGCATCCTCGCGAGCTCTTCCCCGGAGTTCGCACGCCGCCAGCCGGTCGGCCGCCTCTCGCTCGCACGTGAGTCCGCCCGTGTCGCCGCTGCCTTCCCGCGCGGAGCGCGTGTCTGGGTTGCAGGGGACGCTCTCGTCGGACCGTCGACGGTCGTCGAGGCGATGGCCCAAGGCAAGCGAGCGGCCGCCGCGATCCTCGAGCACCAGCCACGCCGCCCCGGAGGGATCCGACGCTCGCCTGGGCACGTCGTCGTGGTGGCGGACAGCCTCGGGGGCCACACCCGATCGGTGGCGGGCACCATCGCCGAGGTCGTCGGGGCGACGGGTGCGACCGTCGAGGTCTGCCGCCTTCAGGACGCGACCCGAGCGGTGCTCGCCCGTGCGGACCTTCTCGTCGTCGGGACCTGGACCGAGGGCCTCGTCGTCGCACGAGTCGGCCCGTCGAGCGCCACCAAGCAGTGGTTGGCGGCGCTCCCGCCGCTCGCCGGGACACGCGCTGTCGTCTTCTGCACCTACGGCGTGTCCCCGAAGGACACCCTCGCTGTCATGCAGCGGGCGCTCGAGGACCGCGGTGCCGAGGTCGTCGCTTCGGGTGCGTTCGGACCGGGCAAGCTCACGCAGCGTGCTGAGGACTTCGCCCGGGACCTGCGCAGCAAGCTCTGGCCGGGTCCCGGCGCGAGCCGGGGCGCCTCCGAGCCGACGATGGGGCTGGTGGAGCGCTGAGGCACGCTCTCACGAGAGCGGCAGCACGGCCCGGACGACGGTCCCGAGACCGGGCGACGAACGCAGGTCGAGGTGCCCGCCGAGAAGGCTGGCCCGCTCCGCCATGCCGAGGAGGCCGAGATGGCCCCCCTCCAGCTCGTCGACCTCCTCGAGGACGAAGCCCTTCCCGTCGTCGGAAGCGCAGAGGGTGATCTCGTCGGCACCGAACTCGACGGTCACCGAGAGCTGTAGCGCCGCCGCGTGCCGGAGAGTGTTGCGGGCGGACTCCTGGACGATCCGGAACGCTCCGAGCTCCAGGTCCGGGCTGAGCCGTGACTGGCGTCCCGACACGACGAGCACGGTGGCGAGCTCCGTCTCCTCCTCGATGTCCGCGAGCAGGCTGGACAGGGCCGGGACGAGGCCGAGCTGGTCGAGCGCCGGCGGCCGGAGGTCACGGGCGAGAACCCGTAGGCGAGACGCCGCGTCGAGCGCCTGGCTCCGGGCCTCGCCCAACCTGGACGCGACGGCGGGAGGGACACCCGCCGCGTCGGCGAGCGCCTCGAGATGGCGTGCCAAATGCAAGAACAACTGGAGCGGCTCGTCGTGCAGCTCGCGGGCGAGCCGGCGCCTCTGGTCCTCCTCCGCCTGGACGACGAGCGCCGCGTAGCGCGTCGCGCGGCGCCGCTCGCTGCGCTCCTGCGTCACGTCCTCGAGCATCAGCTGGGCCGCGTCCTCCCCGCCCCCGGGCGTCAGGGCCACGAGCTCGATGCGATAGTCGCGCTCGTCCGCAAGGTGCACGACGCGACCTGCAAGCTCTCCGGAGGGCATCTCCTCGCCGAGGAGCTCCGCCATGTCACGACCGAGGACGCGACCGCCGAAGAGGGCGACGGCGGCGGGGTTCGCCTCGCGGACGAGGCCCGTGCCGCCGAGGACGAGGATCGGTGCGCCGTTGGCCTCGAACAGCTGCCGGTAGCCGGCTTCGACGGCGAGCCGCTCGGCCGTCGCACGCTCCACCCTCACGTGCGCGAGACGCTCCGCCTCGATCCTCTGGCCGAAGATGAACGCGACGGCGTCGACGAGAGCGAGGTCGACGATGTCCCCTCCGGCGTGACCCCTGTCGCCGGGCAGCAGCAGGTCCGGCAGCCAGAGCAACGTCGCCCACAACCCGGTAGCCGCCGAGCCGGCCAAGCCGTAGCGAAGCGCCGCGTAGCCGACGGGGAGGATGAGGAGCGCGACGGGAAGTCCGGACGGGAACGCCCCGGACTCCGTCGGCACGTTGAGGTCGACGAGCAGGTGCGCCACGGCGATCACGACGACCATCGCCTGGACCACCCAAAACCGCTCCTCGCGCACCGGAGGTCGTGCGGCGCGCAGCAGCGCCGCACGGAGGTCAGCGACGGCGGGCCGGCTCGTCTCGATCCTCCGACGTCACGAGGTGGTGGCGGAGCGAGTAGGCGACCGCCTCGGTCCTCGACGCGACCCCGAGCTTCGCGAGCACGCCCGACACGTGCCCTTCTACGGTCCGGAGCCCGAGGCACAGCTCCGCCGCGATCTGCTTGTTCGACCGACCCCTCGCGAGCAAGGCGAGCACGTCCGCTTCCCTCGGCGTGAGCGCCCCGGTGCCCGGGCGCACCGCCGGGCCGGCACGCCAGCGCCGGGCGAGCCGTGACGAGACCGCCTGGTCGAGCACGAAGATCCCGTCCGCGACCGCCCACACCGCGTCGACGAGCTCGCGAGCCGAGGCGGTCTTCATGAGATAGCCGCTCACCCCGACCTCGAGGGCCTCGGCGACGTATGCATAGTCGTCGTAGGCGCTCACGACGAGCACACGCACGTCGAGGCGCCTGGCCGTCACCTCACGCGCGAGCCCGAGCCCGCTCATGCCGGGCAGGTTCACGTCGACGAGGGCGACGTCGGGTCGCAGCCGCTCGAGCAGCTCCAGCCCTTCCTTTCCCGGTAGGGACCGGCCTTGCGGCCGGCCCCCCGGACAGATCCCAGCGAGCGGAACTACCGCACTGGGCTCCTACCTCAGGTGTTGGCGTAGAAGCGTGCCTCTGGGAACGGATGCGACACATGGGCAGGTGGGA
>DAHXNN010000021.1 GCA_027365385.1 Acidimicrobiaceae bacterium | reverse complement strand
GAGCTCGTCGTGAGTGCCGAGCTCGACGAGCCGGCCGTCGTCGACGACTCCCACGCGATCCGCGCGCTCCGCCGTCGTGAGCCGGTGGGCGACGGTCACCGTCGTCCGACCGTCGGTCAGCGCGGCGAGGGCGTGTTCGAGGGCGAGCTCCGTGCCGGGGTCGACGCTCGAGGTGGCCTCGTCCATGATGAGCACTGCTGGGTCGGTGACCGCTGCTCGGGCGAGGGACACGAGCTGGCGCTCGCCGGCCGACAGGTGCGAGCCACGCTCGCCGACGTCGGTGTCGAGGCCCGAAGGGAGCTCGCCGAACCGGCCGGTGAGCCCGAGGAGCGCGACTGCACGTCGCGCGTCCTGCTCCCCTGCGCCAGGCGAACCGACGAGGATGTTCTCGAGGACGCTCCCTCGGAAGAGGAAACCCTCCTGCGGTACGACGACGATGCGCTCTCGCAGCTCGGCAAGGCTCGTGTCGCGCAGGTCGACACCGCCGAAGCTGACCGAGCCGTCGCTCGGGTCGTAGAGTCGGCCGAGGACCTTGGCGAGGGTCGACTTCCCGGCTCCGGTGGGGCCGACGAGGACGAGGTGCTCTCCCTGCTCGATCCGTAGGTCGACGTCGAGGAGCTCGGGACGTCTGGCGGATCGGGTCGAGCTCGCGTCCGGGCTCGTTCCTGCATCGCCTGGATCGGTCGGATCCGCGTCACCGGCCGGTACGTTGCCGTAGGAGAACGTGACGGTCTGCAGCTCGAGTGCCCCGGTAGCGGGCAGGGGTGCCGGCTCCGGCGGGTCGACCATGGACGGAGCAGTGCCCAGCAGGACGACGACGGTGCCGAGAGCCGCGCCGGACGACTGGAGCAGGTCGAACAGCTGGCTCAGGCTCTGGATGGAGCTGAAGAGGTTGGCGATGTAGAGCACGAATGCAGCGACCGCTCCTACCGACGTGAGTCGGTCGTGCACGAGGAGCCCGCCGACGACGAGCACGACGACCGTCGCGAGGACCCCCGAGCCTTCGACCTTCGGGAAGAAGTGGGCGGCGAGCTTGACGGTGGTCATCTCGGCGTCGAACTGCCGGCTGTTGCGCTCCTCGAACTCCGCGGTCATCCGCTGCTCCTGGCGGAACGCCTGGATCACGCGCACGCCTGCAAGCCCTTCGTCGAGCGACGAGAGTGCCTCGCCGATGCGTGTCCGTACGGCCGTGTAGGCACGCGTCGAGGTGGTGCGGTAGCGCGCGGCGGCGAGCATGACTGGGACGAGGCAGGCCGCCGTCGCCGCGAAGAGCAACGGCGAGGTCGCGAGGAGGACGACGACGGAGAAGAAGAAGAGGCCGATGCTCATAGCGAAGGTGCCGAGGCCGCTCTGGACGAGCGTCTCTAGGACGTCGATGTCCGCCGTCATGCGCGAGAGGAGCTGGCCGGAGCTCTCCGAGTCGAAGAAGGCGAGCGGCTGGGACAGGAGGTGTGTGAACACGCGCTTGCGCAGGTCGTTGAGGACGAGCTCGCCCGTCGACGAGAGCAGTCGTGTCTGCGCGCCCGTGAGGAGGTAGGACGCGCCGGCTACGGCGAGATAGGCGGTCCCGGCGATGTCGACGACGCGCATCGAGTGGTGATGGACGAGACCGTCGTTGATCGCGTACTCGACAAGGCTCGGCCCTGCGAGTGTCGTGCCGAGAGCGCCGGCGAGGACGACGAGGGTCAAGATGGCCCGTCGGCGGTAGGGGCCGAGCATCGCGACCGAGAAGCGGAGCAAGTGGCTGCTCGCGCGGCGCCGTCTTACCCGCACCGTCGAGCCCTTCCGTCTCCGCCGTCCCGCTCGGTCCCGTCCTCGGTCCCGTCGTCGGTCCCGTCGTCGCGCTCGTCGATGCCGACCACGTCGTCGTCGCGCTCGTCGGCGGTGCCGAGGACCTCGCGGTAGCGCGGCGAGGTCGCCATCAGCTCGTCGTGCGTGCCCACGGCCGCGACCTGCCCGTCGTCGAGCAGCACGACGCGGTCTGCCATGGCAACAGTGGCAGCTCTGTGCGAGATGATGATCATCGTCCGGTCTCCGGACACCTCCTCGAGCCCCGAGATGATCTCCCGCTCCTTGGCGGCGTCGACTGCCGACGTCGCGTCGTCGAGGACGATCACACGGGGGGTCGCGAGGATGCCGCGAGCGAGCGCGACGCGCTGTCGCTGCCCCCCGGACAGGGCAAGGCCGCGCTCGCCGACCGGCGCGTCGTATCCCTGCGCGAGCTCGGCGACGAACTCGTCCGCCTGCGCGAGTCGCGCCGCTTCGTGCAGGGCGGCCTCCGTCGCCCCCGGCCGGCCGACGCGCAGATTGGTGGCGACGGTGTCGTCGAAGAGGAAGCTGTCCTCGAACACCACGCCGACCGCCCCCCGGAGCTCGCGCGCGGCGAGCTCGCGGACGTCGACGCCTTCGATGCGGACCGCTCCGTGCTGCGGGTCGTAGAGGCGGGCGATGAGCGCGGCGACGGTCGTCTTCCCGCTTCCCGTCGACCCGACGAGGGCGACGACCTCACCGCCGGGGATCTCGAGGTCGAGCCCGCGAAGGGCCGGCTCGCTCGTGCCCGGATAGGAGAAGTAGACGCCGTCGAAGCTCACACTCCCTCGTCCGGGCGGCAGCTCGCGAGGCTCGTCCGGATCGGTGATGGTGGGCCGGTAGCTCGTGACGGCCTCCAGCCGCTGCGCCGAGACGAGCGCGCGTTGCGCCTGGACGATGAACCAACCGATCGACTGGAGAGGTCCCGTGATGACCGCTAGGTAGGCGTTGAAGGCGAGCAGGGTGCCGACGGTCAGCTCGTGGTGGAGCACGAGGTAGCCGCCGAGCCAGTTGACCGCGGCCAGCTCGAGCATCGGGATGACGTTGAGCATCGGGTTGTAGTGGCCGCGGGTGTCGACGATCGAGAGCGACTGGGTGCGTACGCCGTCGGCTTGCTCGCCGAGACGTCTCTCGAGGATCGGCTCGGCGCCGAACCCCTTCACGGCGCGGATCCCGCTCACGGCCTCCTCTACGACACCCGCGAGGTTCCCGCGCTCGCGCTGGAGGGCCCCGAGCGCCGGTCTGACCTTGGACGCGTACTTCTTCGAGGTCAAGCCGACGATCGGCAGGGCAGCAAGTGCGACGAGTCCGAGCAGGGGGTCGATCACGACGAGCACGACCGCCACGGCGACGATGGTCACGGTGTTCGCGATCCACGCCGGTCCCGCGCTGACGAGCGTCTGGACCTGGAACAAGTCGCTCGTCGCGCGGGAGAGGAGCTGGCCGCGGTTGACCTGGTCGTGGTAGCCGACGTCGAAACCGATGAGGCGGGTGAAGAGCTTGCTCCGCAGCTCGCGTTCGACCGCACGCGAGGCGAGGCCGTTGCAGTACCGGCGCATCCCGGCAGCCATCGAGCCGATCGCACCGAGAGCCGCGATGGCGATGCCGAGGCGGAGCAGCGCGCCCTGGTGGTGACCGAGCAGGCCGACGTTCACCGCTCGCCCGATGAGGTCCGGCACGGCGACCACGCATGCTGTCCACACGAGGGCCGAGGCGAGCGACGCGCCTTCGACCCACCAGTGCCCGCGCATCGACCGGACGAGGAACTCCCAGCCCGCCCTGTCGCCGCCGGGACCGCCACTCGTGTCGGCACGCTCGGCAGCCGACTGCTCCGGCTCGACGTCGCGCTCGCCGCCGGTTCGTCTGTCGTCCGCGTCCGCATTCTCGAAGTGTCGGGACATGTTGTCGCGATGGGCCTGTCGTCCAGCTTTGCTCACCGCAGCCGGGGCGACACCGTCTCCGGCGCCGTCTCTCCCCGCGCACCCCCCTCGCCGTTCTCGTCCGCTCCCGGTCGGCACCTGCCGTGCGAGACCAGTGGCGTCGGGCGAGATGCTCTACTTAAGCCTAACGGACGCGCCGGCATTCCGGGCGCGTAGCATCGTCCGGCGCCCAGGTTCCGCTATTGTTATGGGATCTGGGCGCTCGCTCGGCAATCGAGCCCGGGTCCCGCTCGAGGAGAGTCCGCTCGAGGAGAGTCCGCCGTTCCTCGGCTGCGGAGCGTACCTACACGAGTGTCGGTCGGTGGCGGCCCGGAGCGGTTGTCCATCCGTCGACGCTCGCGAGCGTAGGCAAGGGAGGACCAGCCGGAGACCGACGCTGCGCCTACGCCGAGGTGAGCCCTTCGCGACGCCGCCTCCTGCGCGAGACCGCCATGGACCACAACGTCCATCCGGCGAGGCCCACCACGGCCGCGAGCGCGAGCGCGAGCCCGATGGTGAACGCGCGCGGCCGGTACGTCAGGTCCACCGTGTAGCGCCCCGGGGGCACCACCGCTTCGAGCATCACGTCGTGCCAAGGGCGCAGCGCGAGGGGAGTGCCGTCGATGGTCGCCTGCCAACCCGGGACGTCGGTCAGCCGGAGCTGGAGCGCCGAGCGCACGCGTGCATCCACGGTGACCCGGACCGACGCAGGACCGGGCTCGACGACCTGTTCGACGGCCGGCGCGCCGGCCCGTGCGCGGTGCGCGCCGGGGGGACCGAGAGCGACGAGCGTGGCGCGTCCCGAGCGCGGCACGGCGAAGAGGCCCTCGCCTCCTGGTCGCGCGACGAGCGTGGTGCCGGGCGGACCCGGAGCGCCAGGAGGCTCGAGCACGTACGAGACGCCGAAGCGCCGTGCGAGCGGGACCGAGGTGATCGCAGCGCAGAACAACCCCGGCGGGCTGACAGGTGCGGTGGTCTCGCCAGTAGCCGTGCCGTACGAGGCGGAGTAGGCGCTCGGAACGATGGGGTCGAGCACGGCGGTCTCGGCGACGCCGTACGCCAGGTTGGCATCCGGTGCGATACCAAGGTCGGGCAGGGCGCTGCGGGCGCACGTCCCGATCCCCACGAGCGCGCCTCGGACCTCTCTCCTGAGCGACGCGATGCTCGCGCTCGTCGTGAAGCCAGTCGAGCTCGACGACCAGATGCCCGCACCAGTGCTTACGAGGAAGCCGGTCTCGACGGCGAGGAGGACCCCGAGGCCGAACGAGCCCGTCCGCGCCCGGTGCCGCGCACGGCGCAGGCCGAGGTCGTGCCGAGGGGAGCGACGCCGTCGAAGGTTCCCGCGGGCGCTGCCCCACCTGCGGCCGATGACGACGAGCGACAACGTGGCGAGGCTGACCACTGGCCACGCGAAGCTTTCGGCGCGTCCGTGCAGCGCGGTCTCCCCAAGATGGTCGACGTTGAGCCCGAGCTCGAGACCGAGAGCGGCAAGGAGGGCTGCGAGCGACGCGACGACGAGACCGAGCGGCCGATCGCTCCGGCCACCCCGGCTCGACAGCAGGGCCTCGCAGCCGAACCCCGCGAGCACCGCGAGACCGAAGTCGAGCAGCGTCGTCGCGAGCAGGATCCGGAACACGCGTAGGTAGACGATGTGCGACATGAGCACGACGACCGGGTGGGCGAAGAGGAGCA
>DAHXNN010000093.1 GCA_027365385.1 Acidimicrobiaceae bacterium | reverse complement strand
AACACGAGACCCGGCACGTTCGCGTGCTGCTCGATCTCGCGCGCCACCGTCGTGACGGTGCTCGACGGGATCGCGAAACCGAGGCTTGCCCCGGCTGTCCCTGCGGACGCAGCTGCCGTGTCCATCCCGACGACGGTCGCTCCCGCTCCGACGAGGGGGCCCCCCGAGTCTCCGGGGGATATCGGGGCATCGGTCTGGAGCAGCCCATGCAGCGTCTCGGTATTGGCTCCTGTCGCGTCGGCCGCTGTGATGGTCCGACCTAGCGCAGAGATGATGCCTGTCGTCACCGTCGGGCTCCCGCCGAGTCCGAGCGCGTTCCCGATCGCGACGACGGGATCTCCGACAGCTGCGGCTGCCGAGCTCGCGAACTTCACCGTCGGCAGACCGCTGACGCCGGTCACTCGCAGGACGGCTACGTCGAGGGTCGGGTCCGTCCCGATGACGACGCCAGGATGGACGCCGTGGCCGGGAATCGTGACCTTGATCGTGTCGGCCGCAGCGACGACATGGTTGTTCGTCACGATCGTGCCGTCGGGCGAGACGATCATCCCGGTCCCTGCCGCCGCACCCCCACCTTCGAGGGGGTCGAGGGTCGTGTTGATGTCGACGACAGCAGGATCGATCGCGGCCGCGATCGCTGCGGTGCTGGTCGTCGGTCCCGTCGCATGTCCCGACAGCCCCGCCGAGGCTCTGGCGCTCCTACCGTGAGACACCGACGTCGCTGCGTCGAGCGTCGCTCGGGCACGTTGACCGGCCCCGGCAGACCCGTGCAGCCTGGTCACGGGCAGCCTGGTCGCATGCAGACCGTCGGTCGCCGTCCCGACGACGGCGCCACCGAGGAGGAGCGCGGCACCGACAGCCGCGCCGACCCTCGTCGATCGACCGGTGCGAGCAGGCGGACGCTGCACGGGTACGCCCGTGCCCGTGCTCGGGACCGGGGTTGGGGTTGGGGTTGGGGCTTGGCCCGAGATGCTCCGCTCTTCCGACCAGCTTGCCTGGGTACCTGTCACCGCGATCCTCCTCCTCTCGCGTCGAGCCCCGGCGCCACCGCCTGCCGGCTCGACGTCCAGCCGGGCGACCCACCCGCGTGCGACCGCCCTCGGGAACGATCATGAGGCACCAACCTCAAGAGTTGCTGGGAGCGCACGTACACGATCCTGTGAGATCGCTGGGGCGTCGCCGCAGGAGCGCCTACCTCCTCCGGCATTGCCCGCAGAAGGCGGAGAAGACCGGGCTGCCCAGTCTCGAAAGACATAGCCGATCGCGACTTCTCGTGATCGTCCACAGTGACAGTGACCAACCCGCTGCCCCGAGTGGCGTCGCGGCGCCGGCGCGCCACCCCTATCCGAGGCTCCGATGACCGTCGTCGGCTGTCCCCGAGGAGCAGTACCGCCGCCACCGGAGCTTCGTCGCGGCGGACAGCATCTTCCACGACGCGATCGCGGCAGCCTCGGGGAACCGGCTCCTACGGGGATCGGTCGGGGAGGTACCTCGACGTCGCGATCGAGCGCCTGGGCGAGGTCCGTGACGCAGCGATGCCGCTAGCGGAGAGCTACCTCGGCGAGGCGGACGGCTAGCACGCCGCTGTCAAAGTCCGAGAACCTGCCGCAGGTGGGGCAGGTCGACCGCGATCGCATCCCATACGGCGCCGTAGTCCGTGTCCTTGTGCACGTGGACGACACGATTGCGCATTCCCGAGATGAAGGCCCATTCGAGCTCCGGGTGGTCCGCTCGGTACGACGCCGGCAGCCGTGTTGCGGTCTCGCCGACCTCGGTCACGATGTTCTTGCCGATGCGCTTGGCACCCCAATCGGCGTCGAAGTGCGTCCGCCCTCGGGCGGCGAGCTTTGCCGCGTCCTCGCAGAGCACCTTGAGCTCGGCGAGGGTATGCGGCAGCCGCTCCTCCCGCTTCTGCTCGCTCGCATCGGTCACCTCGTCGGCGAGCTCGAGCCCGGTCGCGTCGGGGCGCGCCGTCGGGCGGAACTGGCCGCCTGCCGGACCGTGCCCGCGCCTTGGCTGGTTGGTCACAGAGCAAGGGCCTCGATGAGGACCCGATCGTCTTCGTCGCGTTCATAGTCAGAGACGACATCAACGGGGTAGCCGACGACGTCTTCGACGAGAGCGGCGAAGGCGGCGATCTTGAACACCGACACGCCGTCTTGCCTCGTCACGACGAGGTCGATGTCGCTTTGGCGGGTGTCGGTGTTCCGGGCGACGGAGCCGAATACACGGACGTTCTTCAGGCCGAATCGTTCTGCCAGGCGCTTCACCTCGTCCCTGTGCTGGTAGAGAGCAAATCTCGGCAAGGGCTTAGCCACGGCTGCGATCCTCGCCACCGTCGCCGGGGACGGCTGGGCAGCCCCGGATTCGTACGACGCGAGACGAGGCTGGCTCGTCCCGGCGAGCTTGGCGAGCTGGGCCTGGGTGAGCCCCGATGCGTTCCTCATTCGGCGCAGCTCCTCGGCGACCGCCATGTCTCGACTATATCATGTGATATAGTCCCTGCTCCATCGCCGCATGGTCTCAGGTAAGGACGGCACCGTGCCGGCCGCGATCGCGAGCCCATGCCCGAGGACCACCAAGGCAGACGACCGCGTGGACGTCCGCAACGACGGCGCCCAGCTCCTGCTCTCCACGGCCAGCGGCCCTCTCGTGGAGCGGGCACGTCCGTCGCTGCGCGTGCCGGCGTCGGTGACAAGGCCGGGACGGGAACCAAGAGCGCCGTCAAGGACATCGCGAAGGGCGCCGCCAAAGGTGCGGCCGGGAAGTCCGCCGAGGGCAAGCTCGCCGGCGGCGGCCTCACCGGAGCGGTCGCAGGGGCCGCCCGGGAAGCGGTGCACCACGCGAACTGGAAGTGGCCCGTCGCCATCCGCTTCATCGCCTTCCTGCCGACGCTCACCCTCCTCGGCGGGGTCATCGCCGTCGGGTCACTGCTCGGCGGGGTGAGCGGCACGACGGGCGAGAGCTCGGCGCAGTCCGTCGAGTCCTCGACCGGGGTGCCCCAAGCCAACCTCGCTCCCTACCAGGAGGCGGTCGCGGACAACGAGACCCCGTGGCAGGTGCTCGCAGCGATCGCGTACTACGAGTCCGGCCGAGGCGAGCCGGTGTGCTCACCTCCACCGCTGGTGCGACAACTCAGGGCGCGGCAGCGATCCGGGCGGCTGAGCGATGGATCGGCACGCCGTACGTCTGGGGCGGGGGTGGCCCGACCGTCCCGAACGTCGACGTGCAGACCTCGACGTTCGAGGAATGGGACGATCGAGGCCGACGCTTCGACGCATTCGTCGCTGCGTCCTCGTGGCATTGGGTCGACCCGTCTATCGGCTGGGCTCGCGCGCAAGCGCTGCTCCGCCCACGGGGATCGGTCGCCCTCCTCGCGAACGTCGTCGTCCGTCGGCCTGGCGAGCCGGAGATCTACGCTGCGACCGCCGAGCTCCACGAGCGCTTCTGTCCGGGCAATCCGAGCTGGGGGCATCCGCCGCTCGAGCAGGACGTCCGGGCGACCGTGCAGGGTTGGGGCACGATCGAGCACATCGAGGATCCGGGGGCACTCTTCGGCACGCGAGGCGCGCTTCTACCCTCACCTCCAGCTGATCGACGGGACCGGTGCCGCGAGCCTCCTCGGCTCGATGTCGATCTACCACTCTCTCGACGTCGGAGTGCGGGAGTCCCTGCTCCGAGATGAGCTCTCGTGTGCGAGCACGATAGCGAACCGACGGCACCGTCGGCCAAGATGGCACGGTGAGCATCGCAGCGCAGCCAGGTCGTGCCGCTATCGAACCGCAGGATGGACGGGGACCCCGGCGCCAGTTTGGCTGGCAGGACATGTTCGTCAGCGCCGAGACGGACCCGCGCGGGATCGGCGGCGTCTTCGTCCATCACGGCGACGAGCGGACCATGCTCGCGGGGTACCTGCACGACTACCGGCTCACGCTGGAGCTGAAGTGCGCAGACTTGGACGCAGAAGCTCTGGCGCGTCGCTCGGTCGAGCCGTCCGACCTGTCGCTGCTCGGACTGGTGCGCCATCTCTCCGACGCCGAGCGGTACTGGTTCCGCCACGTGATCGCCGGCGAGGATGCCCCGGCCCGCTACCGGGCGAGCGCTGGAGACGACCACGACCGCGCCTTCAGCGAGGCCGTCGGCGACGAAGATGAAGTCGCCCGAGCCTGGGAGTGCTGGAGAGCAGAGGTCGCCTTCGCCGAGCAGGTCGTGGCTGGTGCCACAGATCTCGGTGTCACCAAGCCCTACGTCGGCCGCGGCGGTCACCGTGGCGAGGTGTCGTTACGCGAGGTGCTGGTCCACATGGTCGAGGAGTACGCCCGCCACATCGGCCATGCCGACCTGCTGCGTGAGCGCATCGACGGACGAGTGGGGCTGTGACCGTCTCGGTCATCTCTCGGCTCGGGCGTGTCCTGTGGCGACCCAGATGAACGGGCAGGCCTGAAGAGCCGACGTGAAGGAGACCCTGAAATCCATTGGTCGTGCCCCGGCGCTTGCGGGTACAACGGGAGCGTGCACAAGGCAGACATCACGGCCGGAGTCGTCTCCTGCCTCATCTCCACACAGTTCCCGAATTGGGCGGGACTCGAGGTCCGTCCCGTAGCGCTTGACGGGTGGGACAACACCACCTTCCGGCTTGGCGATGACAAGTCCGTCCGGCTGCCGAGCCACGAGGAGTGCGTGCCTCAGATTGACAAGGAGCACCGATGGCTGCCCGTGCTCGCAGGGCAGCTGCCGGTCCAGATCCCTCGTCCGATCGCAAAAGGGCGGCCTGGGTGCGGTTTCCCCAGGCCGTGGTCGGTCTATGGGTGGCTAGAGGGTGAACCTGCCGCCGTGGCCGGCGTGCTCGACCATGACCGTCTGGCCGATGACCTGGGGCATTTCCTCGCTGCCCTGCAACGAGCCGGCACCGACGGTGGGCCCCCACTAGGCCCGCACAGCTTCAACAGAGGTGGGCCTGTCTCGGTCTGGGACGATCAGGTCCGCTCGACCATCGACCTCCTGGCTGAGGAGATCGATGTCGACGGGGCGCTCGGGGTATGGGAGGCAGCCCTGGCCGGGAGCGCTTCATGGCAAGCCTGCCGCTGGACCACGCGACATGGGCGCGGGCTCGAGGGTGGGCCCTCTGGAAGGCGCTGATCGAGATCTCGAGCCGGCCCCTCGACAACCCAGGCCGCACGGGCGCACGCTTCGGGTGGCGCTGGGACGCAGTCGGCGTCGTGGGTCAAGTGATCGCCGACTTCCGCACGTCGTAACGACCTGCCGTCGAGGGAGCACGCGAAGGGACGATCTACCTGGCCCGTCGAGCAACATCAGGACCCGACCCGGCCCGACCCGGCCGGCGAGCGCTGGCTATCTGGCGCGGGTCCGCGAGATGTCGCGAGCGTGAGCCTGCGCCACTGCAGGGGCATGCTGGCTGGGCCCGGGGGAAAGGACGGTCAGTGGGAATGGAGATCGGAGAGATGTTGCAGGGGACCGACCCTGCCCCACGACCTCCTCGTCGCTGCGTCCGTTATACCGGCGCGGGTCTCGACGACGTTCACGCGGGTGCCACATCCTTCGCGGACGAGGTGATCCGCTCCATCACCGCCCGGCTCACCGAGGGATAGTCGCCGTTGCTCTCCACCTCGCCGAGCAGGCGGAAGCTCCCCATCACGAGGATCCGGTCGGCGAGGCGGACCACCTCTCGCAGGTCGCTCGAGATGAGCAGGATCGCCGTGCCGTGACCCGCGAGCTCGCGAAGCAGCTGGTGCATCTCTTCCTTCGCGGCGACGTCGATGCCGACGGTCGGCTCGTCGAAGACGAGGATCTCGGCCTCGGCCGCGAGCCACTTCGCCGCGCTCACCTTCTGCTGGTTGCCACCCGAGAGGCCGGAGACCGGCTGGGAGAGGCCCTGCATCTTCACCCGCAGGCGCTCGACGGGTTGCTCGACCGCGGGGCGCGTCCTCTTCTCGGACAGCCAGCCGAGCCGGTGACGCACCTTGTCCCAGACGGTGATGCCGACGTTGCGGCTGATCGAGTGCTGGAGGATGAGGCCCTCGGCCTTGCGGTCCTCGCTCACGTAGCCGAGCCCGTGGTGTCGCAGCGCGTCGTAGGGGTTGCGGACGCGCACCGGCTCGCCGTCGAGCAGCATCGTCCCGGCGGTGATCTTCGCGAGGCCGACGATGCAGCGCGCGAGCTCGGTCCGCCCGGCTCCGACGAGGCCGTAGAGGGCGACGATCTCACCCGCGTGGACCGACAGGCTCACGCCCTCGTGGCCGTACTCCGTCGAGACGGCGTCGAGCTCGAGCCGGGTGGCCCCCGCCGGCGCGTGGCGGTCGTGCGTGGCGGCGGCGTCGACCGCACGGCCGACCATCGCGTAGACGACCTCGTCGCGTGTGACCTCGCCGAGCGGCCGGGCCGTCACGACGTTGCGCCCGTCTCGCAGCACCGTGACACGGTCGCAAAGTGCGTAGACCTCCTCGAGCTTGTGGCTGACGAACACGATCGCCGTGCCCTGGTCGCGCAGGATCGCGAAAAGGTGCCGGGACTCGCCCTCGGTGATCGATGACGTCGGCTCGTCGAGCAGGAGGACCTTGCAGCGTTGGGCGAGCGCCTTCGCGATCTCGAGCAGCTGGGCCTGGCCCGGGCTCAGCCGGCGTGCCTCGAGGAGCGGGTCGAGGTCG
>DAHXNN010000061.1 GCA_027365385.1 Acidimicrobiaceae bacterium | reverse complement strand
CGTCACCTGGACCGCCGGCCGCCTGAGAGAGCTCCGCGCCGGTCTAGCCGCCACGATGGCGACCCGGACGGCGGCGCGGGCGGGCGGAGACGGCGCGGGAGCGGCGCGGCCCGGGTCGGGACCGGCGGAAGCCTGACCGCCGGCTGCCCTGGTGTCACGTCGGGCCGTGACCGGCCGGCGAGTCCGGGATGCGGAGCTCGATCTCCGTGCCCGAGGGCTGCACGCGCCGGACGGACAGCGCACCACCGTGGCGCTCGGCCCGCTCGCGCATCGTCCTCATCCCGAGGTGACCCGGACGGCGCGCGGCGGCGTCCGGGTCGGCGCCGATCCCCACGCCGTCGTCGCGCACGACGAGCACGAGCATGTCGCCGTCCGAGCCGAGCCGCACCTCGACGTGGCTCGCACGCGCGTGCTGTGCCACGTTGCGTAGGGCCTCCTGCGCGACCCGGTACGCGGAGGCGCAGGTGGCCGTGTGCGGCGGCGCGCGGAGCTCGTCGACGACGTCTGCCACGACGTCCGGTTGGTCGGCGAAGAGCCGATCGACGAGCGTCCGCAGGCCGGACGCGATGCCTCCGACCCCGAGGTCGGGCGGGTAGAGCTCGAACACGAGGGAACGGAGCGCCTGGCTCGCCGCACGCACACGGCCTTCGATCCGCTCGAGCGTGTGGACGGTGGCGGGGTCCCGGGTGCGGCGGCGCAGTCCACCGAGCTCGACGTTGGCAGCGGCGAGGACCTGGATCGTGTCGTCGTGGAGCGCCTCGGCGAGGCGCCGTCGCTCGGCGTCCTCCGCGTCGTCGAGGAGGGCGAGAAGTGCCGAGCGCTCGCGCTCGGCTCGTGCGCGTGCAGTGACGTCGCGGAGCATGACGGCGACGCTCTTCTCGCCGAGCACGAAGGCGTCGACCTCTACGACGGCCGCCTGACCAGGGGGGTCGAGTATGTCGAAGGTCCCGTGCGACGTGTGCTCGAGCGCTGGGTAGGCGAGCGTCAGTGTGGCGAGGACGGAGAACGGGGCGAAGCGCTCCGACAGCTCCTCGGCGCTGCGACCGACGGAGCCTGCGTCGAGCCCGGCGATACGACGGGCCGAGTCGTTCGCCTCGACGAGGGTGTACATGCCGCCCGTCGACTGGTGGTGCCAGATGGTGAGCCCTGTCGGGGAGACCACTGCGATCGCCGCGTACTGGGCGGCGACGTGAGGGTCGCTCGACGCGTCGCCTGGCGGATCCGGTGCTCGCGGCATCAGTGACCCCTATCTCGCGCAGTGGGCGAGTCCGCGCGCAGCCTACCGCGTCGACTAGCGCGAACGCACTAGGTACTTGCGTGGGCATCTCGCGTCTACCAGGGCCGGTGGAGCACATCCATGATGGGTCTGCTCGACGAGATGCACGGCGTCCGGCTGGCGGCGACGAGGAGGACGTGCAGTGGACACGGTGCAGCGCCGAGAGCTCCCGTGCAGGGTGCTCGTCGTCGACGACGACCCCGAGTTCGCGGAGGCGCTGGCCGAGGCGCTCCGCTTCGAGCCGGGCCTGGTCGTCGCGGTCGCCTGCGGGGTCGCAGCCGGCCTCTCCGCGGCGCGTCTCGGGATCGACGTCGCGCTCGTCGACGTGAGGATGACGGGCGGTGGCGGCCCGGAGCTCGCGCGCAGGATCGGCGACGAGCTCCCCGGCGTCGTCGTCGTGGCGATGTCGGGGACGGGGAACCGCTCCTCGCGCGAGGCGATGACGCGTGCCGGAGCGGTCGCCGTCGTCGACAAGTCCGACCCCGTCGAGGTCATGTGCGAGGCCGTGCGCTCCGCTCGTAGCTCAGCTGGGGCTAGAGGGACCGAGCAGCCCTGAGGAGCGCGCCCGGGCGACCGCCTCGAGCTTGGAGTGCGCGCCGAGCTTCGAGAGCACGCTCTGGACGTGGTTGCGCACCGTGTTCACGCTGATCACGAGCTCGGACGCGATCACGGCATTCGAGCTGCCCTGCTCGAGGAGCTGTAGGACGGTGAGCTCGCGGTCGGTGAGCGCGTCGGGGCGCCGGCCGGTCCGGTCCCGGTCGCGGAGGTGGGGGAGCAGCCGCGACAGCAGTGCAGGTGGGACGACCGCGTCGCCGTCCGCCGCTGCGCGGATCGCGTCGGCGATCGCGTCGAGAGGGGTGTCCTTCACGAGATAGCCGGCGCATCCGGCCTCGAGCGCGCGGAGCGCCGTCGTCTCGTCGGTCGTCGCCGTCAGCATCAAGAGCATGGTCCCCGGCTCTTGCTGGTGGAGCGCGCGTACGAGCTCGATGCCGTCATCGTCGCCGATCCGATGGTCGACGAGCGCGACGTCGGGCCTCAGCGCGCGCACCGCCTGCTCTCCCGAGGAGGCCGATGCGGCGACGGCGACGACGTCGATGTCGGCCTCCGCGCCGAGTGCGTAGCGCAGCGCTTCGGTGACGCTCGTGTGGTCGTCGACGATCACGACCCGGACGGGTCTCGAAGGGCTGCCGTCCGCCGACCCCTCGCGGTCCGTGGTCACCGATCCCCGCTCCGCCCGGCCAGCCGTCCGGGGCACCCTGTCACATGAGTCGCACGGTCCCTCCTGTGCTGCTCGCTTCGTCGTCCGTTCCGACCCTACCGCCGCTAGGTTGGCGCGCCAAGGATCGCAGGACGGCGGCGACCGGGAGCGCCGGCGAGCGCTTCAGCGCGTGGGCACGTAGCCCTCCGGGCCCTCGAACGCCTCCACCTGCGTGCTGCCTCCGACGAGGAGGAGGCCCTCGGCCACGCTCGGCGCCGCATAGCCCTGCGAGGCGACGCTCGGCACGTCTAGGACGACCTTTCCCGTTCGCGGATCGAGGCCGACCAGGTGCCCGGGATCGCCGAGCACCCAGACGACGCCGGACGCCACCGTCGGCGACGAACCGGGGACGCCGGCCGAGCGCCAGGCGGGCGCGAGCGACGAGCCGCCGACACGGATCGCCGTCACGGTGCCGTGGACGCAAGGTAGGTAGGCATAGGGCGCGAGGTATGCGTCGCCTCCGGTGGCGAAGCAAGCCGCGAGCTGTGCCTGCTCGTGGCCGATGCCGCCGAGCCGCCCGGCGCGCAGCAGGTAGGCGACGGCGCCCTTGCCGATCATGAGCACCTTCCCGCCCGGGAGCAGGACCGGCGCCGTCGAGCCGAGGTCGCCGTCGGTGGCGTTGAGCTCGGCCCAGTCGGAGGGGGCGAAGAACGTCACCTGCCGCAGGGTCGGCGTCAGCTCGACGACGCTGTCCCCGTGGTCGAACACCGTCGTCGACGAGCCGTTGCCGGTGGCGAGGTAGACGTCGCCGTCGCTCGCGACCGAGACGCCCGAGGGCGCCCAGACCGCGCCCTCGCGAGCGGTCGGGACCTCGTAGGCGAGCGTGGGTCCGGCCCCTGACTCCGAGACACCGAGGACCCAGCCGTGGTAGTCACCACAGTCCCCGTAGTTGCCCCCGAAGCCGGCGAGCACCCGCCCGTCGTCGAGCGCGAGGGCCGTCCGCTGGAGCTGGGCCGCTGCGTCCCATCCCGGCTGGTCGAGGTCGCGCCGCCAGGCGACGGCACCGGTGGCGGCGTCGAGGGCGACCATCTCGTGGTGGACGCTCCCGGCCACCGACGTCTCGGCGGATGCGAACAGCACGCCCGTCGACGGGTCGAGGACCATCGTCGAGGTGATCCCGTTCGTCGGCCCGATGTCGCCGCACGGGAGCGCGGATGCGGGCGCCGGCATACCGATCCGCCTCTGCCACTCCACACGCCCGTCCGAGGCGTCGAGGGCGTAGACGACGTCCTCCTCGGTGCCGACGAAGACCCGGCCGCCGTCGACGAGCGGCTGGCCGTAGACGGTGCCCGCGAGTGGCGCGGAGGTCCAGCGCTCGCGGATCGGGCGAAGCGGCGGTGTCGTCGGCTGGTACGACAGGCGAGCGGTGCTTCCGCCGTAGGTGGTCCACTGACCGGGCGCGACGGCCTGCGTGACAGGTCCAGCGCCAGCTCCTGCCAGTGGTGCGATCTTGCGGGTGGCATGTGCCGGAGCTGCGAGCATGCCGAGAGCGACGCCCGCGAGCGCAATGGAGATCACGAACGGCAGTCGCCGGCGAGCGTGGCCGGGTCGTCGGGGCGCGTGGGTCATCGGTCCGCCCCCGCCACGCGCCTCAGGTGGCGGTGGCGGTGGCGTCTTCGCGCGAGGACCCGGGGAGCCGGAAGAAGCTGTCCCGGTAGTAGGCGAGCTCGGCGACGCTCTCGCGGATGTCGTCGAGGGCCCTATGGGTGCTCGACTTCCTCGGGGCCTTGCCGTAGAGCGAGGGGTGCCAGCGCTTGCAGAGCTCCTTGACCGTCGACACGTCGATCGATCGATAGTGCAGGTAGGCGTCGACCTCGGGGAGCTGGTGGCGGAGGAAGCGGCGGTCGACGCCGATCGAATTGCCGCAAAGCGGCACGCGGCGAGGCTCGCGGACATGGGTACGGATGAACGCGAGCGTCTGCTCGCCGGCATCCGCGAGCGTGGTGCTCGACGCGCCGATCGCGTCGAGCAGGCCGCTCTCGGTGTGCATCTTCACCACGACCTCGTCCATCTGTGCGAGCTGCTCACTGCTCGCCGTGACGACGATGTCCGGACCCTCGGCGACGATCGTCAGGTCGTCGTCCGTGACGAGGGTCGCGATCTCGACGATGACGTGGCGTGCGGGGTCGAGGCCGGTCATCTCGAGGTCCATCCAGACGAGCATCTACCGATGCTAACCGTGCCAGACGGCAGGGGCCGGGGGCTGCCTCGCGCGGGCTACGGTGCGACGCCATGAGTGATGCGCCATGACTGAGACGCCGTCAGGAGCCAGCATCGAGGTTCCGCTGCGCGTGCTCGAGCCGGGCCGTGACGTGCCGCGTTACGCGAAGCCAGGCGACGCGGGAGCGGACCTCGTGGCGAGCGCCGGCGCGTTGCTCGCTCCCCGCGGCGGGCGCGCCCTCGTCCCGACGGGAGTGGCGCTCGCCGTGCCGGAGGGCTACGCGGGTCTCGTCCTGCCGCGCAGCGGGCTCGCCGCCAAGCACGGCGTGACCTGCCTCAACACTCCCGGGCTGGTGGACTCGGGCTACCGGGGCGAGATCCGGGTGCTTCTCGTGAACACCGACCCCGAGGAGCCCTACGAGGTGCATGAGGGGGACCGGATCGCCCAGCTCCTTCTCGTCCCGTTCGCCGCGGCCGCCTTCGTCCTGGTCGACGAGCTCCCGGCGAGCGAGCGCGGGGAGGGCGGCTTCGGCCACACCGGTCGGTGACGATCCCGTGACCGGGGCGGGCGAGGCCGGCGTGGCGAGCGCACGGGGCCACGGGCTTGGTAAGGTGCATCAGCACGCGGACGTGGCTCAGCTGGTAGAGCATCACCTTGCCAAGGTGAGGGTCGCGGGTTCGAATCCCGTCGTCCGCTCCAAAGAAGTACCTGCGGATTTACCCTCTGACATGCGGAAATGACCAGGCAGAGGCGCTGCACCTCGTAGCCGTTCGGCGCCACTCGGAACCGCAAAACACCGCTTCGCGCCGTTCGGAGGTGCACGCTAGGTGCACGACGACCCCGCGGAACCGTCCCTGTCATGCGAACGTCCGTTCGCCTTCACTGGCACCGTGCCCGATATGCCCGAGAACGATATCGCACAGCTCGCTCAAAACGGTGTGCTGAGCAGGACTTATGCAGGTCAGAGGTGAGCGCAACCGGCACAGTTAGACGGTGCGCGAGTAATGACTCAGACTGCCTTTCCGCCGAGGAGTCCGAAGAGGGTGCCAAACCC
>DAHXNN010000044.1 GCA_027365385.1 Acidimicrobiaceae bacterium | reverse complement strand
ACCTCGGGGAAGACCGAGATCATGAGGAGGACCAGCAGTATCGGGTACTTGCCCCGCATCGGGAGGCGGCCCAGCGCGTAGCCCGCGATCGTCCCGATACCGAGCACGAGGAACGTCGCTATCACGGCGATGACGGCAGAGGTCACGATGTAGCGCCCGAACGTGTACTGGGAGAAGGCGACCTGGTAGTTCGCCAAGCTCAGCGGGTTCGGGAAGTACTGCGGCGGATTGTCCCCGACGGCCCCCGGCGTCTTGAAGCTCGTCACGATCAGCCAGTAGATGGGCAGGAGGACGAAGATCGCGACGGCCGTCGTCGAGATGGTCACGCCGTTCAGGTACCGGTGCCACCCCTTGCGCACGCGCGTACGAGCCATCAGCTCCCCTCCTCCCCGACCTGGGCCTTGAAGACCTTGAGGAACAGCAAGCAGCCGATGAGCACGAGCACCGCCGTGCTCGTCGCGACCGCTGCGCCTGGTCCGAAGTTCAAGTCCTGGAACATCACCTGGTAGCCGAGCACCGCGAGCGAGGTTGTCGAGTACCCGGGACCACCTTGGGTGAGCACGAAGGGCAGGTCGAACAGACCGAATGCCTGCAGTACCCTGAAGAGCACGGCGAGTGCGATGGTCGGCCGGAGTAGCGGGAACGTGACGCGCCAGAACGTTGTCCAGCCCGATGCCCCGTCCATCTCCGACGCTTCGTAGAGCTCCTCGGGGAGCATGACGAGACCGGCGAGCACGATGATCGCCACGAAGGGCGTCGTCTTCCAGATATCCGCCACCATCATCGCGACGATCGCCGGTGTCGGCGTTCCGAGGAAGATGGGCTGGCCGAGGCCGACCGCATGGAAGATCTGGTCGAGGACCCCGTAGGACGCGTCGTAGATATAGCTCCAGAGCTCGGCCGAGATGACCGTGATCATCGACCACGGCACGAGGAGCAGCGCCATCATCAGGCCGCGCCCCTTCGTCAGTCGCTCGAGCACCAAGGCTATGCACGTGCCGAGGATCACCTCGACGAGCACTGTGACGATCGTGTAGACGACCGTGAACCCGAGGGCGTAACGCCATTGCGGAGCATGGACGAGCGTCGAGTAGTTGCGACCGGTGAAGCCGTTGAGGCTGAACCCGCTACCCGAGACGTTCACATGCGACAAGCTCATCGCCACCGAGAACCCAATCGGGAAGATCGTGAATGCGGCGATGACGACGAACGCCGGTGTCGAGAAGCTCCATCCGAGTCGTGCGAGTCGCTTGCGGTTCACGTCGTGCTTGCCGGCTGGTCGCGGGGTTGCCTCGCCCCCGCCGGTCACCGGCGTGCTCGGGACGACCCCGAGTGTCGCCATGCTCGTCTCCTTCTGCTCCAGCGAACAGCCAAGGGCACGGGGGCCGGGCGGCCCATGCCGCCCGGCCCATCCACGACGAGCGGACCTAGAGGCCACCACCGGAGAGTGCTGTGTTGATCCCCGCCGAGGCGTTGGCGATCGCCTTGGCCGGGCTCTCCGAGCCCGCGAGCGCCTCGTTGACGTTCTGGTAGATCGCCTGGCTCACCTTCGGGTACTCAGGCGTCTGGGAGGGACGTGCGACGAGGCGGGTGTGCGGCACCGTGGCGAGCACGGGGTTCACCGCGATGACGGACTTCTGCACCCGGACGGACTCGTTGGTCGGGATCTCGGAGAACTGCGTCGCCATCACGTGCTCGGCAGCTGCCCCGGTCATGTAGTTGATGAAGGTCAGGTCCTGGCTCATGTACCTGGTGTGCGGGTTGATGTAGAGGTTCCACCCACCGATGTTCGAGTAGCCAGGGTACGACTGGCCCTGGAACGTCGGCAGCGGTGCAACCCCGACGTCACCGATGACCTTCGAGCCGGAGGACTGCGACGCCGAGTAGGCGTAGTCCCAGTTGCGCAGGAACGCCGCCTGTCCGTTGTCGAAGGTGTTCATGGCCTGTGGCTCCTGGTAGGTCGTGATCGCCGCCGGAGTGACCCCCGAGGTGACCAGGCTGCGCATGAACGTCAGCGCCTTGACCGCAGCCGGGGTGTTGAGGGCGGAGGACTTGCCGTTCGAGCTGAGGACCTTGCCGCCAGCATCGGTGAGGTACTCCATGAAGTCACACGTCGCCCCCTCGTAGTCAGCACCTTCCCAGACGAAGCCGTACTTCACGAGCTTCGCCCTCTGGAGCTGCAGGGACTCGGCCTTGAGCTCCTCCCAGGTCTTCGGCACTGGGAGGTTCATCTTCTTCAGGAGGTCCTTCCGGTAGTACAGGAAGCCCTGGTCCTCGAAGAACGGAGCCGCGTAGACCTTGCCCTGGTAGGTCGCGCCGGCGACGAGGCCGGGAGCGAAGCGCGAGAAGAAGCTCTTCGGGAACTTCGTCGACAAGGGGACAGCGAGTCCGTGCGCTCCGAAGACAGCCGGCCAGATCACGTCGCCCATGAAGACGTCGGGGCTCGACGAGCCCCCGGAGATCTGCGTCTCGAGCTGTGACTCGTTCGTATCGGTGTTCGTCGGTGCCGATATCAGCTGCACTTTGATGTTCGGATATGCCTTCTCGAAGTTCGCTATGAGCACCTTGCGCAGGTCTGGACCGCTCGTGCTGATCGGGCTTGCCGACCAGGTGATCGTCGTCACCGACGCGGCGTGCCGCGTCGCGTGGTTCGACGCAGCGGCGCTGCCGTAGGCGGCCACGAGGCCGAGAGCGCTCAGGGCTGCCGTCGATGCCACGAGGCGGCTGCGCTTGCCGGCCACGCGCCGTGTCGCGCCGCTGTCGTCCGCGAGCTGCTTCTTGTCGTTGTTCACCTTGCTGTCCTTCACCGTCTGGTCTCCTTTGTCTCATCTCGCGACGGGCGGGATCACTTTTCCCACTTTCCGTCGCACTCCCCCAGCGATCCCCGGCCCCAGCGATCCCCGGGCAACTCCCCGAGGCATCGGGCCTTCGCCCCCATGCTCCTCCTTTCCCTCCCTTGCGTCGGCTCCTGATTCCCGGCGGGCGCGGGAGCCGATCGGCTAGCCGTCGACGCCCTCAAGCACGCAGGAGCGTGCCGGCGATCCCGCCAGCGGCGGCGTCCGTCTCGCTCGCCGGCGGAGGGACCCACCCGTCGACTTCGACCCGCGCCCTCGAAGCACGAGCGTGCGGCCCGCCGGATGGGTCCCTCCGCGGCCCGCCCATGCTCCGGCGTCGCGCCGAGCTCGAGCGTGCGACGACCTCGAGCGGAAGCTCTTGACGTCGCGGTCGCACCTCCTCGCCACGCAGCAGCGCACAAAGACGTGCGGCGCCGAGCTCGCCACTTCGCGCGAGCTGCTGGCGAACGGTCGTGAGGCCGAGAAATGCAGCGGATTCGATGTCGTCGTAGCCGACCACCGCGAGCTCGTCCGGCACCGCGATGCCGAGCCTGTCCGCGGCGCCGAGCACGCCGATCGCCTGGGTATCGGAGATCGCGAAGATGGCCGTCGGCGGCCTGCGGGCACGCAGCATCTCCTCCGCGAGCAGCGACGCCGTGTGCGCGCCATGCTCCCCCTGACGCACGAGCGACTCGTCGACCTCGGCCCCCACGGCCGACAGCGCGTGCCGGTAGCCGAGGAATCTCTGGCGCGTCGAAGCGTTGCCGATGCCCTCGAACCCGAGGTCGCCGACAAACCCGATCCGCCGGTGGCCGAGCCCGACGAGGTGGGCCGTCGCCAGGCGGCCACCTTCCACGTCGTCGGCGACGGTCCTCGGGATGCCGGGCGCCTCCGCGTCCACGAGGACGAGCGGGATACCGGACTGGCGGAAGGACGAGAGCTGGCGCCGCGGGACCGGAAGGGACACGACGACGACACCGTCCGCGCGGTGTCGCTCCGTAAGTGACTCGAGGTGCCGGTCACGCTGCGCCACGGTCTCCACGTTGAGGACAACCGCGTCGTAGCCCTCTCTGTCGAGCACGGAGATGACGCCGGCCAGCCTCTCGACGACAGACGGTCGCGTCATGTAGGGGACGACGATCGCAACGGTCCTCGGAGTGCCCTTCGACAGCGCCGTCGCAAGGCGACTCGGCCGGTAGCCGAGCTGCTCGATCACGGCGAGGACTCGGGCACGCGTCGCCGGCCTGACGCTGGGGCTCTCGTTGAGGACCCGGGACACCGTGCCCGTACCCACCCCGGCTGCA
Organism: Acidimicrobiaceae bacterium; assembly: GCA_027365385.1. Classification (GTDB taxonomy): domain Bacteria; phylum Actinomycetota; class Acidimicrobiia; order Acidimicrobiales; family Bog-793; genus JAJZCK01. The sequence goes on along the minus strand of DAHXNN010000044.1, from coordinate 2,153 downwards.
CGGGCGACTTCGGCGATGTTCACGTTTCGAGACTCGATCTCGGCCACCCCCCGGCGACAGGCCCGGCGCGCGTGGGCCCGTTCGCCCCCGGCGGATGACCCACGTGGAAGCGCTTCCGCCATGGAACCGCTTCCACGTGATGTTCTACTCCCAGGAGGGCAGCTCGTCAACCCACCTGTCGTTCGTAGCCGGCCCGACCACCTCCGCAGTCACGACGACCGGAGCCCGTCCTGGCCGACCCGGCGTCACACCGCGGTGGGCAATCCCCGCCCTTCGAGCAAGCCCAGGCGCCCGCGGACTACGAAGCCCGCGCCAGCCTGCGACTCGTGCGCGCCGTCGTGAAGCGCGCCGCCTCCCGATCCGCTGCGCTCTCGGCGGCGGCCCTCAAGTCCTGCGCGGCCAGCGCATCGAGGACGGCCCAGGCCGCCTCGAAGTACCGCTGAGCGCCGATCCTGCGCTGGGGAACCCGGGTGACTGGCCGGAGACCCACCTCGACGAGACTTCCGCTGTAACGCGTGACGACGAGCTCGACCTTGAGCTTCGCTGCTATCACGCCCGGGAAGCTCAGCGTCGCGGCGTAGGAGCGGTGGTCCTCCATGGGCAGCTCGCGCTTGATCGGCTCGCCGATCTGCAGCGTCGCCCCGTCGGGGGTCACGACCCCGCCGAGCAGCCCGAACACACCGGCCTGTCCAGCCGGGACGTTGACGACACGGGACACGTACCAGCCGACCGGCCGCTCCGACTCGTTCTCTACGGCCATCTCTCGCACCTTTCGCTCGTCTCTCGCGAGGTCGACCCTTCCTTACCGATCCGTCCGGTCCGGCTGGGCCTTTTTTCCCTCGTCTCTAGTATCCGCAGCCAGAGTCAATCTGTCCAACAGCTTATTGTGATTCATGTCATCTATATTTGTGATTCACCGTCCGACTCCGCCGCCGGTGGCGCTCGGGCCCGGCGGAGCGCCGGACCTAGGATCCGCTGTCGAGCATGCCTGGGGAGGCATTACGGACGGAGGCAGGAGCGATGTGGGTGCGGACTAGCGGGATAGCGGCATGATCCTCGTCTGCGGCGAGGTGCTCCTCGACGTGCTTCGTGACCCGACGCAGCCAAGTGGGGACAGCCCGGCACGGTTTGCCGGGCATCCGGGCGGGAGCCCGGCGAACACTGCAGTCGCGGTAGCACGCCTCGGTAGCTCGTCCGGCCTGTGCGCCCGCATCTCGTCCTCGAGCATCGGCGCGCTGCTGCGCCGGCACCTCGAGGTCAACGGCGTCGACCTTTCGTACTCCGTCGACGCGCAGGAGCCTGCCAGCCTCGCTTTCGTCGACGTCTCCGCGGACGGTGTCGCGTCGTACGCGTTCTACGTCGACGGCACCGCAGACTGGCAGTGGACGGTGGCCGAGCTGCCGGCGGAGCTGCCGGCGGACGTAACGGCGCTCCACACCGGATCCATCGCCGCGGCACGCCTACCGGGACGCGCGGCGATCGCCGCCTGGCTCGAAGGCCACAAGGGACGCCGCCTGCTCTCGTTCGACCCCAACGTCCGACCCGACCTGGTCGGATCGCCCAGCGACGCTCGCAGCTGGACCGAGCACATGGTGGGCCAGGTCGATCTCGTGAAGGCCAGCCTCGAGGACATCCGCTGGCTCTATCCGGGACGCAGTGCCGACGACGTGGCGGCGGCGTGGCGTGCCCTCGGCGCCAGGATCGTCGTGGTCACGCTCGGACCGGACGGAGCTGTCGGCTACAGCGAGACCGAGCGCGTCCAGGTCGCTGCGCGTCCGGTCGCAGTCGTCGACACAGTCGGTGCCGGCGACTCCTACTCGGGTGGGCTGCTGCACTTCCTCGAGAGCGAGCAGCTGACGTCGGCCGCCGTTACCGGCCGTCTTCCGCAGGGAGCTCTGGCCGCCGCTCTCGACGTCGCAGACGCCGTCGCCGTGCTCACGTGCTCACGTGCCGGCGCGGACCCACCGCACGCCGGCGAGGTCGCTCGCCTCCTCGAGCGGTCCACTGCGGTCTGAGCAGCGCCGATCGCGGTCCGCGCGGCCTCAGCCGGGACGGACGAGCACCCGGCCACGGACGGCACCGGCGAGCAGCTGGTCGAGCACGGGCGCAAGCGCGCCGAGGCCGACCTCGCCGGCCACGATGCGCTCCAGATC
>DAHXNN010000236.1 GCA_027365385.1 Acidimicrobiaceae bacterium | reverse complement strand
CGCCGAGCGCGTCTGAGGCATCCGGGTAGCACGTCCGGGACCTGTTCCCGAGCCCCCCTTCCCGAGCGCCGGGCAGCCGCCCCCTTCCCGAGCTTTCCGTCCCGAGCTCGGTCAGCTATCGGGTCACCGGCACTCGTCCTGCCCCCTGCCGGAGCGCGCCCGAGCCTCGGATGCCGTCGCTCGCTGCCACCGCCCTCGACGGGTGCGCCTCGCCACGCAACGTGGTGCTCACTTGTGCATAAGTGGTTGACGGTGGAGGGAGATGTACATAGAGTGGCGTGAAGTGGAGGGCTAGGGAGGACGGGGGCGCCGCGAACCGTTCGCCATGTCCGTGGAGAGGGACGCGCGCGTTGTCGCTCGGTACGAGGTTCGTCGGGAGCTACGAGCACTCCCTCGACACCAAGGGGCGGGTCATCCTGCCCGCCAAGCTCCGTCAGCACTTCATGCCCACCGGGTTCCTCGCCCCCCATCTCGAAGGTTGCCTCGCACTGTGGACACAGGAGGAGTTCGACAAGGAGTCCGACACCCGCCTCGCCGCGTCCGAGGTCGACGCGGCGTCGCGCAACGAGGCGCGGGACTGGGCCTCGCGGGTCAACGAGGTCTCGGTCGACCCGCAGGGCCGCATGCCCATCCCCGCCGGCCTTCGCGGCTATGCGGGGATCGAGCAGGACGTCCTCATCGTCGGGATGATCAACCGCGTCGAGCTCTGGTGCCCGAGCGTATGGGCGGCACGATGACGGGCCCGGCCGAGCGGTCCGGGTGGTCAGACGGTGTCGAGTGACCCGCTCGTGTCCACTCGCGTGCTGCCGGTGTGCCGGTACCGGCGCGCCTGGACCATCCCCAGCCTCCCGGCGACTGGTGGGGACGGCTACGTCCCACTCCTCTCCGCCGGCCGCCGTTCCTCGGGCGAGGCGTATGCCTCGCCGGTCGCCGGGAGGCTGACGATGGCCCGGGACTTCGACCACACCCCGGTGATGCTCGAGGAGGTGACCTCGATCTTCGAGCGGGTGGCCGACGGCGTCATGATCGACGCCACCGTCGGTGGAGCTGGTCATGCCGAGGCTCTCCTCGAGGCGCACCCGGGCTGGGATCTCGTCGCGCTCGACAGAGACCCAGACGCTGTCGCCGCGGCCACCGCGCGGCTCGCACCGTTTGGAGTCCGGGCGAGCGTCTACAGGGCGCGTTTCGACGAGATAGGCCAGGTCCTCGCCGGCAGCACTGCGGCCGCCCGACCGGTCGTCGGCGTGCTGTTCGACCTCGGCGTGAGCTCCCACCAGCTCGACGTCGCAGAGCGGGGCTTCTCCTACCGCGCGGACGGCCCGCTCGACATGCGCATGGATCCAGACGACGAGGTGAGCGCTGCGGAGGTCGTGAACGGCGAGACGGAGCGTGAGCTCGTCGCACTTCTCAGGCTCCACGGCGAGGAGCGCTTCGCCGGTCGAATCGCCCGCGCGATCGTCGCTGCCAGGCCGATCGACACGACGGCGCGCCTTGCCGAGGTCGTCGCGGCAGCCGTCCCTGCCGCCGCGCGGCGGCGAGGTCACCCGGCCCGGCGGGTCTTCCAGGCGCTTCGTGCCCGGGTGAACGGCGAGCTCGAGCTGCTCGGGCCTGCGCTCGACGACGCCATGTCGCTCCTCGAGCCCGGCGCGCGGGTCGTCGTGCTCGCGTACCACTCGGGCGAGGACCGGATCGTCAAGCAGCACATGGGCCTGGCTGCGACAGGGGGGTGCACCTGCCCCCCGATGCTGCCGTGTGCCTGCGGAGCGAAGCCGACAGTCCGGTTGCTCAACCGCGGAGCACGCCTTGCGTCGGCGTCCGAGATCGCGAGGAACCCACGAGCCGAGAGTGCGCGGCTTCGCGCGGTGGAGCGGCTTGCGACCGGCCGGCCGACGCCCGGCGGGGCTGCCTGATGGGGCCGCAGGTGGACCGGCCTGCACGGGTCGATGCTCGCGCTCCCGGCACCTTGGGCACCGGTGGGCGAGACGCGCCTACAGGGGCGCGCCACCCCGGGGAGCAACGGTCGCAGCTGCGCGTGCTCGACCAGCGCCAGCTCGCTCGTCGCCAGCAGCGAAGGCGGGGCGCCCGTCTCGTGGCCCTATCCGTCACCATCGTGGTGGCCGCCTTGCTCGCCGTCGCCGGCGCACAGGCATTCGTCGCCGAGAGGCAGCTTCGGATCGACGCACTCCAGCAGCAGCTGACGAGCGCGGTGTCGGAGAGCCAGACCCTGCAGCTGGCACGCGCGGAGCTGAGCTCGCCGAGCCGCGTGCTTGCGTTCGCCGAGCACCGGCTGAAGATGGTCGCTCCCTCGTCGATCGACGACGTGCAGCCTGTCGTCGTCGGCCCGACGGTCGCCGAGACGGCACGGAATGTGCCCGTACCGCCGCCCAGCTCCGAGGTGGTGCGAGCGGCTGCCAGGATCGCGTTGCCGGCCACTGCCGGGGCAGCATCGCCGGTCCACGTGCGCCCTGCTCGGCGATGACGGCACCGCCCCGGCGTCCGAGCGCCCCTTCGGGCACCCCGCATGGTCGCCCAGCGCCCGGCGCCGCAAGTCGCCCGCGGGCGAGGCGAGGTGCATCGGTGCGCCGGGACGTGGTGCGGCTGAGGGCGCTCGCGCTCGGCATCGGCGTCGTGCTCGTCGTGCTCGTCGCACGCCTCGCCGTCGTCCAGGTCCTCGACGGCTCGAGCTACGCCGCCTACGCCGCGAGCGAGGTGAACAGCACCGTCGCGCTTCCGGCATTGCGCGGCGCGGTCTACGACCGCTCGGGACGGCTCGTCGCCGTCTCGTTGCCGCGGGCCGCCATCGTCGCGGACGACTTCCTCGTCTCCGACCCGGCGGTCGTCGCAGCGGAGCTCGCGCCTCTCCTCGGCATCCCGGGATACCGACTCGTGCCGCAGCTGTCGGAGCGCAACGGCTACGTGGTGCTCGAAAGGTACGCGACGCCGCAGGTCGAGGCCAAGGTCGCAGCTCTCGGCATCAACGGGATCACCTTCTTGCCCGACGAGGTGCGGACCTATCTCGACCCGACGCTGTTCCAACCAGTCCTCGGTGGCGTCTACGCCTCCGGCGGCGGTGACGCCGGGCTCGAGTACGTGGACAACCGCTTGCTCGCCGGGCGCTCGGGAAGCGAGGTGCTCGCGCAGTCCGCAGCCGGAGATCCGCTCCCGTCGGCTGCGACCGACGTCGTCACCCCCCGGCAGGGCACCTCCGTCGTGCTCACGCTCGACGAGCCGCTCCAGGAGGTGGCCACGAAGGACGTCGCAGCGCAGATGCGCGCGACGGGCGCGCACAGTGGTGTCGCGGTGATCGAGGACGTCCACACGGGCGCGCTGCTCGCGATGGTCGACCTCGTACGCGGCGCGCGCGGGGCGATCGTTCCTGCACCGTCGAACCTCGCGGTCACCTCGGTGTACCAGCCAGGTTCCGTCATGAAGATCGCGACATTCTCGTTCGCGCTCCAGGACCACCTGATAACGCCGAGCACCGTCTTCTCCGTCCCGTACGAGCTCGACATCGGCGGCTACTGGTTCCAAGACGCCGAGTTCCACCCGACCATGCCGATGCCCGCATCGCAGATCCTTGCGCAGTCCTCCAACATCGGCACGATCGAGATCTCGCGCCTTCTCGGTCCGCAACGTCTCTACGCCGCGCTCCGGGCCTACGGCTTCGGGAGCATGACGGGGCTCGGCTGGCCCGGCGAGTCGCCAGGGATCATCGGCTCGCCTGCGACGTGGTATGGCTCGTCGCTGGGCTCGATCCCGATCGGAACGGGCGAGGCGGTCACTGCGATGCAGGTGCTCGACGCATTCAACACGGTCGCCAACGGGGGCGAGTACGTGACGCCGCATCTCGTCGCGGGCACCGTGGCGCCCGACGGTGCCGAGCATCTCCTCTCGAGGCCGGCGGAGCACCGGGTGGTGCGGGTGAGCACGGCTCGCACCATCACGCCCATGCTCGAGGGCGTCGTGCAGGATGGTACGGCCGTCTGCGCACGGGTACCCGGCTACGTGGTCGCCGGAAAGACCGGCACGGCGCAGGTGCCGGACCCGACGGGCCCCGGCTACCTTCCTGGAGACTGGAACGCGACATTCGTCGGCTTCCTTCCGGCCCAGGCCCCGCAGCTCAGTGGCATCGTGGTCCTCAACCATCCGCAGCCGATCTACGGTGGATCGGTGTCTGCACCGGTGTTCGCGAAGATCATGAGCTGGGCCCTGCGGCACTACGCGGTTCCCGTGCCGCCAGGTGTCGACACTCAGAGTCAAGCAGCGCCGAGCACCTGCAACGGCGCGTGACGGTGCCCGGGATGGACGACCGGCTCGCGCGGCCAGCCGCGCCACTGGACGAGCGGCCGGACGCCCCGGAGGTGGCCCACGTCGTGCCTCTGCGTAGCGTGGCCGACCGCGTCGCGCCGATCGCCGTCCTCGGCGACGCGGACGCGGTCGAGGTGAGCGGCGTCGTGTTCCATCACGACGCCGTCGTGTGCGGCTCGCTCTTCTGCTGCCTGCCCGGAGCCCGGTTCGACGGGCACGATCTCGCCGCCCGTGCCCGCGCGGCGGGAGCCGTCGCCTTCGTCTGCGAGCACTCCGTCGCGGGTGCGGCCGGAGCCGTCCAGCTCGTGGTGGGTCCAGGCGAGGCCCGCGCGGCGATGGCTCGAGCTGCGTGCGCGTACTTCGGCGATCCATCGCGCTCTCTCCGCACGGTCGGGGTGACCGGCACGAACGGCAAGACCACGACCACCTTCCTCCTGCGCTCGATTCTCGAGCACCACGGCTGGTCGTCGGGGGTAATCGGGACGCTCGACGGGGCCCGTACGACGCCGGAGTCACCGGAGCTCCAGCGGGCGCTGGCCGGGTTCCGGGACCGGGGAGACGTCGCGGTCGCGCTCGAGGTGACGAGCCATGCTCTCCTCCAGGGTCGTGTCGACGGTATCCGCTTCGACGTCTCCGTCTTCACCAACTTGAGCCAGGACCACCTCGACTATCACGCGACGATGGATGCCTACTTCGCCGCCAAGTCCCTCTTGTTCGAGCCGGAGCGCTCGGCGCTCGCCGTGGTCAACGTGGACGACCCCTACGGCAGGCGCCTTGCCGAGCGACGTGGCCCGGACGTGCTCGCGTACTCGCTCGCCGACGCAGCCGAGCTCGACCTCGGGCCTACCTCGAGCCGCTTCCTGCTCGCCGGCCACGAGGTCCGGCTCCGGCTCGGGGGCGCGTTCAACGTCGCGAACGCACTCGCGGCCGGCGCCGCGGCGCGTGCCCTCGGCGTGACCGACGAGACGATAGCGGCCGGTCTGAGCGCGGCGAGTGGCGTGCCGGGCCGCTTCGAGACCTTCGAGAGCCTCGACGGAGTGACGGCGATCGTCGACTACGCCCACACGCCCGCCGCGCTCGAGCAGGTGCTCGGCGCCGCCCGGGCGATGCTCGGCACCCGGCGCGACGACGCGTCGATCCCTCCGCGCCTGCTCGTGATCTTCGGAGCCGGGGGGGACAGAGACCGCGGCAAGAGGCCGGCGATGGGGGCCGTCGCCTCTCGGCTCGCCGACGTGGTGGTGCTCACGTCGGACAACCCGCGTAGCGAGGATGCCCGAGCGATCGCCGAGCAGGTCCGCGCCGGCGTCGGCTCCGACACCGACTGCCGGGTCGAGCTCGACCGCCGGGACGCGATCACCTGGGCCCTCCGCTCGGCACGCTCCGGCGACGTCGTCGTCGTCGCCGGCAAGGGCCACGAGACGACCCAGCAGACAGGCAGCTCCGCTGTCCACTTCGACGACCGCGAGGTCGTCCTCGAGGTGCTCGAGAGCCAGGGCCGTGCCCTGCCGCGCTGGGCGCGTCCGACGGCCACAGGCCCCGGCGCATGATCGCGATCTTCACTGCGGGAGGGGTGGCGATACTCGTGGCGGGCTTCGGCACGCCGATCCTGCTCCGCTCGCTGACTCGCCGCCGCATCGGCCAGCACATCCGCGAGGACGGTCCCGCGATCCACCAGATCAAGGCGGGGACACCGACCATGGGCGGCATCGCCATGATCGTCGCGATCGTCGCGGGGTACGTCCTCGGTCATGTCGGCACCCACATCGCGTTCAGTGTCCCGGGGTTCCTCGTCGTCGCATCCGCCGTCCTCGGCGGCGGCATCGGACTCGCCGACGACTGGTTGAAGGTGCGCAAGAGGCGCAGCCTCGGCCTGAACAAGCGGGCGAAGCTCGCGCTGCAGGTGCTGCTCGCCGTGGCCTTCGCCGCGGGGTCGGTCTACTGGGCCCACGCCGGGACGGCACTCGCCTTCTCCCGCTACGACGTGCCGGGCGTCGAGCTCGGGGCGGGGCTGTGGATCGTGTGGGCCGTGTTCGTCGTCGTGAGCGAGGCGAACGCGGTCAACCTGACGGACGGCCTCGACGGCCTCGCCGCGGGGTCGTCGGGGATCGTCTGCACGTGCATCGCCCTGATCGGCTACTGGCAGTACCGGCAGTTCCCGATCTACCGCATCCCCCGGGACCACGCGATCGACCTGGCGGTCGCGGCCGTCTCGATGGCGGGCGCGTGCGTCGGATTCCTCTGGTGGAACGCAGCACCCGCGCGGATATTCATGGGCGACACCGGCTCGCTCGCGATCGGCACGGGGCTCGCCTGTCTCGCGCTCGAGATGAACATCGCACTCCTGCTCCCGATCATCGGCGGATTGTTCTTCGTCGTCACGCTCTCGGTCGTCATACAGGTGTTCAGCTTCCGGGTCTTCCACACGAGGGTCTTTCGCATGGCGCCCCTCCACCACCATTTCGAGCTCGGCGGATGGCCCGAGACGACGGTGATCGTGCGCTTCTGGATCTTCGCCGCGCTCTGTGGCGGCCTCGGTCTCGGCGTGTTCTACGCCGACTTCCTCGGCGTGCGGCCGCACGGGTGAGGACGGGCATCTTGACCGGTCGTGATCGGGTGCCGCGGCGCGCCCTCGTCGTCGGCTTCGCGCGCTCGGGCACTGCGGTCGCGCGCGTCCTGACGGCGCTGAAGTGCGAGGTCGTCGCGGTGGACGACACGCCGAGCCCGTCGGGACGCGCGATCGCGGACGCGCTGGGAGTCGAGCTCGTCACGACGCCGAGCGAGGGAGACCTGCGCCGCATGGTGGAAGCCGTCGATCTCGTCGTCGCGAGCCCGGGAGTCCCGCCGACACACCGGGTCTTCGCCGTCGCACCTCCCGGCATGACCGTCTCTGAGATCGAGCTTGCGTACCGGCTCGCCGCCGACGGCCCGTCGATCGTCGCGGTCACGGGCACGAATGGCAAGACGACAGTGACGTCGCTCGTCACGGCCATGCTCGAGCGCTCGGGCGTCGCGACTCGGGCCGCGGGCAACATTGGCTTCCCGCTCGTCGACGCGGTCGTGGAGCCCGGCCTCGACGTCGTCGTCGCCGAGGTGTCCTCGTTCCAGCTCGCGCTGACCTCCTCCTTCCGGCCCGCGGTGGGCGCGTGGCTGAACCTCGCGGAGGACCACCTCGACTGGCATCGCAACGTCGCGGAGTACGCCAACGCGAAGGAGCGGATCTGGGCCAACCAGGTCGACGGCGACGTCGCTGTCGCGAACGCCGAGGATCCGGAGGTGAGCGCGCGCGCCCGCCGGTCGCGCGGCCGCCTCGTCACGTTCGGTCTGGTCTCGGGCGACTATCGCGAGGATGGCGAGCACCTCCTCGGCCCCGGTGACGAGGTTCTCGCGCGGCGCTCCGATCTCCGGCGCGATCTCCCGCACGACCGAGTGAACGCGCTCGCCGCGCTCGCCATTGCTCTCTCGGCGGGAGCCGAC
>DAHXNN010000205.1 GCA_027365385.1 Acidimicrobiaceae bacterium | reverse complement strand
GGGATACAGTCATTGCCTCAATGTCTCTTGCCTTTTCATCAGGGGCATCTCTTTTAGAAGCGGCTGTTCTGGCAAATATTGCTGCCGGATATGTTGTTGGTATTGTTGGTACAGCTGCAATCTCCAATGGGGAGCTGGAAGCTGGCCTCGGCGAGAACGTCGTCCAAGGTGCCGTCGATCCCGACGAGTTCTACGTCCACAAGCCGACCTACGAGGCCGGCCACCGTACGGTGCTCCGTCGCCTGCTCGGTGACAAGGCGGTGAAGATGGTCTTCGTCGCGGGAGAGACGAAGCACACGACGCGCAATATCCCCGCCCCGCGATCGGATCGTGAGCGCTACTGCATCACCGACGAGGACGTCCTCGAGCTAGCGGGCTACGCCATCGCGATCGAGCACCACTACGGCCACCCGATGGACATGGAATGGGCGAAGGACGGCCTCGACGGCAAGATCTACCTCGTCCAGGCGCGCCCGGAGACGGTCGCGTCCCAGCGCAGGCCGACGATGCTCGAGAGCTACTCGCTCGACGGGACCGGCGAGGTACTGGCCGAGGGCCGGTCGGTCGGCGAGAAGATCGCCGCGGGCAGGGCCAGGGTCATCGAGAACGCCACGCATCTCGGCGAGTTCCGGCCAGGCGAGGTCCTCGTGTCGGACATCACCACGCCGGACTGGGAGCCGGTCATGAAGATCGCATCCGCGATCGTGACGAACCGCGGTGGTCGGACGTGCCACGCGGCGATCATCGCCCGCGAGCTCGGGATCCCGGCCGTCGTGGGTGCCGGCGACGCGACCACGTCCGTCCCTGGTGGTGAGATGGTCACCGTGTCGTGCGCATCGGGTGACACCGGCAGAGTGTTCCGTGGCGAGGTGCCGTTCCACGTCGAGCGGACCGAGGTTGCCGACATCGCTCGGCCCGAGACGGAGGTGATGATCAACATCGGGAACCCGGAGATGGCCTTCAAGACCTCCTTCCTGCCGAACGACGGTGTCGGACTTGCACGCATGGAGTTCATCATCAGTGAGTACATCAAGGTGCACCCGCTCGCGCTGCTCCACCCCGAGCAGGTGGTCGACCCTCGCGAACGGGAGAAGGTGGAGCGCCTCATACGCGGCTACGCGGACGGTGGGCAGTTCTTCGTTCAGCGCCTGTCGGAAGGTATCGGCACCATCGCCGCGGCGTTCTGGCCGAAGCCGGTCGTGGTCCGGATGTCCGACTTCAAGACCAACGAGTACGCGAGCCTCGTGGGCGGCGCAAGCTTCGAGCCGCTTGAGAGCAACCCGATGCTCGGTTTCCGTGGCGCCTCGCGCTACGCGCATCCAGCGTATGCAGAAGGGTTCGCTCTCGAGTGCAAGGCGATGAAGCGTGTTCGCGAGGAGATGGGTCTGACGAACGTCGTCTTGATGCTCCCGTTCGTCCGGCGTGTGGCAGAGGCCGAGCAGGTTCTCGCACGCATGGCGGAGCTCGGGCTGAAGCGCGGTGAGAACGATCTGAAGATCTACGCGATGTGCGAGATCCCCAACAACGTGATCCTGATCGACCAGTTCTCACGCTTGTTCGACGGCTTCTCCATAGGCTCGAACGACCTCACCCAGCTCACTCTCGGCGTCGACCGCGACAGCGAGATCGTCGCGTTCGACTACGACGAGCGCGACGACGGCGTCAAGGAGATGATCCGTCTCGCCGTCGAGGGCTGCCGGCGCAACGGCATCCACTCCGGGCTCTGCGGTCAGGCGCCCTCGGACTACCCGGACATTGCGGCATTCCTTGTCGAGCTGGGCATCGACTCGATGAGCCTCAATCCCGACACGGTGCTGAAGACGACCCGCCAGGTGCTGGAGCTCGAGGCCGCGGCGGACGCGTCTCCGGCCTGACGCGTGTACACCGCTCGCCTGGTGGAGAGCTCGCTGCCGTGAAGACGTCCACCGACCCGCCGCGGAAAGCTCGGCCGCGCAGGGTGGTCGTGCTCGCCCGCCCGGGTGCAGGCAAGAGCACCCAGGCGGCCCGTCTCGCCCGACGCCTCGGTGTCGACCATCTCTCGAGCGGAGCGATGATCCGGGGTGAGGTGGCATCGTCCTCCGGGCTCGGGCGCACCGTCGCTCCGCTCGTCGAGCGCGGCGAGCTCGTGCCGGACGAGCTCGTCCTCGCCGTGATCGTGCCTGCTCTCAAGAAAGCGGTCGCCGACCACGGTGGCTACGTGCTCGACGGCTTTCCCCGAGACGTCGCGCAGGCCACAGCCCTTGCCGGACTGGGCAGCCCCGGACTGGGCAGCCCCGCGTTTGGTCCTGAGCTCGCGCTCTGGCTCGACGTCGGAGCGGACGAGTGTCGTCGCCGGCTCCTCGGCAGAGCGGGTCTCGAGGGGCGAAGCGACGACACCGCGCGCACGGTGGAGCGGCGCCTAGCCGCCTACGAGCAGGAGACGGCACCCGTCCTCACCTACTACGAAGGCGGAGGAAACGCGATCGTCGTCGATGGCGTCGGTGCGCCCGAGGAGGTAGAGGACCGCGTGGCCGATGCGCTCGGAGCCGCTTGAGCGGCGCGGCGCTCGATCTCAATGTCGCGGTCGTCGGTGCATGGCGCGCCCGCGTCGCAGCGCCGCGCGACGAAGTCCGCGACGAGGCCCGTCCAGCCCGTCTGGTGGGAGGCGCCGAGTCCTTTCGCGGTGTCTCCGTGGAAGTACTCGTGGAACGGGATAAAGCCGTGAAGGAGCGGATCGCCCTGGAAGCGCTCCGCGTCGCCGAACACGGGGCGCCGACCGTCTTCGTCGTCGAGGAATATGGAGACGAGCCGTCTCGTGAGCTCGTCGGCCACCTGGTGCAGCGACATCAAGGTGCCAGAGCGCGTCGGGCACTCCACGGTGAAGTCGTCACCGAGGTACTCGCCGAAGCGGTGCAGGGCCTCGATGAGGAGGTAGTTGACGGGGAACCAGATGGGCCCCCGCCAGTTCGAGTTGCCGCCGAAGAGCGCGGTGGTCGACTCGCCAGGCTCGTAGTCGACGCTCGCCGTGATGCCGTCGATGTGCAAGGTGAACGGGTGCTCACGGTGTGAGGCGGCGAGCGCTCGGAGTCCATGGGGGGACAGGAACTCGTCTTCGTCGAGCATGACCGCGAGCACGCGGCGCAGCCGGTCGGGGTCGACGATCGAGAGGAGGTGCCGGTGGTGGTCGCCGGTCGTGCCCGAGTGCGCGACGTGCGACGCGTAGCGGGGCTTGTTCGCGAGGAACCACTCGAAGTGCTCTGCGAACCAAGGCAGCTTCTCCAAGGTCGCAGCCGTGAGTGTCGTCGTCGCGCAGAGCGGGAGCAGGCCAACGATGGAGCGGACCTCGAGGGGGGTACGCTCGCCTCCTGCGAGCTGGAGCACGTCGTAGAAGAATCCGGCCTCCTCGTCCCACAACCCCTGGCTGAACATCGCGTCTGCGATGTAGGCGAAATGCTCGAAGAACTTCACAGCGACGTCCTCGTAGACGGTGTCCTGCTTGGCGAGGACGAGCGAGATCTGGAACAGGTCGAGGCAGTACATCGCCATCCACGACGTTCCGTCCGCCTGCTCGAGGATGGCTCCGGACGGAAGCCCTGCGGAGCGGTCGATCGGACCGATGTTGTCTAGGCCGAGGAAGCCACCTTCGAACACGTTGTTCCCCGCAGCATCCTTGCGGTTCACCCACCAGGTGAAGTTGATCATCAGCTTCGAGAGGATCCGGCGGAGAAAGGCGAAGTCCCGGGAGCCGTCTATCTCGAACACCCGGAGCGCAGCCCAGGCGTGGACGGGTGGGTTGACGTCGCCGAAGGCCCACTCGTAGGCGGGCAGCTGGCCGTTCGGGTGCATGTACCACTCTCGGCACAAGGTGAGCAGCTGGGCCTTCGCGAACTCGGGCGCCACATGGGCGAGCGTGACGCAATGGAATGCGAGGTCCCAGGACGCGTACCAGGGATACTCCCAGGTGTCAGGCATCGAGATGACGTCGTGGTTGTCGAGGTGCCACCAGCCGGCATTGCGCCCGGTCTGTCGCTCACCAGGCGGCGGCGGGCCGGCGGGGTCACCTTCCAACCAGCGTTCGACGTCGTAGTGGTAGAACTGCTTAGACCAGAGCATCCCCGCGAAGGCTTGCCGCATGACGGAGGTTTCGTCCTGCGTGGCGTCGGCAGGGGTGAGGGACGCATAGAACTCGTCCGCCTCGGCCTCACGGTCTCGCATCGTCACGTCGAAGCTCGGCGCATCGAACGTCGGAGGCGGAGCGGAGGTCTCCGCCGTGAGCCGCAGCCGGAGCTCACCGGTGCCTCCGGCGGGAACGCGGAGCGTGGCACGCAGAGCGGCCTTCGTGCCACGCCCTTGCGGGTCGACAGTCGTGGTGCCGTGGAGCACGTGGTTGGCGATGCCGTCCTTCGGGTAGGGCGTCGACCCGGGCGAACCCCAGAGCAGTGGCGCGTTGGACTCGTTCTCGCAGACGAGCGTCTCGACCTCGCCGTCCCAGGTGAGCACCATCTGGGGCAGGAGGTGGTGTGTCGCGACGAGCCGGTCGCGCTGCGCTTCGATCACGGGCTTGCGGTCGTCGAGCCCCCACGACCACGTGTTGCGGAACCACAGCGTCGGCAGCACGTCGAGCTCGCCGTCGTCGGGCCCCGCGTTGTGTGCCCGCAGGCGGATGCAGAGGTCGTCCGGGCCAGCCTTCGCGTACTCGACCGTGATGAGCCAGTAGCGGCTCTCGTCGAGGATGCCGGTGTCGACGAGCTCGAACTCGGGATCCGAGCGACCCCTCCGAGCGTTCTCCTCCACGAGATCCTCGTAGGGGAAGGCCGCCTGGGGGTAGCAGTAGGTCCAGCTCATGAAGGAGTGGGTGGGGGTGGAATCCGTGTACCACCAGTACTCCTTCGCGTCCTCGCCGTGGTTGCCCTGGTTGCCGGTGAGGCCGAAGATCCGCTCCTTGACGATCGGATCCTTGCCGTTCCAGAACGCGAAGGCGAAGCAGAGATGCTGGTCGAGATCGCAGATCCCCGCGAGGCCGTCTTCGCTCCAGCGGTAGGCACGCGAGCGGGCGTGGTCGTGCGGGAAGTACTCCCAGGCGGTGCCGTCCACGCTGTAGTCCTCCCGGACGGTGCCCCACGCCCTCTCGGAGAGGTAGGGACCCCAGCGTCGCCACGCCGGGCTCCGGTCCGCGAGTCGTCTGCGCTCGGCGTCGTCCATCGGCGCAGTCTCGCGGATGTGCCCGGCGTCAGCCAGCACGATGGGTCAGACTGCCGGGGTGCGTGTTCCCCGGGCGGACGACGAGGCGCCCGCCTCCCCGTGGTGATGTCCCCGTGGTGATGTCCCTTTCCTATGGACCCCAGTGCTGCGGGACGCTCGCCGAGTCCTCGGAGCGCGAATGGCTCGTCGCGGACGGTCTCGGGGGCTTCGCGTCGGGCACGGTCTCCGGCTTGCGGACCCGCCGATACCACGGGCTGCTCGTCGTCGCGCGAGCGGGGGAGGCCGGCCGGATGCTCGGGCTCGCGTCGCTCGACCCCGTCCTCGTGCTCGGCGACCGGCGAATCCGGCTCGCCACGCACGAGTGGGCGAGCGGGGCAGTGTCCCCGACAGGTTACGAGCATCTGACGCGGTTCGCACTCGAGGGCGGCGTGCCGCGCTGGCGATTCGCGGTCGGCGGCGTGGTCCTCGAGCGCGAGATCGCCCCGCACCGTGGGCGACCAGCCGTCGGCGTCGTGCTCCGGCTCGTACGTGCTCCGGCTCCCGTGCGCGTGGAGCTCGAGGCGCTGTGCACCTGGCGGGACGCGAACGGAGAGCGGTTCGCCGGGTCCGACCCGGCGGTCGCGCGCTGCGCGGACGGCTTCGAGTTCGAGGGGGCCTACCGCGTGCGAGGGCCGGGTTTCGTCCCAGGTGGAGACTGGTATCGTGGCGTCGCCTACCGGGTGGAAGCGGCGCGCGGGCTCGCGAGCGTCGAGGATCTTTGGTTCGCGGGGACCTTCGGAGCGCTCCTCGTCCCCGGCGAGGAGCTCGAGGTCGACGCGTGGGCCGGAGCGGCTGCTGACGCGCCGCCGCTCGCCAGCGAGGCTGTCGCGGCGACGCGCCGACGCGCCGCCAGCCTCGTCGCGGCGTCCGGAGCGACCGACGACGTCAGCGCCCGGCTCGTGCTCGCCGCGGACCAGCACGTCGTCGCCGGTCCCGACGTCGTCGCCGGCTATCCGTGGTTCGGCTCGTGGTCCCGAGACACGATGACGAGCTACGAAGGGCTCTTCCTTTCGACAGGTCGCGCCGACGAAGGGCGTGCGCTCCTCGAGCGAGCGGCGGCGTCGCTGTCGGAGGGGATGCTCGCCAACACGGCGGACGGGGGCTCGACCGCCTACAACACCGTCGACGCGACCCTCTGGTTCCTCCACGCCGTGGGTCGCCACGTCGCAACGACCGGCGACCTCGACCTCGCGGCAGCGCTCGAGCCTGCGCTCGTTGCGGCCGTCGACGCGTACGTGGACGGCACGCGGTTCGCCATCGGCGTCGGCGCGGACGCGCTCGTCGCGTGCGGTGTGGAGGGGATCGCGCTGACCTGGATGGACGCCCGCGTGGACGGCGTGCCGGTGACGCCCCGGCGGGGCAAGCCGGTCGAGGTCAACGCTCTGTGGGTGAGCGGCGTCGCCTCGCTCGCGGACCTCGAGGAGCGGCTCGGCGTCGACTCGTCACGACTGCGCGACCTCGAGCGATCGGCCCGTGCCTCGTTCGCGCGGCGCTTCGTGCGGCCGTGCGGCGCGGGCCTGTTCGACGTCGTGGACGGACCCGCCGGCGACGACCCGTCCGTCCGGCCCAACCAGCTTCTCGCCGTGTCGCTGCCATTCGCACCCCTTGACGACCCTGCGGTCCTGCGCGCCTGCGCCCCGCTGCTCACACCCCTCGGCCTCCGCTCTCTCGCCCCGTCCGACGCGGCGTACGAGCCGCTGCACCGCGGTGGCGTCGCGGAGCGCGACCTCGCCTACCACCAGGGAACCGTCTGGCCCTGGCTTCTCGGGCCCTACCTCGACGCGTGCGCGCGGCTGGCGGAGCCCTCGGAGGGGCTTCTCGAGGCGCTCGTCGCACACGTCGGCGACGCGGGGATCGGTGGGGTGAGCGAGACGGCCGACGGCGCCGCGCCGCACGTCCCGACGGGCTGCCCGTTCCAGGCGTGGTCGGTCGCAGAGCTCCTCCGGGTGTACCGGAGGGCGTTGCGCGAGGCTCCGGCCCGGCCCCGAGCCCCGTCGCTCGGGACGGGGGCGTGACGGTGGCTTGTCCGACCTATTGCCCGGCGGCACCTCCCCGCCACCCGTCACTAGGGTAGGCGCGGTCATTTAGCCGAGCGAAGAAGATCGAGGAGGAGCCACGCCGATGAGCGACGCCATGAGAGCAGAGACGGTCCGCATCACCGGGCACGGCGGTGACGATATCGAGGCCTCCCTGGCCCACCCACTCGACGACGCCCGCCACGGCGGTGTGGTCGTCATCCACCACATGCCCGGCTACGACGC
Organism: Acidimicrobiaceae bacterium; assembly: GCA_027365385.1. Lineage (GTDB taxonomy): Bacteria > Actinomycetota > Acidimicrobiia > Acidimicrobiales > Bog-793 > JAJZCK01. The sequence goes on along the minus strand of DAHXNN010000205.1, from coordinate 5,272 downwards.
AGCCACCAAGGAGATCACGCGGAAGTTCGCCGCCAACGGCTATCTCGCCATCTGCCCCAACCTCTACTCGCGAGAGGCGCCCGGCGCGAGCCCGGACGATGCCGCCGCGGCTGCCCGTGCCAACGGGGGCGTGCCGGACGAGCGGCTCGTCGGCGACGTCGCCGGAGCGGTGGCGGCGCTCAAGGCCTTGCCGGGCTCGAACGGCAAGGCCGCGACGATCGGCTACTGCTCGGGTGGGCGCCAGTCGTTCCTCGCTGCGTGCAGCCTCCCGCTCGACGCCGCAGTGGACTGCTACGGCGCGTTCGTCGTCGGGACCCCTCCAGAGGGCGTGCCGCTCAAGGTCGGACCGATCGTGCACCTAGCGAAGGACCTTTCCTGCCCGCTTCTCGGGTTGTTCGGCGCCGAGGACAAGTACCCGTCTCCCGAGCAGGTCGCGGAGCTCGAGCAGGCCTTGAAGGAAAGCGGCAAGAGCTACGAGTTCCACACCTACGACGGTGCAGGGCATGCCTTCTTCGCTCCTGACCGCCCGAGCTACAGGCCCGAGGCGGCCAACGACGGTTGGCAGAGGATCTGGGCCTTCTTCGGCCAGCACCTCGCGAGCTGAGGGGCTGGAGAGATGTGCACCTACCTGACGGAGACGGTCGAGCTGCAGGGCAGCGGGAAGGGACGCGAGGGTTGGTTCCCAGTGACTAGAGCGACCGTGTATTTCGACCATCCGGTCCACGCGCCGGCCGAGCACACGCTCAACGTCGACCTCCTCAACCCGGGGCTCGGAGCGAGCGCCCGCGTCGCGATGGAGCTCGACCCGTCTGCGGCCCGAGCGCTCGCGACGGCGATCCTCGAGGTGCTCGGCTCCGCGCCTGCGGCCGCGCTGACGGAAGCACGTCCGGTCGGCGCCTAGGGCCCCGTCACCACCGGCCCTTCACCACCGGCCCGGTCGAAGGGCCGTTGGTGCTCAGCCACTCAGTCCGTGGTACTGCGAGCCGAGCACGAGGTCGACCTCGTCCGGCGCCAGGCCGGCGACGGGGAGGAGCTGGGTCCCTCCCGTCAGGTAGGCAGCGACGGTCGCAGCAGCCAGCTCACTTCCGGGGGAGTACTCCGCGACGCTCTCGACGTGCTGGAAGGACGCGGCGTTGCCCGTGCCGTTCACGAGGAACCCGGCCTCGTGCAGAGCTCGCGCCGCCTCCGACGCCACGCCGGGCCCGCCGGATCCGTTGAGGACCTCGACGAGGACGCTCGACGGGTCGAGAAGTGGCGGCGCGGTCGTCGAGGTGGTGGTCGGCACGGTGGTGGTCGGGGACGTCGTCGTCGCAGGTGGGCTGCTCGTCTTCGTGCTCGATACCGCGGCCGCCGCGCCCGAGGAGCGGGTCTGTGTGCGGGCAGCACCGGGCGAGCGGGGCCGAGTGTGAGGAGCACCAGCCGCGCCATGGTGGAGGGCGACCCGAAGGGACAACCCGACAGCCGCACCGGCTGCTGCTACGACGACGACGCTTGCGGCGAGACGTGTCGCCGGCGAGCGCCGTCGTCGATGCGCCGGACCGCGCCGCCGAGGCCGCCGAGCGGCACGACCAGGCATAGGCGGGTTCGTAGGTGTCGCCCTTCAACCTGTCAAGACGCTGAACGCGATCGTCTGCTTCGGCGCCGTGACGTGGACCGCCTCGCCCCAACGGGAGAACGTGGTCGACTCCTCGTCCTTGCCGCTCGTCCCGACTTGGCTGACCGGCAGTGCCGGCCCCGTCCCAGCGAGGTCGAGCGACTCGTGGAAGAGCTTGCCGCTCACGGTTGCCACCCACGTCAGGCGGTAATCCGGCCGACCGCTGACCGTGACGCGTCCGACGGCGACCGACTTCACCGTGGGCAGGAACGCCGCGGGGAGGGAGGAGGCGACGAGGTTCTTCTCGAAGCTCGTGTACTGCGCAGATCCAGACGTGACGTCGACCCATTTGGCGCCGACCTTCTTCACGTCTGCAGTCGGCATCCCGAAGAACTTCGCAAGGCCTGCGGCGTCGCCACCGAAGTACGCGTCACGCTTCGTGAGCAGCACGGTCGCCCGTGCGTTGCCGGAGGTCAGCACCTGGCGGCCGGTGGCCGTCCCTGCATCCGCGCTGATGTGCTCTTCGACGCCCGCTCCGGAGGAGGAGAGGTCGAAGTGCACGCTCCTCGCAGCGAGCATCGCCTTCTTGGCGGCCGCGACGAGAGACGCTCCGGAAGGCAGGGGCGACGACGCCTGCCTCGTCGAGGCCGATGCCGGCGATGCGACGGCCATCCCGATGGCGAGGGCTGCACTTGCGAGCAGGGTTGGCGGCGTGGCGGGCTTGGAGCGGCGAAGGCCCCAGCCGTCTGGCTGAACGGTCATGGCGCCAGCCTACAAGCGGTTGCCGACCCGCGGCCCAGCGTCAGATGCGCTCGAGCTCCGCGCCGTCGAAGAGCGGCTCTATCCCGATCGCCTCGACGTCGGCCGACATCTCGTCGTCGGAGGGCATCGGCGCCGGGGACGACGCGGCTGCGAGGATCTGGGGGAGCAGCTCGTAGTCGCTCGAGGAGTCGAGGAAGAGCCCGGGCCGTCCGAGCACGTAGTGCACCGCCCGGGTGATCGCTCCTGGATCCTCGAGCGGCCGGTACCAACTGCGGTGCTCTCCGGACGACTCGGCAGGCCAGCGCCCTCGGGCGACCGCCTTGATGACCTGGACCGCGACGTTGCGCTCGGCGCAGAGCCCGACCAACGTCTCCACGTCGTCACGGTACCGGCTGTCGGCCCGCATCGTGAAGTTGTAGGGGAAGAGCACCGAGTCGTAGTCGTGGCGCGCGAGGCTGCGCAGGTGCATGCGCGGGATCCGCACGCCGTGACCGGTGATGCCGACGAAGCGCGTCAGCCCCTCTTCGCGTGCCGCCAGCAGCGCCTCGAGGGCGCCACCCGGCGCGTGCGCCTGCTCCCACTCGTCCTCCTCGACGAGGTTGTGGAGCTGGACGAGATCGACGTGGTCGACGCCGAGGCGTGCCAGCGACCTCTCGAGGCTTGCTCGGGCTGCGCCGCCGCTGCGGTCACCCGTCTTCGTCGCGAGGAAGTAGTCGTCGCGGTGGCCGACGAGCCAAGGAGCGATCCGCAGCTCGGAATCCCCATAGCTCGCAGCGGTGTCCAGATGGTTGATCCCGTGTGCGCGGAGCACCTCGAGGACGCCGTCGGCGGTCTCCTGACTCACCGAGCCGAGGGCGGCTCCACCGAAGATGACCCTCGTGCTCGAGTGGCCGGTCCGTCCGAACGTCGCATGCTCGATCATCTCACTACCCTATGCCTGGCGGCGTCCCGGTGCTCGTGTGCGGCGCCAGGAGCTGCTTCCGGCCGGGGCCCGGACGGCGGCACGCCTGCGACGCCGTCGCCCGCGCGAGAGCGAGCCCGTCGAGGTCGTGAGCGTGGCCGCCGTCCTCGGTCGGAGCTGAGGCGTGGCCATCTGCGGCTGTCTGGCGCCCGGGGTCAGAACACGGCGAGAGGTGTCACCGGCGAGCCCGTGCCACCGGGCACGACCAACGGCGCGACAGTGCAGAGAAAGCTGTAGCGCCCCAGGCGCCGGCAGGTAGTGCTCAGCTGCTCGAGCGCCACGTTGTCGAGCAACGGCATCCCTTGCGCGATGAGCGCGAGCGCGTGCACCGGCGAATGGACGCCCGGCACGGGGCTCGGGCGCACGTCGCTGTCGCCGTCCGAGCCGAGCACGGCAGGCTCCCACGCTGTGACCGTCCGCATGGCCGAGGGGTGCAAGCCAGCGGATAGATCCGACGGGTCCCACGCTCCGAGCGCCTGGCGCCTCGCTCCGTGGCCTGTGCGGACGAAGAGGATCGCGCCGGGCTCGACGACGACCGACGCCCAATGCGCGGCCTCGAGGAGATCGTCGCCGCTGATCGCGGTCCCGGGCTCGAGCCAGCTGAGGCCTTTCGATGCGGGAACGTCGAGAAGCACCGCGTGCCGGACGACCGCTCCCAGCGCGTCGACCGACGCGTGACGGGCGCCCTTCGAGGTGATCGCCTCGTCGGCGGGGACCCCGCCGTAGAGCAGGTCGCGAAAGCCCATGTGTGCGGGGGCGTCGAGATGGGTGACCGACTTGCCGTGGTAGTCGACCCCGACGAAGTCCGTGTGGCACCGGGGCTCCTGTGCGGCGGAGTCGCCGACGTCCGACATGTAGAACAGTGCCGGCTTCGTGTTGTCCGGCCCCGCCGCCGTGTCGAGCGGGTGCGCGAGCAGGACGACCTCGCCCTCCCGTACGAGGCGCGCGCCCGCGAGGGCGGATTCGGCGACGAGCGCGCCGAGCGTCCCCGGAGGTCGCTCGAAGGCGCGTGACCAATCGGTCAGCTCGTCGAAGAGGGCGTCGAACTCGGCCCGCGACATCGCTGCCCCACCGGGGACGCCGGTCACGTCGCCCGCGCCTCCGCTTCGGTCACGTGCGGTGCGATCTCGTCGATGCGCTCGAGCAGCTGGGTGCTCAGCTCGACGTCGGCCGCCGCGGCGTTCACGCGGACCTGCTCGGCGGAGGTCGCTCCGGCGATGACGGAGGCGATCGCGCCGCGGGTGAGCAGCCAGGAGAATGCGAGCTCGACGAGCGTGCATGGCACGGACTCGGCGAGATCCGCGAGCTTGGCGACGGTCGCCATCCGCTCCTCGCTCATCTCCCTCTCTCGCCGCTCCGCGTCCGCGTTCGCGAGACGGCTCCCGCCGGGGGCGGGCTCGCCTGCGCGGTACTTGCCCGTGAGGAGCCCGCTCGCGAGGGGGAAGTAGGGAAGGAAGGAGATCCCGAGGCGGCTGCATGCGTCGAGGACGCCGTCCTCTGGCTCGCGGTTGAGCAGGCTGTAGTCGTTCTGGACGCTCGCGAAGGTGGCGCCGCCCGAAGAGCCAGCGGCCTCTGCGGCCTCGTCGAGCTGCTCGACGGTGAAGTTCGAGCAGCCGATCTCGCGTACCTTGCCGGCGGCGACGAGATCGGCGAGCGCACCGAGAGTCGCGTCGATCGGGACCTGTGGGTCGGGGCGGTGGAGCTGGTAGAGGTCGATGTAGTCGGTCCCGAGGCGCCGCAGGCTCGCGTCGACGGCCGAGCGCACGTAGTCGGGTGCCGCACCTCCGGCGAGCTCGCCGCGCGCGATGCCGAACTTCGTCGCGACGACCACCTCGCCGCGGTGGCGTCCGAGGGCGCGGCCGAGAAGCTCCTCGCTCCTCGCGTCGCCGTAGACGTCGGCAGTGTCGAAGAAGTTCACCCCCGCGTCGAGAGCGGTGCCGACGACCGCGTCCGTC
>DAHXNN010000198.1 GCA_027365385.1 Acidimicrobiaceae bacterium | reverse complement strand
ACGCTCGGGCTCGCGGCGGTCCTCATGCTCTGGGCAAGCCCGTTCGGTGGCCTTCTCTTCCTCGCCGTCGCGGGCGCGGTCGGCGCCGAGTACGCGAGCCACGGCCGGCTGCGCGTCCGGCACACGACGCTCAGCCAGCTCTACGACTTCGAGAAGGCGCTTGCGGGCATCGTCGAGCCCGACCTCGTGATCGCCTCCGTCCTGCGCCAGGCGCTCACCCTCTTCAACGCAGAGGTCGTCGAGCTCGTCCTCCCGGCTGACGGTACGAGCACGTGCTATGCACTCCGGGCAGGCGAGGAGGACCCTGTACGCGACGGCGGTCGGCATCTCGTCGCGGAGCTGATCGACGCGCAGAGCCCACCCTTGCTCGCGCCGAGGGGAATCCGGGACGCCCGCGTCCACGAGGCCCTCGAGTCGCGTGGCTTTCGCGACGCGATCGCGCTCCGGCTCCCGAGCGACGTCGCGGAGACCGTCGCCGTCCTCGTCGTCGCGAACCGTCTCGGCGGAGACCACGTCACCTTCAGCAAGGAGGACGTCGGCCTCGCAGAGACCCTCGTCACCTCTACGGCGATGGCACTGCGCAGCGGCGAGCTCCTCGACCGGCTCCACGCGGAGATCGCCCAGAAGGAGTACCAGGCATCCCACGACGGGCTCACGGACCTCGCGAACCGGACGCTCTTCTCCACCGAGCTCGACCGCGCACTCAGCGAGCGACACGAGGGCCGCTACGTCGGGATCCTTCTCATCGACCTCGACGGCTTCAAGAGCCTCAACGACACCCTCGGCCACGAGGCTGGCGACGCCTTCCTCCAGGTCCTCGCGGGATCGCTGCGAGACGTCGTCGGCGGCCGGGGCCTCGTCGGGCGCCTCGGAGGAGACGAGTTCGCGGTCGTCGTCTACGACTCGGTGAACCCCGCGGACGTGCTCGCTCTCGCGGAGTCGCTCAGCATCGCAGCGAGGGCCCCCGTCGCGCTCGCGGGCACGGAGGTCACGTTGAAAGCGAGCATCGGGGTGAGCATCGCGCCTCTCCACGGCGAGGACCGCTTCACGCTCCTGCGCCACAGCGACCTCGCGATGTACCGGGCGAAGCAGCGCGGCGGGGGCGTCGCTCTCCACGACGACCACCACGATCGCCAGATCGACCGGCCGTCGCTCATCGCGGCCTTGCGCGAGGCGATCAACATCTCGAGCCTCGAGATGTGCTATCAGCCGAAGATCCGCTTCGACACCGGCGCGGTCGCCGGGGCCGAGGCGCTCATCCGCTGGACGCATCCCCGCTACGGCGTCATCGACCCAGAGCAGTTCATCGGCGTCGCGGAGACATCCGGCCTGATCCGCCCGCTCACGCGGTGGGTGCTCGGGACTGTCGTCGCGCAGTGCAGCGCCTGGCACCGAGCAGGCATCGAGATCAACGTGGCGGTCAACCTATCCCCCGTCCAGCTCGACGACCCCTCCATCGCGGCGGACGTGCGCCGGCTGCTCGAGGTGCACGACCTTCCCCCCTCGGCTCTCACCCTCGAGATCACCGAGTCGCGCGCGCTCGCCGGCCAGCCGGACGACGACCACCACGTCCTCGGCCCCCTCGCGGAGCTGGGCGTGCGGCTCTCGATCGACGATTTCGGCGTCGGCACCTCGTCGCTCGCACGGATCAAGCACCTCCCCGTGAGCGAGGTGAAGATCGACAAGTCCTTCATCACCGACCTCGCGTCGGGGACGGCCGACGACGCGATCGTCGCGTCGGTCATCCAGCTCGCGCACCACCTCGGCCTCCAGGTGGTCGCGGAGGGCGTCGAGACGATGGCTACCTACCGGCGCCTGGAGGCCCACGGCTGCGACATCGCACAAGGCTTCTTGTTCCGCGGGGCGCTCCAGCCCGACGACCTCGTGAGGTGGATCATCGACCGCGCCGAGGACGAGCAGTACCTCCCTCGCAACACCAACGTCATACCCCTGCGCCAGGTATCCAGTGAGGCGAGCCCCCGGACAGCCCCGCTTCGCGGCGGTCGAGGCCCAGGCACCGGAACTGGAACTGGAACTGGCGACACCATGTCGCGGTCGCCGGAGCGACCGCTCCTCGGCCCGGGGTGACGGCGGGTCAGCGCACCCCGGCTGGGCGCAGCTGCACGCTGATCCTCGGACCGACAGCTCGCGCCGTCTTCGGCAGCGAGTGCTCGAAGGTCCGCTGGCAGCTTCCACCCATGACGAGAAGGTCTCCACTCGACAGCTCGACCCGCGCGGACCGGCCCTTCGCGCGGGGTCGCAGGAGCAGCCTCCGGGTCGCCCCGAGCGAGACGATCGCGACCAGGACGTCCGCCGTGGCGCCCGCACCGACAGTGTCGCCGTGCCACGCGACGCTGTCGCTCCCGTCGCGGTAGAGGCAGAGCCCGGCGGTGCGCAGCTCGCTCCCCTCCTCGTCGCGGTAGTGCGCCGAAAGGGCCGACATCGCCTCGCCGAGGACCGGGTCGGGCAGCCCGGCTCCCTCGTCGTAGAAAGCAGTCATCCGCGGGACGTCGACGACCTGGTCGTACATCGGACGCTTGTCCGACTGCCATGGCGCTGTGCGAAGGAGGCGCTCGAACAAGACGTTGGCCCCCGTCAGCCACGAACGCTGGAGCTCGACCCATGCTCCGTCTGCGAGCTCGGTCCGCCCGTCGGAGATGGCAGGCTCGGGCAACCCAGCAGCGTGGCGGCTCGGGTCGGGACCGCACACCGCCGCGCGACGCAAGGGACGCAAGCCCGGCTCGTCGTCGAGGTCGAGCAGTGACGCCTGGAACGCGAGCACACCGCGATGCTAGCCGACAGGCGAACGCCTGTTCGTAGGCAGCGGACGCGAGAGTATCCGTCGATGCACGCGTGCGCACTCGCAGTCGAGCTGCACATTCCGGAGAGCGGGTCGCTCAAGGCGAAGCGGTCGGTCGTGCGCCACCTCCTCGACACGGCGCGGTCCCGCTTCCACGTCGCCGCGGCCGAGACCGCTTACCAGGACCAGTGGCAACGCTGCGAGCTCGGCTTCGCTGCCATCGCGGGCGACGCCGCGCAGGTCACGGAAGTCCTCGACAGCGTCGAGCGCTTCGTGTGGTCCCACCCCGAGGTGGAGGTGCTCTCGGCGGAGCGATGCTGGCTCGACACGGACGCATGAGGCACGCGCCACGCACACCTGACCACCGCGCCTGACCACCACACGACGACACCACACGACGACAACACACGGTGCCACCGTGCGGTGTCACCGTGCGGTGTCACCACGCGGGCCACAGCACAGCGACGCCCAGTGCAGCGCCACGTACCCCCAGGGGTATGGTACGATCTCGGACATGCAGGTAGAAGCCACCACCGCAGAGGACGTCACTCGCCGCTTGCGCCGGATCGAAGGTCAGGTCGCGGGCATCGTGCGCATGATCGAGTCCGGTCGCGACTGCGACGAGGTGCTGACCCAGCTCGCCGCCGCGAGCCACGCGCTCAGCCGCGCCAGCTTCAAGATCGTCGCGTCCGGCATGCGCCAGTGCCTCGACCCGTCCCGACCGGGTGGCATATCGGCGCTCGACGCGGAGCACATGGAGAGGCTCTTCTTGTCTCTTGCGTGAGCCGCGTTCCCGACTGGCACGGCACGTCGACGAGGTGTGGACATCGCCCACCTGAGGGCAGGTGACCCGGACCGCTGACGTCCCGGCCCGTTCTCCCTGTACCGCGAGCCCCTGTACCGCGAGCCCCCAGAGCCGCGAGCCCCTCTACCGTGAGCCTCCTGGTGCCGGCGGGGCTCACGTACGGCTCGGACAGCATGGCAGCGCCAATCCGTCCGGTTAGCTCTCACATATACCCTGCCCCGTACAGTCACCAGCCGGTCTACCGACCGAGGAGGAGCACAACCCAGATGACAGCGACCGACGTCCTCGAGCCGGCGGCACGCCCCGAGCGTGCCGCCGGCACCCCGCCGCACGGTCCTGCAGGCCTCGCCCGGCTCGGTCGGTGGACAGCTACCCACGTCCGGCAGGTCCTGCTCGGCTGGCTCGTCGTGCTCGTCGTGTTCGGTTACTTCGCACCGCACGTCGAGACCGCCCTCGCCGGAGCGGGCTGGGAGGACTCGACCAGCCAGTCCGTCGCGGCGCGCACGATCATCCAGAAGGACTTCCACGGTCTCGGCTCGACAGCTATCGAGGTCGTCGTCGCCGACCGGTCCGGCTCGATCGCGTCCGACCCCGCGGCAACCGCGATCCTCCGGCGCGTCGAGCTGACGCTGCGCTCCGACCGGAGCATCTCGACAGTCGTCCCGCCCTCGCCGGGCACGAGCCTCTCGGCCAACGGCCGGGTGGCGGTCGTCACGGGTGGCGCCTCCGTCGGCCCCAACGCCATGGTCAGAGCAGCGACCGCTCTCGAGGCGCCGCTGTCGAGGCTGTCGAGAGGATCGGTGAGCGTCGAGCTCACCGGTGACAGCGCTCTTTGGAGCGAGTTCAACTCTGCGAACCGCAGTGCGATGCTGCGCTCCGAGGTGCTCTCGTGGCCCGTGACGATGGTCATCCTCGTACTCGCGTTCGGCAGCCTCGTCGCCGCCGGGCTGCCCTTGATGCTCACGATGGCGGGCCTTCTCGTCGCCGCCGGCGCTCTCGTCATCGCGACCCACGTGGCGCCCGTGTCGATCTGGGCGTTGAACTTCGCCCTGATGTTCGCCCTCGCTCTCGGCATCGACTACGCCCTCTTCCTCGTCGTGCGTTTCCGGGCGGCACTCGAGCGACGCAAGGTCCAACCGGGCGACCAGGACGGGGTGATCGCGTCGGTCGCCGAGACGATGGCGACCGCCGGCAAGGCGATCGCGTTCAGCGCGGTCACGGTCCTGCTCTCGCTCTCGAGCGTGCTCCTCGTCCCGAGCCCGGCGTTCCGGAGCATGGCGCTCGGCATCATGGTCTCGGTGTTCGCCGTGCTCGCTGCGACGCTCACCCTGCTTCCAGCGGTGCTCGGCAAGCTCGGGCTACGCGTGAACGCAGGACGCGTCCGCCTCCCCGGTCGTGCACGGAACCGCCACCTCCCGGCTGGCCATGCGATCGAGCGTCACCTCCACGCGTGGGGAGGGTTCCTCTGGCGCCATCCGCTGCGTGCGGCGCTCGTCGCCCTTCTTGCGCTCGGCCTGCTGATCGCTCCGCTCTTCGGCCTGAGGACGAGCATGCCCTCGATCACCATCATCCCGGCGACTGCGAGCGCGCGGATCGGCTACGGCGAGGTGAGCGCGGCCTTCGGCCCCGGCGCGCCCGGCGCTCTGCAGGTCCTCGTCCCCGCAGGTGACCAGCATGCTGCGCTCGCTACGCTCGGGCACCTGGCGGGCGTGGCCGGTGTGGCTCCCGGCGCGACCAGCGCGGGGATCACCCTCGACGAGGTCGTGCCCTCGTCAGGTCCCTCGGCACCCGCGACCGCGGCCACCATCGCCGACATGCGTGCAGCGCTCCCACACGGGAGCCTCGTCGGCGGTGCCGCGGCGGAGAACGTCGACCTCCAGCACGCTCTGTCCTCGAGGACGCCGCTCGTGTTCGGCCTACTGCTCCTCGTCGGCTTCCTCATGCTCCTAGTCGCGCTCGGCGCTCCCCTTCTCGCGCTCGCCGGCGTGGTCGTGACGGGGCTCTCGGTCGCGGGGGCCTTCGGCGTCGCCCGCCTCGTGTTCCAGAACGGCGACGGTGCCGGTCTGCTCCACTTCACCCCCCAGGGCTTCGTCGATGCCTGGGGACCGATCTTCTTCGGGGCGATGGTCACGGGAGTCGCGATGGACTACACGCTCTTCCTGCTCTCGGCGGCGAAGGAGATCTACGAGACCCACGTCGATCCCGAGCACGCGATGGTCTCCTCGGTGCGCACGTCGGGTCGCGTGGTGCTCTCCGCGGCTCTGGTCATGGTCGCCGTGTTCCTCACGTTCGCGCTATCGGGACCCCTCGCGCCGAAGGAGATGGGTGTCATCCTCGCGGTCGCTGTCGCGCTCGACGCCGTCCTCGTCCGGATGGTGCTGCTGCCCGTGCTGCTGCGCCTCGGAGGGCACGGCATATGGCGCAAGCCCGCGTGGCTCGCCCGGATCATCCCAGAGGTGCGCTTCAGCCACTGAAGCATGTGACGAGCGGCATGTGGCATGCGCCATGCGGCCAGCCCGCCAGCCGGTGCGCGGGGCACGATGCCCCGCGCACCGGCTCCCGTCAACCGAAGGCGGCGAGCCACGGCCGCTCCGCCGCGAAGAGCCGGTCGACCATCTCCCGGAGTCGCGGCAGGGTCAGCAACGCGCCCGAGAGGGGGTCGAGAGCGACTGCCGCGTACACGAGGTCGCGGTCGCCTTCAAGAGCGGCGCGAACGGCGAGCCGCTGCACGTTGATCTGCACGGTGTTGAGGGCAGCGCATGCAGGCGGCAGGCTCCCATACCTGACGGGGCGGACACCCAGCGCGTCGACGACGCAGGCGACCTCGACGCAGCAGTCCGCCGGCAGGTTGTCGACGAGACCGCGGTTCACGACGTTGCCGTAGATGACGCGGCGCGTACCGGTCACCGCCGAGTCGATGATGTAGGCCCCGTACTCCTCGGAGGGATGCAGGCCATCGCGGACGGAGCCCTCGACGTAGTCGTCGACGTTGTGGTCCGGCGAGTGTGCCGAGCAGATCTCGTAGTAGTCCCAGCGCTTCGGGAGATAGCTGCCGACGAGGTCCACGTCCTTGCGGAACCACGGCCAGTACTCGCTCGCGTGGTGGCTCGACTCGGTGTGGAAATACCCTGTGAGGCGCATCAGCTCCGTACGTACGCGCTCGTTGCCGCCGGCGTAGAGCTCGTCCGAGGCTAGGCCCGTGGCAGCGGATTCGAGGTGACGCGCGGTCATCACCTCCCGTACCCGCGGCAGCAGGTCCTCCGCACCACGGCGGAACGTCGTGAACCATGCCGTGTGGTTCACGCCCGCCGAGTCGAAGGTGACCTCCTCGTAGGGCACGTCGAGCTCGCGCGCGAGCATCTTCGAGGTGTGCTGGACGCTGTGGCAGAGCCCCACGGTCTGCACACCGAGCTCCGACGAGGCCCAGCAGTTGATCGACATCGGGTTCGCGTACTGGATGAGCAGAGCGTCCGGGCAGAGCTCACGCATGTCTGCCGCGATCTCGCGGAGCGCTCCGACCGAGCGGAGCCCTCTGAACACCCCGCCAGGACCGAGGGTGTCGCCGACAGGCTGGTCGATGCCGTACTCGCGGGGAATGCCGACGTCGTAGCCGTAGGCCTCGATCCCCCCGACCTGGAACGTGCAGATGACGAAGTCCGCACCGTCGAGCGCCTCCCGCCGCGCGGTCGGCACCTCGACCTTCGCCCCGAGCCCGTGCGCGTCCACGAGCCGGCGCGCACCTCCGGCAGTGATCGCCGCCCGCTCGGGATCGGGGTCGTACAGACAGATCGTGCTCTCCTGGAGCGCCTCGAACGCGAGGATGTCGCGCACGAGGGTCAGCGGGAACACGTAGCCGCCCGCGCCCACAATCGTTATCTTCGCCATGGTCTCTCCTTCGTCATCGTTGCGTCCCTATCGCCACCTTCGCCCGCCGCCCGCCGCCCGGCACGTCGCCCGCGCGTGCCGACCCGGTGCCGCACCTCACGGCGCGGCGGCACCTACGCAGGCGGCTCACCGAGATCCGGGATGACCAGTCGCTGGCCGCCAGCGAGGGCCGACCGGTGCGCCACGATCCCGGGCAGGGTGTACCGGGCGGCCACCCACGCGTTCACCGGCGGCAAGCTCCCCGTCACG
>DAHXNN010000187.1 GCA_027365385.1 Acidimicrobiaceae bacterium | reverse complement strand
GGTGAGGTCCGGTGCGGCACGGTCCTGCCACAGGTGCGGCGCGTCCGGGCGGGCGGATTCGGTGTCGAGATCGAGCTCGTCGAGCCCGTCGCCGACGTCGTGGATGGCTTCGTGGCCGTCGACGGTGGCACGACCTGGGCGCTCGACACCGGTGCCGGGCTCGCCGAGCTGGCAGCCCTGGCAGAGGGATGCGGTCGGTACGTTCCGGCACTCATACCCGTGGGCGACGACGAGAGCGTCAGCTATCTCGTCGCCCTCGGGCCGGATCGACGGCTCTCCCTCGACGGCCAACCCGCGGGCGGGCAGGCGGGCGGTACGACGCTGCCGACCTCCGAGCTAGCAGGGATCCTCGTCGCGCTCGGCACGCTGCCTTGGGCGAGCGAGATCCAGGTCGAGGTCGTGGCTGGTGCTCTCGGACACGAGTCACCGGTCATGCCGCACCTCAACACCTCCAGCCCGGGAGAGCTCGCAGAGCTCGCCCGGAGCACACCGGACGAGCAGTCGGAGCGTCTCTCGTCGACCTGGACGCCCCAGCTCCTCGTCGTCGCGGCGGGCGAAGCGGCTGGTGGGCTCGACGAGGAGCTGCTCGAGTCGCTCGGACGGAGCGCGGGCATCGTCTCGCTCGGCGGACCGGCGACGGACCGGTTGGTCGTACGCGACGACTCCCTCCTGCTCGAGCCAGGTGGCATCGTCCTACGGCGCGCCTCGCCGAGCGCCGCCCAGGTCGAGCTCATCCGGGCCCTCATCGACGCGTCCACAGCCGACCCGCTTCCCGGGCGAGCCCTCGGTGCGGCACGTGCGGCACGTGCCGACATGGCCGACCACCCACACCGGGAGCGACCCGCTGCGCCGGCACCCGCTGCGCCGGCACCGCCCGTCGCGGGTCCGATCGAGGTCAGGCTGCTCCGACGCACCGCGGAGGTCGTCGGGTGGGCGACGGAGCCTCCGAGCAAGGACCGTGCCCGAGCCGTGGAGCTCGTCGCATATCTCGTGCTCCACGGACGGCGCGCGAGCGGCGAGCGCATACGCTCCGCCGTGTTCAGCCGAGGGGACCGGACAGCGTCGCTCGGCCGGGTGCACAATGTCTGCTCCGCGGCACGAAGCGCTCTCGGTGCCCGCCCGGACGGTCGGAGCTACCTGCCCGCCGCGGTGGGTGGTCACTACCAGCTCGATCCGTCGGTGACGAGCGACTGGGGCCGATTCGAGGAGCTGCGCCTGCTCGCGCTCGCGGTCGAGCCACCGATCGCGGTCGACCTGCTCACCGAGGCTCTCTCTCTCGTCGAGGGCCCTCCCCTCGCCGAGGCGCTGTCGGGCTGGGACTGGATGCTCGCAGAGGGGCTCCTTGCGACGATCGTGTCCGCCATCGTCGACGCGGCACACCACCTCGCGACCCTCGCGCTCGCGTCGCGGGACCTCGCGCTCGCCCGGACCGCGGTCGCCACCGGGCGGCTCGCCGAGCCGTGGTCCGAGATCCTCGCTCGCGACGCGATGGCCGTCTCTGAGCTCGAGGGCGATCTCGACGGGGTCCGCCGGACCTGGCACGAGCTCGAAGGCGCGCTGGACCGGCTCGACGGCAACGAACCCTCGGCCGAGACGCGCGCGCTCTACGAGTCCCTCGTCGGCTCCCTCCGGTCGGCGAGGAACGGGTAGCGCGTCCGGACCGTGCGCACCTCGCCCGGGTCGACGCCGGCGAGCAGGATCTCCTCGGACTCGCCCGCCTCGGACACGACAGCCCCGAACGGGCCGACCACGACGCTTCCACCGCAGTAGCGCACCCCGCCTCCCGAGCCGACCCTGTTCACCCCGACGACGTACGCCTGGTTCTCGATGGCCCGAGCGACGAGAAGGGCGCGCCAGTGCGCCTGGCGAGATTCGGGCCAGCTCGCCACCACCACGTAGCAGTCGGTCGCGTCCGCAGCCGACCAGAACCAGTCAGCGAAGCGGAGGTCGTAGCAGACGAAAGGCGTCACGCGCACGCCGTCGACCGTGACCGTGACCCGCTCGCAGCCGGCACGGTAGTGCTCGCTCTCGCCGCCGTAGCGAAACGGGTGGACCTTGTCGTAGACGGTCTCCTCGCCGCGCGGACCTGCGAGGAGGAAGCGGTTGACGGGCAGGTCCCCTCCGGGCAGCCGGCACGCGAACGACCCGCCGACGGACACCCCGAGCGTCTCGGCGCTCTCGTGGAGAAATGCCGCTGTCGCGTCGTCCGGGCCCTCGGCGACGACCTCGGTCGCCATCGAGAAGCCGGTGGCGAACATCTCGGGCAGGAGCACGAGACCCGCTCCCGCTGCGGCGGCCTCGGCGACGAGCGGACGGAGCCGGCGGTGGTTCGCAGCGCGGTCGTGCCACGCGACGTCGCACTGCACGCTCGCGACGAGGAGCGCAGCACCCCCGTCCGCCGGGGCTGGTCTCCCGTCGGCCCGGCCCCCAGGGGCCGAGGCTCCGGGGACCGGGGCTCCAGGGGCCGGGGCTCCGGGGACCGGGGCTCCAGGGGACACGACGCCCGGGCTCACCGGCGCAGGACCTGGAGGCGGGCGAGGGCATCGTCGATGACGTCGGCACGCTTGCAGAACGTCCATCGCACGAGCGGCCGTCCCGCCGCCTGGTCGTCGTAGAAGACGACGCTCGGGATCGCGACCACTGCGCAGAGCGCCGGCAGCATCCTGCAAAACTCCACACCGTCGTCGAAGCCGAGCGGCCGCACGTCGGTCGTCACGAAGTACGCGCCCTCGGGTCGGACGACCTCTAGGCCGAGCTCGGCGAGCCCCGCGCACAGCTGCTCCCGCCTCGCCCGCAGGTTCGCCACCGTCCCCGTGATGTGACGGTCGCCGGCGTCGAGCGCCGCTGCAATGGCGTGCTGGAACGGCGCGCTGCTCACGTAGGTGAGGAACTGCTTGGCCGTGCGCACCGCAGCGAGCAGCGGTGCCGGGGCACACGCCCAGCCGACCTTCCAACCCGTGAACGAGAAGGTCTTCCCGGCGGACGAGATCGACACCGTCCGCTCGCGCATGCCCGGCAAGGACGCCAGCGGGATGTGCTCACCCTCGTAGACGACGTGCTCGTAGACCTCGTCGGTGACCGCGAGGAGGTCGTTGTCGACGCAGACCTTCGCGATCGCATCGAGCTCGTCCCGTCCGAGGACCCGACCGGAGGGATTGTGCGGACTGTTCACGAGCACGATCCGCGTCCGGGGGCTGATCGCAGCGACGAGGTCGGCCGGGTCCAACCGCCAGTCGGGTCCGCGCAGTGGCACGACCCGGCGCGTCGCACCTGCCATCGCGGTGCACGCCGCGTAGGCGTCGTAGTACGGCTCGAGCATGACCACCTCGTCGCCGACCTCGCAGAGCGCGAGGAGGCTCGCAGCGATCGCTTCGGTCGCTCCGGCCGTGACGAGCACCTCGTCCTCAGGGTCGTAGTCGAGGCCGTAGAACAGGCGCGCGTGCGCAGCGACCGCACGCCTCAGCTCTACTATGCCCTTGCCAGGCGGATACTGGTTGTGCCCCGCCTCGATGGCGTCGATCGCCCAACGCTTGATCTCGTCCGGGCCGTCGGTGTCGGGAAAGCCCTGGCCGAGGTTGACCGATCCGGTCGCCAGTGCGAGAGCCGACATCTCGGCGAAGATCGTCGTCGTGTAGCCCTGGAGGCGGGAGCTCAGGTACCCGGCGCGCGCGGTCATGGACGCGCAGCGTAGCGGCGCAGATCAGCCGATCACCTCGGCGAGGGGGACGGGTGCGATACCGTGCGCCTCGGCGACTGGAGCGTAGGTGACCGCGCCGCCGGCAGTGCTCACCCCGAGAGCGAGCGCGGGATCGGCAGTCGCCGCGGCACGCCAGCCCTTCGCTGCGATCTCGATCGTGTACGGGAGCGTCGCGTTCGTCAGCGCATGGGTCGAGGTGTGCGGGACTGCGCCAGGCATGTTCGCGACACAGTAGAAGACCGAGCCGTGCACCATGAACGTCGGGTCCGAGTGCGTCGTCGCCCGCGTCGACTCGAAGCAGCCACCCTGGTCCACGGCGATGTCGACGAGCACCGATCCCGGACGCATCCGCGCGACCAGGTCGTCGCTCACGAGCCTCGGAGCCTTGGCTCCGGGCACGAGGACCGCGCCGATCACGAGGTCCGCCTCGAGGCACGCTTCCTCGATGGTGTGCGCGCTCGACGCGAGCGTCGTGAGACGGCCCTGGTAGGCGGCGTCTACGGCGCGGAGCTTCGGGAGATCCCGGTCGAGCACCTGGACGTCTGCATGCATGCCGACCGCCACGGCCGCGGCATTGATCCCCGAGACGCCCGCGCCGATG
>DAHXNN010000180.1 GCA_027365385.1 Acidimicrobiaceae bacterium | reverse complement strand
GTCGGGAGCGTCCGCCGTACGGACAGAGGCGAGCACGCACGGGATCGGTCTCTCGGCGGCGCTCGCGATCGCGCGCGTCGCGGGACGTGCACCGCGACGCGTCGTCGTCGTCGGGATCGAGGGCCGGGAGTTCGGCTTCGGCGTCGGCATGAGCCCTGCCGTCGTCGCGGCGCTGCCCGACGCGGTCCGGTCCGTGCTCGAGATCGCAGATCTCGAGATCCCAGGTCTCGAGATCCCAGGTCTCGCCCAACCGGCGGCGCCCGGGCTCGGGCCGTGAGCGTCGCCACCGTGGTGCGCGTGCGAGCGGTCGTCGACGGCGTCGTCCAGGGTGTCGGGTTCCGCCCCCACGCGCACCGTCTCGCCACGGAGCTCGGGCTCGACGGCTTCGTCGGCAATGGCTCGGGCTCGGTCTTTCTCGAGGTGGAGGGGGTCGAGGACGCGGTCGACGTGTTCTTCGCACGGCTCGCAGCCGAGGCTCCTCCGCTCGCCCGCGTCGACACCGTCCAGGTCGAGCGGCTCCCGGCGGCTCCGCCGGCGGGATCGCCCGGCGGCACGCGCAGGACGCGAGGCTTCGCGATCGTTGCGAGCCGGCCGGACGTCGGTGAGCGACGGTTCGTCGCACCCGATGCTGCCACGTGCGGAAGGTGCATCGGGGAGCTCTTCGACCCCGGCGACCGGCGCTTTCGCCACCCGTTCGTCAGCTGCACCGACTGCGGTCCCCGGTTCACGATCGTCCGGACCCTTCCCTACGACAGGGCGACGACCTCGATGGCCGGCTTCGCACTGTGCGCCCTTTGCCTAGCCGAATACGAGGACCCTGCCGACCGCAGGTTCCACGCGGAGACGATCTCCTGCCCGCACTGCGGGCCCCGGCTCTGGTTCGAGGACACCTCCGGGGTCCAGGTGACAGGCACGGACCGGGCGCTCGCCTCCGCGCAGGCCGTGCTGCGCTCCGGTGGGGTTGTCGCCGTGAAAGGGATTGGTGGCTTCCACCTCGCGTGCGGTGCGGGCGACGACGAGGCGATCGCTCGTCTGCGGCGCGACAAGCACCGACCCGCGAAGCCCTTCGCCGTCATGGTCCGCGATCTCGACCACGCCCGGAGCCTGGCCGTGCTCGACGGTGACGAGGAGGAGCTGCTCGAATCTCCGGCGCACCCCATCGTGCTCGCGGAGAGGCGCGTGGAGGCGCCGCTGTCCCCGCTCGTCGCGCCCGGGAGCCTGCTCGTGGGGGTCATGCTCGCGTACACCCCCCTCCATCACCTCCTGCTCGCGCCTGTCCCCGGAGCCGACGTCCCCGCTCCCGGCCCGCTCGTCGTCACCAGCGGCAACGGCGCCGGAGAGCCGATCTGCACGGACGACGGCGACGCGCGGCGTCGCCTCGGGGGCATCGTCGACGCCTTCGTCCTCCACGATCGGCCGATCGAGGCGCCCTGCGACGACTCCGTCGTGCGCGTGACCGGCGGCGTGGTCATGCCGGTCCGCAGGAGCCGTGGCTACGTGCCGCTCCCGATCGACCTCGGCCGGCCGGTCGCGCCCGTGCTCGCCACGGGCGGGGACGTAAAGGGTGCCGTCTGCATCACGGTCGGGCGCGCCGCCGTCGTGTCCCAGCACCTCGGCGACGTCGAGAGCTTCGAGACTCGGCGTGCCCTCGAGACGACGGCAGAGCGGCTCGCCGGCCTCTACGGGGTGCGACCTCGTGCGCTCGCCACCGACCAGCACCCCGGCTATGCGACGCGCCGGTGGGCAGAGCGCGCGGCGAAGGGAAGGCCCGTCGTCCATGTGCAGCACCACCACGCGCACGTCGTATCGCTCCTCGCCGAGCAGGGGCGGCTCGGCGAGGAGATCCTCGGCGTAGCGTTCGACGGCACGGGGTACGGCACGGACGGCACCGACGGCACAGGCGGCACGATCTGGGGGGGCGAGCTGCTCGCCGTCGGCGCTGATCCGAGGGACGTCGAGCGGCTCGGCCACCTGCGCGAAGCAGTCCTGCCCGGAGGCGATGTCGGGGTGCGCAATCCGTGGCGCATCGCGCTCGCGCACCTCGGCGCGGCCGACGTCGCGTGGGACGAGCGGCTTGCTCCGGTCCGCGCCGCCGGTGACGGCGAGCTCGCTCTCCTGCGCCGCCAGCTCGACACCGGTGTCGCCTGCGTGCTCTCGACGAGCGTCGGGAGACTTTTCGACGCGGTCTCGTCGCTGCTCGGGATCTGCCACCGGGCCTCCTACGAGGGCCATGCGGCGATGGAGCTCGAAGCGGCCGCGTGGCGCGTTACGCCTGCCAGCCTCCCTCGGTTCGCAGTCGGGCCGGACGGCGTCCTCGACCCGTCCCCTGTGCTCGCCGGACTCGCCGAGCAGATCCTCGGTGGTGGCGTGCCGGCCGAGCTAGCGGCGGGGTTCCACGACGTGCTCGCGGACGCGGTCGTCTGCGCCTGCGTCATCGCGGCGGGCCGGCGTGCCGTCACCCTCGTCGGGCTCACCGGCGGGGTGTTCCAGAACGCGCTCTTGACCCGCATCTGCCGCGAGCGCCTCGGCGAGGCGGGCTTCGAGGTGCTCGTCCACCGTGTCGTGCCGCCGAACGACGGCGGCCTCTCCCTCGGCCAGGCGGTCGTCGCCGCATGGCCGGCGACGAGCGGCGCCCGGGCGCCGGGCGAGGAGCGCTGAGCCATGTGCCTCGGTCTGCCGGGAAGGGTGGTCGAGGTCGTCGACGATCGCGGGACACCGATGGCCGTCGTCGACTTCGGTGGCGTGACGAAGCAGATCTGCTGCGCGTACCTGCCCGACATCGCCGTCGGAGAGTACGCGATCGTCCACGCGGGCTTCGCCCTGGCACGCCTCGACGAGGCGGCGGCGCTCGAGACCCTCGCGCTGCTCCGTTCGCTCGGTTCGGTGGCCGACGAGGTCGGTCCCGGCGGCGCGCAGGCGATGGCATGAAGTATCTAGACGAGTTCGGCGACCCGGAGCTCGCGCGAGGGCTCGTCGAGGAGATCCTGGCACGTGCGACCCGCCGCTGGACGGTCATGGAGGTCTGTGGCGGCCAGACGCACTCGCTCGTCCGCAACGGCATCGACGAGCTCCTCGCCGGCTCGGTCGAGTTCGTCCACGGTCCAGGCTGCCCCGTGTGTGTCACCCCTCTCGAGACGATAGATCGCGCGCTCGCGATCGCCAGCCGACCGGAGGTGACGCTGTGCTCTTTCGGCGACATGCTGCGGGTACCGGGTAGCCACCAGGACCTTTTCCAGGTACGGGCGCAGGGCGGCGACGTGCGGGTGGTCTACTCGCCACTCGACGCCGTGCGCGTCGCCGAGGCCGAGCCGGGCCGCGAGGTCGTGTTCTTCGCCGTCGGCTTCGAGACGACAGCTCCGGCGAACGCGATGGCGGTCGTGCGCGCACGCGAGCTCGGCGTGGAGAACTTCTCGATGATCGTCAGCCACGTGCTCGTGCCGCCGGCGATGAACGCGATCCTCTCCTCGCCGCGCCGACGGGTCGAAGGCTTCCTCGCCGCCGGGCACGTCTGCACGGTCATGGGGACGGCGCAATACGACGCGATCGTCGATGACTTCGGCGTCCCTGTCGTCGTCGCCGGCTTCGAGGCTCTCGACCTCCTCGACGCGACGCGTCGCGTCGTCGCCCAGCTCGAAGCTGGCGAGGCCCGGCTCGAGAACGCCTACGAGCGCGCTGTGAGCCGGGAGGGGAACCCGCGAGCACGAGCGGTGCTCGCCGAGGTCTTCGCGCTCTGCGACCGGACGTGGCGAGGGATCGGGACCATCCCGCGATCCGGTTGGAGGCTCTCGGACGCCTACCGCGACTACGACGCCGAGCTGCGCTTCGACGTGGGGGACGTGCATGCGGTGGAGTCGCCGCAGTGCCGCGCCGGCGAGGTGCTCCAGGGACTGGTGACGCCGGACAGCTGCGAGGCCTTCGGCACCACGTGCACGCCGAGGAGGCCGCTCGGCGCCACGATGGTCTCGGGCGAGGGCGCCTGTGCCGCCTACTACCGCTACCGGAGTGCCGGCATGACCGTGCGGAGCCCCGGTCGTGGTTGACGTCGGGCCAGAGAGCGCGTTCGAGGGGGCGTTCGAGATCCCCGATCCCTCCTCGTGGAGCTGCCCGGCCCCCCTTCGCGACCGGGGTCGGGTCGTCCTTGGCCACGGAGGTGGCGGGGTGCTCACGAGCGAGCTGGTCGAGCGCCTGTTCCTCCCCGCTTTCGGCACCTCGGAGACGGCGCGCGTCGCCCGCGACTCGGCTCTCGTCGAGCTGCCGCCCGACGTCGTGCACGGTGCACGCCTAGCGTTCAGCACGGACTCCTACGTCGTCCAACCCCTGTTCTTCCCCGGCGGGTCGATCGGGGACCTCGCAGTCAACGGCACCGTGAACGACCTCGCGATGAGCGGCGCCCGCCCGCTCGCGCTGTCGTGCGGCGTCATCCTCGAGGAGGGTCTCGAGCTCGAGGTGCTCGGCCGGGTCGTCGGGGCGATGGGGCGGGCGGCGCGGGCCGCCGGCGTGCAGATCGTGGCAGGTGACACGAAGGTCGTCGGGCGCGGGTCGGCCGACGGGCTCTACGTGAGCACGAGCGGGATCGGTGTGGTCCCGGCGGGCGTCGACGTCCGTCCGGACGGAGCGCGCCCAGGTGACCTCGTCGTCGTCTCGGGCCCTGTCGGCGAGCACGGCATCGCCGTCATGAGCGTCCGGGAGGGCATCGAGTTCGGCACGGGCGTCGCGAGCGACTCGGCGCCACTCGCGGGTCTCGTCCAGGCGATGCTCGACGTCTGTCCGGGCGGCCTCGGACACGGGGTGCACGCGATGCGGGACCCGACGCGAGGTGGCCTCGCGACGGCGCTGTGCGAGATTGCTGAGGCATCGTCGGTCGGGGTGGAGCTCACCGAGACGGACATCCCTGTGCCCGAGGCGGTACGGGCCGCGTGCGGCTTCCTCGGGCTCGACGCGCTCGAGGTCGCGAACGAGGGCAAGCTCGTCGCGTTCGTCGCTCGTGAGGTCGCCCCCGCGGTGCTCGAGGCGATGCGTGCACACGACCACGGTACGGGCGCGGTGGTCGTCGGCGAGGTCACCGCGGACCATCCGGGTCTCGTCCTCGTCCGTACGGCGCTCGGCGGGAGCCGGGTGCTCGACCGCCCGCTCGGCGAGCAGCTCCCGAGGATCTGCTGAGGGCCGGGGAGCTGCCGGACCGTCCCGGCCGGCTTCCTGGCAGCGCGCCTTTGCCGCTATCGGACCGTAGGATCTAGAGCAGCGTCACGCTGTGGCGCACCACCTGCTCGAGCAGGCGCGAGCCGTGCCGCAGGCGGTCGGCTTCGTCGTCGCTCGACATCGCCACGACGCGCAGGTCGTTGCCGGTCCACGAGCGCACGAGCAGGTGAAGCGCAGCGACCTGGGTGCACCAGACCTGCTCTTCCTCGGCTGTCATCTCGGGAGGGGCAGGTGGGGCGCACCGGGGCGCCGCCGTCATGTCGGTGGCGAGGTGTCGCGAGGTGTCGCCCGGGAGCGGCTGGTGGACGAGGAGCACGGCGATCTCGCCGGCCGCACCTGCAGCGCTCGTGAGCAGGCTCGCCCGCAGCGGCCGGGGCTGCCACGACCCGAGCGTCTCGCGCAGACGCCGGGCGAGCTCGGCTTGCAGCCCGGCGAGGAGGTCCGCGACGGGGGCGGCGACGTGGTCACGGTTGAGCGTGTGCACGACGTTCCGGCCCATCGGAACGGCATCGACGATGCCCTGCGCGACGAGACGAGCGAGGCAACGGCGCACACCGATCTCGGAGCCACGCACCGCCTCCTTCGCGACGTCGCCGACGGTGAGCGGGCGAGACGCTCTGGACAGGGCGGCGAGCACCGGGCCGTCGAGCGACGGGGTCACCGATCGTGTCGGATCCGCCAGGTCCACGGCACGAAGTATACGTAGCGATCGGAAAGTAGTCCTGTCTCCACAGGAAGACACAAACCTATACTATTAGATAGTGTGCTCCTCTGTAAAGAGACGGCCAGCTCACATGGCCTGCGGGAGCGTCTCCCGGCAACCTTGTGCCTCCGGTCGATCGCCTAGACGCCGACGGACCTTCGGCGAGCCAGGCGCTCCGATGCGTGGGCCGAGACCTCCGCGTAGTGGTCGAAGACCGTCGTGAAGCGGCCCTGGCCACCCGTGAGGGCCCGCAGGTCGACGGCGTAGCGGGTGAGCTCAGACGCCGGCACCTCGGCGACGACGACCTGGTCGCCGTTGCCGTCCGTCTCGTTCGCGACGACGCGGCCGCGACGCGCCGTGAGGTCGCCGAGCACGTCGCCCTGGTGGCGCGCCGGCACGGTGACGGTGACCCGGACGACCGGCTCGAGCGGCACGGCGCCCGCCTGCTCGACGGCTGCGCCGAAGGCGAGCGCCGCGGCGAGCTCGAAGCTCATCTCCGACGAGTCGACCGGGTGGAACTTGCCACCGTCGCAGGTCACGCGGATGTCGACGACAGGAAAGCCCCACACGCCACCCTGGCGCATCTGGCGTCGGACGCCCTTCTCGACCGCTGGCAGGAACTGGCGCGGGATGGCACCCCCGACGACCGCGTCGACGAACTCGAACCCCTCGCCTCGTCCCGTCGGCTCGACCCGCAGGTGCACGACGGCGAACTGCCCGTGGCCCCCGGTCTGCTTCTTGTGCCGGCCCTCGGCCTCGCCGGGGCCGGCGACGGTCTCCCTGTAGGGGACGACGACCTCGTCCTGGTCGACCTCGACACCGCACTTGCGAGCGAGCCGCTCGACCGCGACCGCGAGATGGGTCTCACCCATCCCCGACAACACCGTCTGGTGCGTCTCGTCGTCCCGGCGAACCTCGAGCGCCGGGTCCTCCTCGCACAGGCGGTGGAGGGCTGTCATGAGCTTGTCCTCGTCGCCCGCGGTGCGGGGGCGGACGGCGACCGAGAGCATCACCTGTGAGCGGGGGAGCGGGTCGGCGACGACCGGGGAGGATCTCGGCGCGAGAGTGTCGCCCGTGAGCGAGGAGACGAGCTTCGCCACGGCGACGAGGTCACCGGCCTGGGCCCCGGCGACCGGGGTGAGCTCCTTGCCCCGCAGGGTCTGGAGCAGGTGGAGTCGCTCTTCTGTATGCGATCTCGTGTTCGTCAGCACGACGTCCGGCCGCAACGTTCCCGAGAGGACCTGGAGGAGGGAGATCCTTCCGACGAAAGGGTCCGTGATCGTCTTCAGCACCCGTGCGAGCGGCTCGCCGTCGGGGTCCCCGGCGATCTCGACCAGCCGGTCGCCGGCGCGTGCGCCCACCTTCCGGTCGATCGGGACCTCGCACGCGAGGGTGGCGAGCCGCTCGAGGCCGATCCCGGTGACCGCGGAGCCGCAGACGACCGGGAAGACCGTCGCCGCCGCGATCCCCGCCGCGAGGGTCCTCTCGAGCTCGTCGACAGACGGGGTGTCGCCGTCGAGGTAGCGGGCCATGAGGTCGTCGTCCGCGACGACGATGCCCTCGACGAGGTTGTCGTGGACACGGTGCTCACGCGGGGCCATCTCGTCGGGCACGGGTACCTGGCGCGCCGCGCCGGCGTCGTAGACGGTCGCGTTGTCGGCGAGCAGGTCGACGACACCGCAGAAGCCCGACTCGGAGCCGATCGGCAGCTCGAGCGGCGCGATGCCGCTGCCGAATGCCTCCCGGAGCTCGTCGAGCGTCCGCTCGAAGTCCGAGCGTTCCCTGTCGAGCTTGTTGACGAAGATCAACCGGGGAAGCCCCGCCTCCGCCGCGAGTCGCCAGACCGCCCGCGTCCCGACCTGGACCCCCTCGACCCCGCTTACGACGACGACGACGAGGTCCGCGGCTGCGAGAGCCGTTGCGACCTCGTGGGTGAAGTCCGCGAAGCCCGGCGTGTCGAGGATGTTGAGCTTGTAGCCGTCGAAGCTCACGGGCGCGACGGCCATGGCGAGGGAGCCGTGGTGGCGCAACTCCTCGGGCTCGGTGTCGCAGACGGTCGTGCCGTCCTCGACCCGGCCCCGTCTCGAGACGGCGCCGGTCGCCACGAGCAGCGCCTCGGCGAGGGTCGTCTTGCCGGACCCGTCGTGACCGACGAGCGCGACGTTGCGGATGCGAGAGGAGGGGACCACTGTCACCATGCACACCTCGTCCCGGCCCGGGAAGGCCTCCCGCTCATGGTATCGCCGGGGCCGTGCCGGAGGTGGGCCGGCGGTGGGCCGGGGCCGTGCCAGAGGTGGGCCGGCGGCGAGCGGCGTAGCCTCGAGGGATCGACGGTCCACCTTCCCACGGCACGCCCGCTCTCGAAGCGCTTCTCGACGAGCCGTTGTCCGTGCCGCGGCGCGGGCTCCCTCCCGGGTCGCATGGCACGACGACGATCCGCGCGCTGCGATCCGAGGGCGCGAGCGTCACGGGAGGTGACGTGCTGCTCCCGGCGCTCGTGCTGCGTGAGGAGGCGCTCGCCCACAACCTCGCGCTCATGGCGTCGTATGCCCGTGCGCACGACTTCCTGCTCGCTCCGCACGGCAAGACGACGCTCGCGCCCCAGCTGCTCCGCCGCCAGCTGGACGCGGGCGCGTGGGGCATCACGGTCGCGAACGTCTCACAGGCTGCGGTCGCCGTGCGCGCCGGGGCGGAGCGCGTTCTCGTCGCGAACGAGGTCGTGGCGCGCGCCGATGCGGCGGTGCTCGCCCGGGAGCTGCACGCCGGCCGGGAGATGTACTGCCTGGCCGATTCCGTCGACGGTGTCGCCCTGCTCGACACGGCCCTCGACGTCAGTGGTGCGAGTGAGGAGATGCCCCCGCTCGGCGTCCTCGTCGAGCTCGGGTTCGACGGTGGGCGCTCGGGCGCCCGCACGCTCGACCGTGCGATCGCCGTCGCGTCCGCGGTCGCGAGTGCTCGCCATCTGCGCCTCGCAGGCGTCGAGGGGTACGAGGGAGGCATCGGCTCGGATCGGTCCGAGGCGACCCTCGACAGGGTCGACGCCTATCTCGCAGAGATCAGGCGGCTCGCGGCTGCGCTCGGCGACGGCGGCCTCCTGCGCGGCCCGGAGCCGGCGATCGTGAGCGCCGGGGGCAGCAAGTACTTCGACCGGGTCGCGGCGGTGCTCGGAGAGCGCTCGGCCTACGGCGCCCTCGAGGTGCGCCTCGTCGTCCGGGCAGGCTGCTACCTCACCCACGACCACGGTGTCTACGCGGCGGCGTCCCCGCTCGCGGGAGGCGGCAGGCCCGGCAACGGCCTCGAGCCCGCGCTCGAGGCCTGGGCGGAGGTCCTGTCGGTGCCCGAGCCGGGTCTCGCGATCGTCGGGATCGGCAAGCGCGACGTACCCTACGACCTGGGTCTGCCGGTGCCCATTCACGTCGCGCGGGGCCGGGGTCCGGTCGAGGGCCTCTCGGGCGCCCGCCTCGTGGCGCTGGACGACCAGCACGGCTACCTCCGTAGAACGGAGGGCGCGGAGCGCTCGGACGCAAGCGGTGCGGGCGACCCGGTGAGCAGCCTCACTCCCGGCGACCGGGTGGGCTTCGGCCTGTCGCACCCGTGCACCGCCTTCGACAAGTGGGAGCTCATACCCGTCGTCGACGGCCAGTACCGCATCGTCGACGCGGTGCGGACGTTCTTCGGATGACCGGGGACGCAGCGGTCAGCGAGGGCGCGTCCTCTCGCCGCGGACGACGCGCCCGCCCGTGCGATCAGGGGCGCCTCCGGGCGCCAGTCCCACCCTCTTGCCACGGTTGCGGTCCTGCGAGCGGCCTGTAGTTGACCCCGAGCTCGTCGAGCCTCGCGAGATGCGGGCCGAGGCGGTCGGTGAAGCGCGCGAGGTCGCGTCCGGGGCCGGACCACGTGACCTCTGCAAGCGCAGCGGCGCGGGGAAATGCCATGTACTCGACGTCGGCGGGCTCGGGAAGGTACTCCGTCCACAGCTGGAGCTGGCTCCCGAGGACGTGACCAGCAGCGTCGCCCTCGAGATCTGCGGGGACGGGCTCGTAGCCGTAGA
>DAHXNN010000179.1 GCA_027365385.1 Acidimicrobiaceae bacterium | reverse complement strand
ACGCACGCGACCACCACGAGGGCGGGGCGTAGCGTCGGGCGCACAGCGGTGACGGTCACCGCGCCGCCAGGCTCTGCCTCGGCACGTCGGTCGGCTTCGGGCTGATTCTGCACGGTGTCTACACGCCGAGGGTAGCTGCCCCGGGCGCGGCCCGGCACGCGACTGCGTGCGTGCCGCTGCCGCTGCCGCTGCCGCTGCCGCTGCCGCTGCCGCTGCCGCGTGCCGGGTGGGCGATAGCCTGGACCATGGCCGTCGTGGACCCGCTTGCCGAGGTGCAGGTCGCAGGGGCGGACGTCGAGCCGTTGATCGCGATCCTCGAGTCGCACCACCCCGGGGACGACTGGGCGATGGTGCGGAGCGCGCACGAGCTCGCGAGCCGTGCGCACTCCGGGCAGGTGCGGCTCTCCGGCGAGCCGTACGTGACGCACTCGATCGCGGTGGCGACAATCGTCGCGGAGCTCGGTCTCGACGGCACGAGCGCTGCGGCAGCCCTCCTCCACGACGTGGTGGAGGACACTGACGTCACCCTCGAGCAGATCGAAGAGGGCTTCGGCGCGACGGTGGCGGCGATCGTCGACGGCGTGACCAAGCTCGACCGACTGCACTTCTCCTCGAAAGAGGCGCAGCAGGCGGCGACGGTGCGCAAGATGCTCGTCGCGATGGCCAAGGACTGGCGGGTCCTCGTCATCAAGCTCTCGGATCGCCTGCACAACATGCGGACCCTCGACGCGATGCCGGAGTGGAAGCAGCGCAGGACCGCACAGCAGACGCTCGACATCTTCGCGCCGCTCGCGCACCGTCTCGGGATCCAAGAGGTCAAGTGGCAGCTCGAGGACCTGTCGTTCAAGGCGTTGCACCCGAAGCGCTATGCGGAGATCGCGCAGATGGTGGCGACCCGGGCTCCCCGGCGCGAGACCGAGCTCGCACAGGTCATCGAGGTGCTGCGCGGCCGGCTCGCCGCGCTCGACGTGACGGCGACCGTCACCGGACGGCCGAAGCACCTGTGGAGCATCTACGAGAAGATGGTGCTGCGCGGCAAGGAGTTCGACGAGATCTACGATCTCGTCGCGATCCGGATCGTCCTCGACTCCGAGAAGGACTGCTGGGCAGCGCTCGGCTCGGTCCACGCTCTATGGGCACCGGTGCAGGGTCGTTTCAAGGACTACATCAACTCGCCGAAGTTCAACCTCTACCAGTCGCTGCACACGACCGTCGTCGGCCCGCGCGGCAAGCCGCTCGAGATCCAGATCCGCACCCATGAGATGCACCGCCGGGCCGAGTACGGGATCGCGGCGCACTGGGGGTACAAGGAGACCGTCGGCCGTCCGGGATCGAGCCACTCCACCGAGGACATCCAGTGGCTCCAGCGCATCGTGGACTGGGAGCGCGACACTCCCGACCCGATCGAGTTCCTCGAGACCTTGAAGCTCGACCTCGAGCAGGACGAGGTCTACATCTTCACGCCGAAGGGCTCGATCGTCACCCTCCCGTCGGGGGCGACGCCGGTCGACTTCGCTTACGCGATCCACACCGAGGTCGGACACCGCTGCGTCGGCGCGCGCTTGAACGGTCGGCTCGTGCCGCTCGACGCGAAGCTGCAGTCCGGAGACACCGTCGAGATCTTCACCTCGAAGGTGCCGACCGCGGGGCCGTCGCGCGACTGGCTGCAGATCGTCGTCTCGCCCCGTGCGCGCAACAAGATCCGCCAATGGTTCTCGCGCGAGCGCCGCGAGGACGCGATCGAGACCGGGCGCGAGGAGGTCGTCAAGGCGATGCGCCGGGAGGGCCTCCCCGCGCAGAAGCTCGCTGCGTCCTCGTCGCTCCTCGAGGTAGCGACGGCTCTCGGCTTCTCGGACCTCGACGCCCTCTTCGCCGCGGTGGGCGAAGGTCACGTCTCGGCCCGGAGCGCTGTCCAGCGCCTCCAGCGCGACGTCCTCGGGGGCGAGCTGCAGCTCGCGACGACAGCGTTCCGTCCGCGGCGGGCGACGACGAGACGGCCAGGCTCGGTCGGCATCTACGTCGAGGGCCTCGACGACGTCATGGTCCGGCTGTCCGGCTGTTGCACGCCGGTGCCGGGGGACAAGATCATCGGCTTCGTCACGCGCGGCAGGGGGGTCTCGGTCCACCGGGAAGGCTGCGTCAACGCGCTCGCCCTCGCGGGCGACGACGGGGAACGGCTCATCGACGTGGAGTGGGACGCCGGTCGGCCAGGGGTCTTCGTCGCCGGGATCGAGGTGAAGGGCCTCGACCGCTCGCAGCTGCTCGCCGACGTTGCCCACGTCCTCGCCGAGCACCACGTCTCGATCCTCTCCTCGTCCTCGCAGTCGGGCGCGGACAGGGTGGCGCGCATGCGCTTCGAGTGCGAGCTGGCCGACGCGGCGCATCTCCGATCGCTCCTCGGCGCGATACGGCATCTCGAGGGCGTCTACGACGCCTACCGGCTCCTTCCCGGCAGGGGCGGGGCCAAGCCGCACGGCGATCTGTGAGCGCTTTCCAGGCGCCGACGGGCACACGTGACCTCTACGGCGCGGACGGTGCGCGCGTCGAGGCGCTCGTCGCGCGCTTCGCGCACCTCGCGCACCTCGCGGCGTTCGGGCTCGTGGTGAGCCCGATGTTCGAGGACGCCGGTGTCTTCCGGCGCGGGGTCGGCGAGACGTCCGAGGTCGTCACGAAGGAGATGTACGTCTTCGAGGACAAAGGTGGCCGGACTCTCGCACTTCGTCCCGAAGGCACCGCATCGGTGGTGCGCGCGTTCGTCCAGCACCGGCCGACCCTGCCGTGGAAAGCCTGGTACGTGACCCCGGCATTCCGCTACGAGCGTCCCCAGGCTGGACGCTACCGGCAGCACCACCAGCTCGGTGTCGAGGTGCTCGGCTCGGACGATCCCGACCTCGACGCCGAGGTCGTCTCCCTCCTCGCGGGCTTCTACGCCGCGGTCGGGCTCGAGCGGGTCGAGCTGCGCGTCAACTCGATGGGCGACGCAGGCTGCATGCCTGCCTACGGGGCGTCGCTCGCCGCCTACCTGGCAGCCCGTGCGGGCGAGCTCTGCGACGAGCACGCCGCGACCTGGGAGCGCAACCCGTTGCGGGTCCTCGACTGCAAGCGTGCGCCGTGCATCGCGGTGCGCGAGGGCGCACCGCGTATCGCCGACGCGCTCTGCGACCCGTGCGCCGGGCACTTCGCGCGTTTCACTGCCGGCCTCGACGCGCTCGACGTCGCCTGGCGGCGCGACGACTTCCTCGTACGAGGCCTCGACTACTACACCCGCACGACCTTCGAGTTCGCCTCGCTCGCGCTCGACGCCGCACAGAACGGCATCGGTGGTGGTGGACGCTACGACGGTCTCGTCGAGCAGCTCGGTGGTCCGGCGACGCCCGGCATCGGCTTCGGGTCCGGCATCGAGCGCATCCTGCTCGCCTGTGAGGCCGAGGGCCTCGCGAGCCTCGGCGAGACGCCGCTCGACGTGTTCGTCGTCGACGTCACGGGTGGCGCAGCGGCTCGCGACATCACCCACGAGCTCCGGCGGGCCGGCATATCTGCCGAGCGCTCTTTCGACGGCCGCTCGCTCAAGTCCCAGCTCAAACAGGCGGACCGCTCCGGCGCGCGAGTCGCGTGCATCGTCGGGCCGGAGGAGCTCGCGGCGGGAAGTGTCACGCTCCGCCGGCTCCGCCGGCTCCGCCGCGGCCTCGACGCCGCTGCCGGGCCGGACGCGGGCCAGGAGCGCGCGGAGCGCGGTGCTCTTGCTGCAACACTTGACGCATGGCTCAGATGAACGATGTCGCACCGCCGTCGCCCGCCGGGCTCCGCACGCGCTACTGCGGGGTCGTCGGGATCGCGGACGTCGGGACCGAGGTGTGCGTCTGTGGCTGGGTCGCCCGCAGGCGGGAGCACGGCGAGCACCTCGCCTTCCTCGACGTCCGCGACCACACGGGCGTCGTGCAGTGCGTCGTCGACGGGGCGAGCACCCTCCGCTCGGAGTACGTCGTCAAGGTGACCGGCACCGTGCGGCGACGGCCGGAGGGCACGGTGAACGACCAGCTCGTGACCGGCGAGGTGGAGATCGGCGACTGTGTCGTCGAGACTCTCAACGAGTCCGAGCCCCCGCCGTTCGTCCTCGGCGCTCCCGGGCAGGTCGACGAAGCCGTCCGGCTCCGCTATCGCTACATCGACCTGCGGACCGAGCGCATGCAGCGCAACCTGCGACTGCGAGCGGTCGTGAATGCCGCTATCCGCCGCTCGATGGAGCGCCAGGGCTTCCTCGAGCTGGAGACGCCGCTTCTATGGACACCGACGCCGGAGGGCGCGCGCGAGTTCGCCGTGCCTTCGCGGCACCAGCGCGGCGCGTTCTACGTTCTCCCGCAGAGCCCGCAGATCGCGAAGCAGCTCGCGATGGTCGGTGGCGTCGACCGGTATTTCCAGATCGCCAGGTGCATGCGTGACGAGGACCTGCGAGCGGACCGGCAGTTCGAGTTCACCCAGCTCGACCTCGAGGCGTCCTTCGTCGGCGAGACGGACGTCCGCGCGTTCGTCTCCGACGCCGTGGCCGAGGCCACCGAGTCGGCGACCGGAGAGCGACCCGCGGCGTTCCCGGAGATGACCTGGTCGGAGGCGATCGATCGCTACGGCTCGGACAAGCCCGACCTCCGGTTCGCCATGGAGCTCGTCGACGTCACGCCGGTGCTCCAGGCCACCCAGTTCAAGGCCTTCATGGCCCCCGTGGTGAAGGCGATCGTGCTCGAGGGTGGTGCCGATCTCGGGCGCGCCCGGCTCGACGCGCTCGTCGAGCGTGCGCGTGGGCTCGGTGCCAGGGGGCTCGTCTGGATGCGCGTCGTGGCCGGCGAGGCGCAGGGAGCGCTCGATCTCGAGTCCCCGGTCGCGAAGTTCCTCACGCCGGAGGAGCGCGCCGGGAGCGTCGCGACGGTGCTGGCGCGTCTCGGAGACCTCGTGCTGGTCGTCGCGGACGAGCACCGGACTGCCTGCGAGGTCCTCGGCCAGCTCCGTCTTGACCTCGGTCGCCCCCCGGTCGACGCAGGGCCCCGGCGCTTCGTCTGGATCATCGACTTCCCGCTGTTCGACGGGACCGACGACGAGGGCCGGCCACAGGCCGCGCACCACCCGTTCACCATGCCGCACCCGGATGACCTCGAGCTCTTCGCGAGCGAGCCGCTGTCGGTCCGCGCTCAATCGTACGACCTAGTGCTCAACGGTTGGGAGCTCGGCTCCGGCAGCATCCGGATCCACCGGGCGGACATCCAGCGGAGGGTCTTCGCCGCTCTCGGCATCTCCGAGGAGGAGGCACAGGCGCGCTTCGGCTTCTTGCTCGGAGCGTTCCGCTACGGCGCCCCCCCGCACGGCGGGTTCGCGTTCGGCATCGACAGGCTCGTGGCGCTGCTCGCGGGCGAGGAGAACATCCGCGAGGTGATCGCCTTCCCGAAGACGCAGTCCGGTAGCGACCTCATGACCGGTGCGCCCGGCAAGCTCTCGCCACGCCAGCTCGTGGAGCTCGGCATCCGGTTCGTCGAGCCCTGAGCCCGAACGCCCTGAGCCCGAACGCCCTGAGCCCGAACGCCCTGAGCCCGACCGTGCTGGACCGGGCCGGATCCGGCCGGACGAGGACGGGCACGTGAGCCCCTCCGGTCCCGGCGGGCCCGACCTGTTCGACGCTGCGGCGGAGCGGGAGCTCACTAGGCGCGCGCCGCTCGCGGCGCGGATGCGTCCGCGCACCCTCGACGAGGTAGCCGGTCAGGCGCACCTGCTCGCGCCCGGCGCCGCGCTGCGGGTCCTGCTCGAGGCCGACCGGCTGTCCTCCGCCGTGTTCTTCGGCCCACCGGGGACCGGCAAGACGACCGTCGCCGGGCTCGCGGCCGACCTCACGAGGAAGGCTTTCGTCCAGCTCTCGGCGGTGAGCGCCGGCGTGAAGGACGTGCGCGACGTGCTCGACGGAGCGCGCTCGCTCCTCGGCCAGCGGGGCACCGGCACCATCTTGTTCCTCGACGAGATCCACCGCTTCAGCCGGTCCCAGCAGGATGCTCTCTTGCCAGGTGTCGAGGACGGCACCGTCGTCCTCATCGGCGCCACGACCGAGAACCCGTTCTTCTCGCTCAACGCGCCGCTGCTGTCCCGCTCCACGCTCTGGCGCTTCGAGCAGCTCGGCACCGCAGACCTCGCGACGGTCGCGGCACGCGCGCTCGAGGTCGAGGGAGCCG
>DAHXNN010000088.1 GCA_027365385.1 Acidimicrobiaceae bacterium | reverse complement strand
ACCGCGCCATCGACTTCAGGCCACCGACGAGCAGTCGGGCGACCTCGACGTACTCCTCGTCGGCCCACAGGCACATCGCGAGTGTGAAGTAGACCACCACCCGTGCTGGCAGCAGCCGATGACGCTGCGACGCCCGACCGGTCGCCTCGAGCACCTCGTCGACGAGGGCGGGCGGGAAGCTCGACGTGAGCACACCGACCGCGATCCGGTCCGTGAGGCGATCGCCGTCCCGAACCTTGACCTGACCAGCTCTTGGCATGGGCCCACCCTACACGAGTGACCCACTAACTAAGTGGTATTGGGGCTAGACAAGTTCGACGAGATCAACCTTCGACAACGGGCTTGTCGAACAACAGGATCTCCTCCTCGTCGGGAGGTTGAAAAATCGTCGCCCACCGTTCAAAGTGAGCCCGTGTCATAGGCGAGGCCGTCCACTCGCCCGACGCATTGCGACGTTCAGCTCTCTCGATCAACTCCTCCAAGGGCGCATCGAGGTAATGCAGTTCGACTCCCACCCCCAAAGCTCGCGCCCCGAGTCGTTTCTCGTCCCGTTCAACTCGCGCCCAGTGGCCCCACTCCAAGATCACGCTCTGGCCCCGGGCAAGGAGTTCTTGGGAAAGAACCCACAGCTGATGCTCGAGACGCACGCGAAATTCTTCGTCCCACACATCGGCGCCCAGTCGAGTCGCCCACCCGTCCTTATCCAACCTGATGGCGGGGAGTTCGGATGCGAGCTGACGAGCGAGTGTCGACTTGCCCGAGGCAGGAAGCCCACAGATCAGCACGAGCCGCATCGATGACTTCGCCATGCACGATTTCTAACATGAGTCGCCTCACGCCCGGAGACGACGGCTTCTACTGTGGTCCGTATTGCCCGGAGAGTTCGCGGCGGTCTTCGGCACGAGCCTGACGCAGAACGCCTGGGGGCGCGTCGTGACACCGGCAGCCCTCGCGTGACGGCCGAGCATTCGGCGACGGTCAGAGCGTCAACAAGGTCGCGGCCCGAACTGTCGTTTTAGCGCGGCTGACGTAGGGGGCGTTGGGAGGCTCTGGTCGTACGTTCTGAGGCGCTCGTCGGCGTCGATTTTGACTAGCGGGCGGCTTCGCTGGGACCGCCACCCTCGATCGCTCGTTTGAGGATGTCTCGTAGTTGCTCGGCGCCGAGGTGCTGGAGAGCGCTGGCGATCTCTGGGTCGGCCAGGATCGTGGTGGCCTCCCCGATCGTGATGGCGACGCTCTTAGGGGCAGGGCTGGCATCGCTGGTGTCGGCCACGCTCACAGCGTCGATGGCGGATCGGAGGCGCTCGGAGTCGACTCCAACGTCGGCGAGAGCGCGCCACGCCTGGCTGTCGGGGTCGGCGAGCATTTCGACAAGGACGTCGCCGGTGGTCATTGGTGACTGGCCGGCTCGGGACCGGGCGCGGTCGAGCGCTGATTGCAAGGCAGGTGAGCGCATGGAGGGGCTGGCGCCGGCGAGCATCTCGCTGAGCTGGCGGTGGATCTCGGAGGTGCTGGTGCCGAGCAGGTCGTCGAGGGACCGGGCGTTCATCTCGGCTTGGCGTTCCACCCCGAAGAAGAGGTGCTCGGTGCCGATGTAGTTGTGGCCGAGCGCGAGGGCGGACCGGAGTGACTGCTCCAGGCATTGCTTGGCTTCGACGCTGAAGGGCACCTTGTCGACCTTTCTCGCGGCCACGCTGGTGGTCTGGAGCCCGGCGACGCGGTCGCGCAGCGCTGCTCCGTCGACACCGGATTGGGTCATGGCGTTGGCGGCCATGCCGTCGCCTTGCTGTAGGCCGATCAGAAGGTGCTCGGGTCTGATCTTGGTGTGGCCGAGATCGCGGGCGGCGTCTTGTGCCAACACGATGACCCGCCGTGCTCTGGGGGTAAATCGTTCGAACATGCGGTTAACATACGAACCATGTCAACCCCCTATCAGATAATACGGTAGTGCACGCTGCCTGGGGAACGGTGGTGATGGCACGGTGACGCGCCAGGGCGAACCGGATGCCGGGGACCGCTGGGATCGCCTTCTCGGCGACCTGGCCAGCCATCGCGTCGAAGAGGGCTGGGTCACGCTGGAGGAGGCGGTCGACGCCACGGGCGTCTCCCGGTCCACGCTGCGTTCGTGGTACCGCAGCGGGCGCATCCCCTCCCAGATGGTGGCCGGTGTGCACGGCCCGCAGCGCATCGTCCCCCTCGCCGTCGTCATCGACCAGGCGCTCGCCTCGCCTCGCTCGCGCCGGCAGCTCGACCAGGCGCGGACCCTCCGGTCCGACGTCGACGAACTCCGTCAGCGCCTTGAGTGCATCGAGCGCCACCTCGGGCTGGACTGAACCGAGGCGACCGTCGCGGGGACGCAAGACGACATGGTCGGCCTCACCGCACAACCACTCGTAATCGGCGATCGGTAGATCTGGCAGCGCCCAGATCAGATGCTCGGCGTCACTCCTCCCCAGAGAACCGCTCCCAGGCGGACTGACGTGCCATACCCAGGGCTTGTCCGATCGCGGACCACGTGGCCCCGAGTTGGTGAGCTTTTCGGACGTACTGCGTGAGGGTGTACTCGGCCTGGTGGTGTACTCCTTTAAACAGAACCAGCACGATGGTGGCGCGGAGCCTCGAAGAGATGAAAGCCGGTACCCGAGAAGGCAGTTGAGTGTCTCCAGACCCACCGAGAGATCATCCTCGGGTTCCTCCGGTTCCCGGATCTCGCCTGTATCAAGGCATGAGTACCGGCGATATCCAGTAGGGGGACTAGCTCCTTAGTGCAGTGTCGCGCGTCGCGGCGTGGAGCGCCTCGCCGACTAGGAACCTCACCGGGCGGGGCGAAGCGTAAGCACCCGCTCGTCGACCGCCGCCGCGGCGTCGCGCAGGGCCTCAGCGACGTCGTCGGTGGACCGCTGGGGAAACTCGGCGACGAGCTCCTCATCCTTCCGGGCCTCACCAACCACTGGTCTCACCAACAAGATCTCGTGCCGGCCAGCTCGCACGTACGCACGCCAGCTCGTGTGCCCGCACGACGGTGCGCTGGCATACGAACGACGAAACGCCAATATATATATATGCGGTGGAACCGTCCCGTGTCGCTGCGCCACCCACCTGCGCCACTCATCTGCGCTGGCGACCCGTATGTCAATGGCCAACTTGTTCTGCCCAGTGGCGGCAAGTGTTTCGGGCTACCGTTTGTGAGCTGGATCCTCGTGACGAAAGGCCTCCCTTGAGCCCGTCCTGCCCGAGCCGGCGCTTCTCGCCGGTGATCGTCGTCATCAAGACCCCGAGCCTCGGGGACCGCAGCTACCTCGCCCACGACGGCGAGGTGGCGGTCGTCGTCGACCCGCAGCGCGACATCGACCGGGTGCTCGCGGTGGCCGAGGCAGAGCACGTGCGCATCACCCACGTCTTCGAGACGCACATCCACAACGACTACGTCACAGGGGGACTCGCGCTCGCCCGGTCGACAGGGGCGCACTACGTCGTCTCGGAGGACGAAGACGTCGCATTCGAACGCGTGCCTGCCAAGGACGGCAGCACCTTTGCCTCCGGACGGCTCGCCGTCACCGCTCTCGCGACGCCCGGCCACACCCCCCACCACCTCGCCTACGCGCTCGGCACCGACACCTCAGAAGAGACAGGCGAGGCGGGGGAGAGCGCCGGTGCCCGCGAGCCCGTCGCCGTCTTCACGGGTGGCTCGATGCTCTTCGGTGCCGTCGGGCGCACCGACCTGCTCGGGCCCGGGCTCACCGACGAGCTGACACGCGCCCAATACCACTCGGTGCGCCGGCTCGCGGCGGAGCTCCCGCATCACGTCGCCGTGCACCCGACGCACGGCTTCGGGAGCTTCTGCTCCGCGACGGAGACCTCGGGCACGTCCTCGACGATCGGCGACGAGCGCAGGACGAACGTCGCGACGACGACCGAGGACGAGGACGCGTTCGTCGAGCGCCTCGTCTCGGGTCTCGGCGCCTACCCGCGCTACTACGCGCACATGGGCCCGGCGAACCTCGCGGGCCCTGTCGCGCCGAGGCTCGAGCTGCCGGGCGCGGTCGATGCCGCCGAGCTGCGTAGCCGGATCGTCCGTGGCGAGTGGGTCGTCGACCTCCGCGAGCGCCGGGCCTTCGCGCGCCGCCACGTCACCGGGACGATCTCTGTGGAGCTCGGGGACCTCTTCGCGACGTTCCTCGGCTGGACGGTCACCTGGGGCACGCCGATCACGCTCGTGGGCGACAGCGCCGAGATGGTCGCAGGCGCGCAGCGCGAGCTCGTACGCATCGGCATCGACGAGGTCGCCGGGCACGCGGCGGGGGGACCGGACGAGCTCGGTGGCGACCGTGTCTCGAGCTATGCCGTGGCGACCTTCGACGAGCTGCGGGGCGTGCTCGGCAAGGACGGCGTCGCGGTCCTCGACGTCCGCCGGCCCGAGGAGTGGCGTGAGGGCCATCTCGACGGTGCGCTCTACGTCCCGTTCTACGAGCTCGAGGCCCGGGTCGACGAGCTGCCCGCCGAGGAGATATGGGTGCACTGCGCCGGGGGCTTCCGTGCGTCGATCTCGGCGTCGATCCTCCACCGCGCAGGACACGCCACGGTGCTCGTCGACGACGACTTCACCCGGGCAGCAGAGATCGGCCTGCCGCTGACGAGCGGGTAGCGGTCTGCAGGCTCGCGTCTCGCTCAGCCGCGGCTGCTGTCCCCCGGGCCCTCCGGATCGCGCCTGCTTCCCGGGTCCGCCGCTGAGCCAGTACCGCCAGTGCCAGTACCGCCAGTGCCGAGGTGCTCCTCCCGCCACTCGGCGACCTCGTCCGCTCCGTCGACGACGCGTGTCGTCGTCGACGTCTTCGTCGTCGTCGTGACGGTCCGCTTTTTCGACTTTGCCGTCTTCGTCTGCGTCTTGGTCGTCCAGGTGGTCGTCGTCGTCACTGGGCTGTCCCGTCGAGGGCTGTCCCGCCGAGCGAGGTCCCGCCGTGGGCTGTCCCGCCAGCAGGGCCCCGGCGCGACCGCTCCCTGCGCTCGACGAGCGACCGCGCTCCCCATGGGGCGTCCTTGTCGGTGAACGGAGAGGGCACCGGCGCGAGCTCCCACACGAAGCGGTGGGAGACGAACGCCTCCGCATGGCTCACGCGGGCCTGCGCACCCCGGTGGCGCGCCCGTGCAGCCACGGAGCTCACGTCGACGAGATCGTTGCCGACCATCTGGACGTGGTGGGCGCCGAGCAGGTCGAGCTTCGCCCCGACGCGTCCCTCGAGGTCGACGTAGACGACGGGGTCGAAGTGGAGCGAGCTCGGGCTTTCGTAGAGAAGGACCTGGCGGCACCGCCGGGACGCGGCCATCGTGGCCTCGGCCGCAGCGCGGTGGTCCTGGTGGGTGTCGCCAGGTGCGTGGCCGTACACGACGTCGCAACCGATCGCGAGGATCACGGACTCGACCGCGGCGACGCTGTCGCGTCCGGGGGGCACGCAGCCGTCGTCGAAGCCACCCCAGTGGAGCTCGGCCCCGAGGCGCGCCGCCGCGGTGACCTGCTCGGCGGCTCGCGGGTCGGGCTCTAGCGGCGATCCGCCTGGACCGGCGAGGACGAGGAGATGGATCTCGTCGCCCCGGTCGCGATGCGCGAGCAACGCGCCGCCGCAGCCGAGCTCGACGTCGGCCGGATGGGCCCCGACGGCCAGCACGCGCATGTGTCAATTCTCCTGTCGTCGTGACGCGGGGAACAGCCTTGGGCATCACCCACATCCCACGACCCGCGGCCGGATCGGGGGTGCATCGACGCCTTCGTCGCTTTAGCGTACTCGTGCCAACGTCGCTGTCCATAGGACATTCTCGGCAGGGGTTCATTGTGCGCTAGCAAGACCCTCGTGGACCTCTCCTTGGGCCTGGAAAGATATGCAGGTCACGCCGGCGATCGGGCGTCATACGAGACACCTCCTGTCAGCCCCGGACCGGAGGCCAGCTAGGCAAGGTGGGGGTCGCCGAACGCCAGATGAGACCACCGACGGTGTGGGTGAGGCCACGTGACGTGCTTTCCTGTGTCGGCCTAGCCGGAAATAGGTCGCCTGGCCGACTCGCCCTCGTGCCTGTGACGCCACCTGCCAGTCGCTAATGGCTGCGTATGTGACTCACTCAATGTGGTGAGATCACTACGCGGAGTGTTTGCTTACGTCGCGAAGAAATGCGGTATCTGCGCGGCGAGCGCCGCCCGGAACACCGCGCCGATTCACAGGCTCGCCGCGAGCAGCCACTGCCTCTTGCCGGCACCGACGACGATGCGCCGCGTCCGCCAGTAGAGGTCGAGCGGGGCGAGGCGGGCGGTGTCACGGAGGTGCGCGATCACGTGGACAGCCGTGACCGCGATCCAGAGCACGAAGCTCACCTTGTGGGCGAGTAGGAGCTGTTGTCCGAGAGGCGTGAGCGCGCCGGCGAACATCAGTCCGATCCCGGTCGCGAGGACCGTGACCGTCAAGAGCACGAGGAACGGTCCGAGGACGCGCAGCAGCGCCGGGGGCGGGCCTTTGGCGCGGAAGTCCGGGGACT
This sequence comes from Acidimicrobiaceae bacterium, assembly GCA_027365385.1. Taxonomy (GTDB): domain Bacteria; phylum Actinomycetota; class Acidimicrobiia; order Acidimicrobiales; family Bog-793; genus JAJZCK01. The sequence continues at coordinate 216 of DAHXNN010000088.1, read as the reverse complement.
TGAGGTAGTAGCGAGCGAAGCGGTAGGTGGTGCTGCCGATCTTCACCGCCACGACCGTCACGATGACCATGCCGATGACCACGTGCGGCTTGAGCAGGGGGACGATGCGCACGATCGTGACGCCCTCGGCGGCGAACAGCAGGAAGAGCAACGCGCCGGTGGCGCCGGTCAGCCGGGCGTTGGCCTCGACGCGGTCCCGGTGGCGCACCGGCGGGG
>DAHXNN010000138.1 GCA_027365385.1 Acidimicrobiaceae bacterium | reverse complement strand
GATCCCGGTCGCGCGCGCGCGATGGGCCGGGCGTCGGCGGAGCGCGCCCGCTCCTACACCTGGCCGGTCGCCGCGGCCCGCCTGCGCCGGCTCTACGCGGAGCTGACCGATCGATCCCTCGTCGACTGCAGCTGAGGTCTCGCGTGTCGGCGTGCGCGTGGCACCGGGCTCGCGGCACCGGGCTCGCGGCGCCGAGCTCGAGGTGGGAGTGACGGCGGTGGGGGAGTCCTACGCTTCCCGGTGGGGATCGGATGCGTCCCGTCCCTGTCCGCAGGCGCGTCTGGCTAGCCTGGGACGATGACTCGCCTGCTCGTCGTCGGTGGTGGCCGTATGGGCGCAGCGCTCGTGGGCGGCCTCGTTCGGAGCGGGTGGGCCCGCGCGGACGAGTGCGCCGTCGTCGAGAGACGCACCGAGGTGCGCGAGCTTCTCGCAACGCGCTTCGACGGCCTCAGCGTCCTCGAGCAGCCGGTGCCAGCCGAGTCGGTGGTCCTGGCCGTCAAGCCGTCGGATGCCGAGTCGGCGTGCTCGACCCTCGCTCCCGACTCGTGCGAGCGGGTGCTCTCCGTCGTCGCCGGTGTCACGATAGCGATGCTCGGGGGGTGGCTCTGGCCCGGCGCCCCGATCGTGCGGGCGATGCCGAACACGCCGGCCCTGCTCGGGACGAGCGCCTCGGCGATCGCCGGTGGTCCGACGGCGACAGAGGAGGATCTCGAGTGGGCCGAGTCGGTCCTCTCGTCGATAGGCGTCGTCGTCCGGCTCCCCGAGCACCTCCTCGACGCAGCCACCGGCCTGTCCGGATCCGGTCCCGCGTACGTCTTCCTGGTGGCCGAGGCGCTGGTCGAGGCAGGCGTGCTGGAAGGGCTCGACCGCGAGGTCAGCCGGGTGCTCACGGTGCAGACGATCCTCGGGGCCGCCCGGATGCTGACCGAGAGCGGTGAGTCCGCCGAGGCTCTCCGAGCGGCTGTGACCTCTCCGGGAGGCACGACGGCCGCAGCGCTGCGGGTCCTCGAATCAAGGGCGGTGCGCGCGGCCTTCATCGACGCGGTGAGCGCCTCCGCAGCGCGGTCACGGACACTCGGCGCGGCACACTGACGATCACCGTCTCACCTCGTCCGGTACGCCCTCTTTCCCCAGGAGCCACTCGCGCCTACAGTCGTATCGGCGGAGAGGGGTGATACCACTGAGCGTCCATTACACAGGAGCGCAGTTCCTCACCGTGAGCGAGGTCGCGAGCGCTTTGCGGATCTCCAACATGACGGTCTACAGGCTGATTGGCTCCGGGCAGCTTCCCGCCGTGCGCGTCGGACGGTCGTACCGCCTGCGACTCGAGGACGTCGATCGTTATCTCGCGGCGCGTTTCACCGAAGCAGGCTGATCTCGTGGCCGGCACGACCGGATGAGCGTCGGTCGGCCGTCGAGCGCGAAGGCGCGCCGAGCGCGCATTCCCGAGCCGACTGTCGCGAGGTTGCCTCAGTACCGTCGTCTGCTCGAGGCCATGGACGATCGCCGGGTCGCTACCGTGTCGTCGGTCGAGCTCGCGGATGCTGCCGGCGTCAACGCGGCGACCTTGCGACGTGACCTCTCGTGCCTCGGCACCTGCGGGACGCCGGGGACCGGCTACGACGTCCCGCGGCTTCGCGAGATGGTGGACCGTGCACTGGCGCTCGGGCGCGACTGGCCGGTGGTGATCGCCGGTGCGGGCTACCTCGGACATGCGCTCGCGCGCTCGCGCGGCTTCAACTCGGGTGGGTTCCGGGTCGCGGCGCTCGTCGACATCGACCCAGCGCAGGTCGGCACGGTCGTCGCTGGGGCGGTGGTCGTCCATCTGGACGAGCTCGATGACGTCGTGCGGCGGGAGCGAGTCGCGCTCGGCGTGGTGGCGACGCCGGCGAGCGCCGCCGCCGAGGTCGTGCGCCGCCTCGCGACCGCTGGCGTCGGAGCAGTGCTCAACTTTGCACCGGGCTTCGTGGCCGCTCCGCCGGGCGTCACCGTTCGCAACGTCGACCTCGCCGCCGAGCTGCAGGTCCTCACGTTCTACGCGGCCCGCTCGGTGCCGTCCCCGATGGATGGCCCGGGCGTGCCGGGGCATGCACATGGATGAGCACCTGCCGACCGCGGCGATCTGGAGAGCGGCCGCGACAGGTCGAGCGCTGCTTCGTCGCTCACGGCGTTAGCCTTCGCTCGTCAGGAGGTGGTCGTCGGTGTCTGTCGTCGTGGTGGGGCTCCACGGGCGCGACGCGCCCCTCGACGTGCTCGAGCGTCTCGCCGTCGCCGACCGCGACCTGCCGAAGGCGCTCGCGCGCCTCTGCGACAGCCCTCACCTGTCGGAAGCCGTCGTCCTGTCGACGTGCATGCGGACGGAGGTGTACGCGGTTCTCGAGCGCTTTCACGACGGCCTTGCGGACATCGACGCGTTCTTCCACGCTCGTGCGGGGACGTCTCGCGCCGGGGCGTTGGCTCTCGAGCAGCGCCTAAGCGTCGCCTACGACGACGCAGCTGCTCGGCACCTGTTCGAGGTGGCCGCAGGCTCGGACTCGGCCGTGCTCGGGGAGGGCGAGATCCTCCGCCAGGTACGGCGCGCGGGCGAGCGAGCGAGGGCGGAGCGGGCTGCCGGACCGGTGCTCGGTGGTCTGTTCCGGCACGCGATCGAGGTCGGAAAGCGTGTCCGCACCGAGACGGCGATCGCCCGTGGCGTCACGTCGCTCGCGTACGTCGCCGTCGCGATGGCGGCCGAGCGGCACGGTGGCACCTTCGAGGGCCTGAAGGTCGTCGTCGTCGGGGCCGGAGAGATGGGCGAGAGCATGGCTACGGCCCTCGCCGAGGCTCCGGGCGCGGCCGAGATCGTCGTGGTCGCGCGTAGCCGCTCCCGAGCCCAGCCGCTCGCCACGGCGGTCGGCGGCCGGGTCGCCGAGCTGCGGATGCTTGCGTCGGAGCTGGCTGTCGCAGATGTGCTCCTGACGGCTACGAGCGCCGACGAGCCGCTCCTCGACCTCGCGACGGCGACGCCCCTCGTCCGCTCTCGGGGCGGCCGTCCTCTCCTCGTCGTCGACGCCGCAGTTCCTCGCGACGTGGAGCCCGAGGTCGGCTCGCTCGACGGCGTGACACTGCTCGACCTCGGAGACCTTCGCGCCCATGCGGAGTCGGAGATGCAGGCACGTCGGGCCGAGCTCGGGAGGGTCGGCGAGATCGTCGACGAGGAGCTCGAGCGGTATCGGGCCGGTGTGCTCGGGAGGTCCGTCGCGCCCGTCGTCGCGTCCCTACGCAACGCCGCAGAGGAGCTGCGACTGGCCGAGCTCGCGCGGATGGGCGCGCGCCTCGAGCGCCTCGCCCCGGCCGACCGTGAGGCCGTGGAGGCGTTGTCCCGCCGGCTGGTCGCCAAGCTGCTGCACGAGCCGACGGTCCAGGTCAAGCTGGCGGCCGGGTCGGCGCGCGGTGAGCGCCTCGCGGAGGCGCTGCGTCAGCTCTTCGCCCTCTAGGAGTGGCGATGGTCGACAGCACATGCCTCTCGCCAGGCGCGCACGGACCGCGTCCGTGACGAAATGCCTGCTCAGGCTGGCGACTCGCGGCAGTGACCTCGCGCTGTTCCAGGCAGAGCTCGTTGCTCGACGCCTTCGTGGGATCGCTCCCGAGCTCGAGGTCGAGCTCGTCGTCGTCGAGACAGCGGGGGACCGGCGTAGCGAGGTCCCAATCGCCTCGTTCGCGAGCCACGGCGTCTTCGTCGCCGAGGTAGAGCAGGCGGTCCTCGACGGGAGGGCGGACGTCGCGGTCCATTCGGCGAAGGACCTGCCCTCTGGTGAGCCTCCCGCAGGTCTCGTGCTCGCCTGTATCCCCGATCGTGAGGATCCGCGAGATGCGCTCGTCGGCCGACCCCTCGACGCGCTCGCACCGGGGGCGGTCGTCGCCTCGGGTGCGCCCCGCCGACGCGCCCAGCTCGCCCGGCTCCGTCCGGATCTGGCGTTCGTGGAGCTGCGAGGGAACATCGCCACTCGTCTCGACCGGGTGCCAGACGGGGGAGCGGCCGTCGTCGCTATCGCCGCCCTGCGCCGGCTCGGGCTCGAGTCGCGTGCCGCGGAGGTACTTTCGGTCTCGGCGATGCTGCCCCAGGTCGGACAAGGCGCTCTCGCCCTGCGATGCCGCGCGGACGACGCGATGGTGGTCGAGTTGCTGGCGCGGATCGACCGCCTCGGAGCGCACCGGTGCGTGCTCGCCGAGCGGGCCTTTCTCGCTCGGCTCGGCGGAGGATGTGACGCGCCAGTGGCGGCTCACGCGACGCCGGTGGAGGGCGACGGCTCGAGTGGCGAGATCGCACTCGACGGTCTCGTGGCGAGCGAGGACGGACGAGTCGTCCTGCGCCGCAGCTCGACGGGAGGTGACCCGGCGAGACTCGGCGCGGCGCTCGCCGAGGTCGTCCTCGGCCTCGACGGTGCGTCGGAGATAGCGGCCCTGCGACAAGCCGGCGCGGCCGTCCAGCTCGGGGCTACCTCTCCCGTGGAGAAGCGATGACAGTGGAGAAGCGATGACGGTCTATCTCGTGGGCGCCGGGCCCGGCGACCCCGGTCTGCTCACGCTGCGCGGCGCGGAGCTGCTCGGACGTGCGGACGTCGTCGTCCACGACCGGCTCGTCGACCCCCGTGTGCTCGCGCTCGCTCCTCCCTCGGCTCGTCTCGTGGACGTCGGCAAGCGAGTCGGTGCCGCCTCTCCGAGCCAGGACCAGGTGAACCGACTGCTCGTCGACCTTGGCCGGGAGCGGTCCGCCATCGTGCGCCTGAAAGGGGGCGATCCGTACGTCTTCGGTCGCGGCGGCGAGGAGGCGCTCGCTCTCGCGGCGGCAGGGGTGAGCTACGAGGTCGTTCCTGGGGTGTCCGCGGCGACCGCGGTCGCCGCCTGCGCAGGGGTGCCCGTCACCCACCGCGGCGTCGCCAGCGGGTTCGTCGTCGTGACCGGCCACGACATGGCTGTACCCGACTCGGGGGTCGACTGGGAGCAGCTCGCGAGGACGCGCTGCACCATCGTCGTCCTGATGGGCGTGTCCCAGCGATCGCTGCTCGCCGAGCGTCTGATCAGTGCAGGCCGAGCGACGACGACGCCAGTGCTCGTCGTCGAGCGGGGAACGCTGCCCGGGCAGCGCTCTCGACGTACCACCCTCGCCGGTCTCGCGGGGCTGGACGTCGAGAGCCCGGCGACCATCGTCGTCGGCGAGGTCGCTTCGCTCCACCTGTCGTCCTACGAGGACCGGCCGCTGTCGGGTTGGCGTGTCGTCGTCACGCGGGCGGCGTCGAGCGGTTCCGGACTTGCCGCGCTCGTCGCCCGCGCGGGCGCAGCGGTCGTCGAGATGCCCGTCGTCGAGATCCGCGACCCGCCCGACGGTGGCGCGGCTCTGCGCGAAGCTGCGGGCCGGCTCTCGAGCTACGAGTGGGTGGTCCTTACCTCCGCCAACGGCGCCGATCGCCTGCTCGCGGAGGTTCGCGATGCCCGCTCCTTCGCCGGAGCGCAGGTGGCCGCTGTCGGGCCGGCGACCGCTGACGCGCTCAGGCGTAGCGGGATCGTCCCTGACCTTGTCCCCGACCGCTTCGTCGGCGAGGGGCTCGTCGCGGTGTTCCCTGCCGCTCCGACTTTCGTGCCCGGTAGCCGCCCACCCGCGCTGGTGCTGCTCGCGCAGGCGGCGGGTGCCCGCCGCGTCGTTGCGGACGGCCTCGCCGGGCTCGGGTGGACGGTCGACGTCGTCGCTGCTTACGAGACAGCGCACGTGCGAGCCGACGAGGCGTCGTTGCGCGCACTCGAAGGTGCCGACGCGGTCGTGTTCACCTCTGCCTCGACCGTCGACGGCTTCCTCGAGGCCGCAGGCATCGAGCTCGTGCCACCCGTCGTGGCGTCGATCGGGCCGGTCACGTCGGCCGCCGCAGCTGCAGCCGGCATCACGGTCCACGCCGAGGCGAGCGAGCACACGATCGGCGGTGTCGTCGAGGCGCTCTGTGCCGTCGGGCGCGAGCGCCGACGGGCGGAGGTGGGCGCGCGTCGTCGTCCCGATGGCGTGACGCTCGCACCAGGCGTCCCGGGTGTAGGGCATTAGGCTGCTCGGCATGGGCTTTCCGGAGCGGCGCATGCGCCGACTGCGTCGCACGGCGGCGCTGCGCAGGCTCGTCGCCGAGACCCGCCTCGGCGTCGCCGACCTTGCTGCCCCTCTGTTCGTGCGCGAGGGGATCGCGGAGCCGCAGCCTATCGCCATGCTGCCTGGTGTGGTCCAGCACACCGTCGACTCGCTCGTCGCGGAGGCGAAGCATCTCGTCTCGCTCGGGGTGCCCGCGCTCGTGCTGTTCGGGGTGCCGTCAAGCAAGGACGACGTCGGGTCGGGGGCGTCCGACCCGGACGGCATCGTGCAGGTCGCCTTGCGCGAGCTGCGATCCGCCATCGGCGACGATCTCGTCCTCGTTCCGGACCTGTGTCTCGACGAGTACACCGACCACGGCCACTGTGGTGTGCTCGACCGCCGAGGCGGCGTCGACAACGACACGACGCTCGAGCGCTACGCCGACGTCGCCTTGGCCCAGGCGGCGGCAGGCGCAGATCTCGTCGCTCCGAGCGGCATGATGGACGGCCAGGTCGCGACCGTGCGCAGGGCGCTCGACGCTGCCGGTTACCACGAGGTCGGCATCCTCGCGTACTCGGCGAAGTACGCGTCGGCCCTGTACGGCCCCTTCCGGGACGCGGTCGACGTGACGATCGTGGGTGGGGGAGACCGGCGGGGGTACCAGCAAGATCCCTCAAACGTGCGGGAGTCTCTCGCGGAGCTTCGTCTCGACGTCGCCGAAGGCGCCGACATCGTCATGGTGAAGCCGGCTCTCACGTCCCTCGACGTCGTCGCGGCCGCACGCAGGGAGCTCGACGTGCCGGTTGCGGCTTACCAGGTGAGCGGGGAGTACGCGATGATCTGCGCCGCGGCCGAGCGCGGGATGCTCGACAAGGAGGCCGTCGTGCTCGAGACGCTCGGCGCTATGAAGCGCGCCGGTGCCGACGTCGTGCTGACGTACTTCGCCCGTGAGGTCGCCGAGCTGCTCAGTGGTGGCGAGGCGCTGCCGGGGTGAGCGGAGGCGTTGCGGGCGAGCATCTACCCCGGCTCGCGGGTCCCCGGAGCCGCGAGCTGTTCGCGAGGGCGACCGGGCTCATGCCGGGAGGCGTCGACTCGCCGGTACGGGCCTTCGGTGCTGTCGGTGGGACGCCATGGTTCGTCGAACGTGCCGAGGGCGCCTACGTCTTCGATGTCGACGGGCGCCGCTACCTCGACTATGTCCAGTCCTGGGGAGCGTCGATCCTCGGTCATGCACACCCGACGGTTGTCGCGGCTGTGCGCGATGCTGCACTTCGCGGGACGACGTTCGGCGCGCCGACCGAAGGGGAGGTCGAGCTCGCGGCACGCGTCACGAGCTCGGTGCCCGGCTGCGAGATGGTCCGCTTCGTCTCGTCGGGGACCGAGGCGGTGATGACGGCGGTCCGTCTCGCGAGGGGAGCGACGGGTCGCGACCGTGTCGTCATCTTCTCGGGCTGCTACCACGGACACTCGGACGGTCTCCTCGCGGCCGGTGGTAGCGGCCTCGCGACGCTTGGCCTCCCGTCCTCCGCGGGTGTGCCCGCGGGGGCAGTCGCGGACACGGTCGTCGTCTCGTACAACACCCTCCCCGATCTGGACGAGCGGGTCGCATGCGTCGTGGTCGAGCCGGTCGCTGCGAACATGGGTCTCGTCGCACCCGAGCCGGGGTTCCTCGCCAGCCTGCGTCGGGTGTGCGACGACGCTGGCGCGCTGCTCGTCTTCGACGAGGTGATCACCGGCTTCCGGCTCGGTCGGGAAGGAGCGAGCGGGCTGTACGGCGTGCGTCCCGATCTGTGGTCGTTCGGCAAGGTCGTCGGTGGGGGATTGCCGCTCGCGGCCGTCGGCGGAGGACGCTCGCTGATGGAGCACCTCGCCCCTGTCGGTCCGGTGTACCAGGCGGGGACGCTCTCGGGGAACCCGCTCGCGACCGCGGCCGGTGCGGCTGTCCTCGACCTCCTGACGCCGGAGGCGTACGCGACCCTCGCTCAGCGTGTCGCGCGGCTCGGAGCGGGTCTCTCCGAGGTGCTCGCTTCCGAGGGCGTGACGGCCCAGGTACCGGTCGTCGGCACGCTGCTCGGCCTGTTCTTCTCGGGCGCACCGGTGCGCGACTACGCAGGGGCGCGCCTCGCCGCTGCTGGCGGTCGCTACGCTGCGTTTTTCAATGAGATGGCGGTGCGCGGCGTCGCATTCGCCCCGAGCCCGTACGAGGTGGCATTCACCTCGCTCGCGCACGGGGAGGAGGAGGTCGAGCTCACCCTCGAGGCAGCCCGGGGCGCAGCGCGGGAGATTTCTCGGACGTGAGCCGTCAGCTGGCGCGACGGGCGAGAGCTGCGATCGCGCGGTAGGCAGCCTCCGCAGGCCCGAGCTCGTCCTCGCGGACGAGGTTCGACATGATCTGGAGCACCCATTCCATGAGTGTGCGGGAGTACATCCCCGTGCCGACGAACAGCCGCATGAGATCCCCGCGGCCCATCAGCTTCATGAACGCGCTGCCGACCTTGTAGTATAGGCCGTAGGTCTCCGAGAGGAGGTCGTCGTAGCCGGCGAGCTGTGCCGGGTCGTCGCGAGCGATCGCCTCACCGATGGTCGCCGCGGCGAAACGACCGGTCTCGTATCCGTAGGCGATGCCCTCGCCGTTGAACGGATTGATCGCCCCGCCAGCGTCGCCAGTGAGCACGTAGTCGGGCCCGACGTGTGGGCCGACCGAGAGGCCCATCGGGAGCCGACCGCCCGTTGGCGGCCCGAGGGAAGACTCCGGCGACAGGCACCACGACGCGGGCGCGTAGCCGACGAACGCGTCCATGAGCTTCGTGGTGTTGAGCTGCTTCCATCCCCCGAAGGTCGACAGCACGCCGATCCCGACGTTCACCCGCCCGTCGCCGAGGGGGAAGATCCATCCGTAGCCGGGCACGACGTTGCCGGTGCTGTCGCGGATGTCGAGGTGCGACTCGATGAAGGTCTCCGCGTGGCGCGGGGACTCGTAGTATCCACGGATCGCCATCCCGAGTGGCGCAGACCTGTCTCGAGAGACACCGAGCGCCCGCCCGAAGCGGGAGTTCGCGCCGTCCGCTACGACGACGTAGCGCGCCGCCACCTCCGTGCGGTTGCCGCTGTCCCGGTCGACCACGACGGCTCCTCCGGCCGGGCCCCCCGACGACGCGTCGGCGCCGAGAGGTGCCACCGCCTCGCTGCCCTGCCACACCGTGGCGCCCACCTTTTCGGCGCGCGACGCCACCAACGCGTCGAGGTCCGCCCTCGTCACCACGTAGCCGTAGGAAGGGAACTCCGGGTGCACGGGCCAGGAGAGCTCGAGCTCCTTGCCGAAGGCGAGAGCCCGCAGCCCGTCGTAGCGATGGTGACGGCGTAGCGCGTCACCGAGACCCATGTCCTCGAGCTGGCGGACGGAGCGGGGCGTGAGGCCGTCACCGCACGTCTTGACGCGCGGGAAGTGCTTCTTCTCGACCACGAGGACGTCGTACCCTGCGTCCGCGAGCCAGTAGGCCGCCGAGGATCCAGACGGTCCGCCTCCCACGACGAGCACGTCGCAGCTGTGCACTGCGGGGCGTTGCGGCGACTTCGTGCCTCGCGTCTCGGGACTTGCCACGACTCGACACTACCGGGGCGACCGCCGCCGGCGGACGACGGTCGACGCCCGTCGAGAAGGCGGATATGCCCGCGGCGTGGGAGCCGTGGTAGAACCGTTGGAGCCATGGGAAGCCTCGACAGCTACCTACCGATCTTCGTGCTGTTCGTACTCGCCCTCGCTTTCGCGGGGCTGTCGATCGTCGCGTCCAAGATGCTCGCGCCGCGCCGGCCGACGTCGGCCAAGGAGGCGCCGTACGAGTGCGGGATCGTGCCTGCGAACGAGCCGCCTCAGCGCTTTCCGGTGCGGTTCTATCTCGTGGCGATGATCTTCGTCATCTTCGACATCGAGGTGATCTTCTTGTTCCCCTGGGCCGTCGTCTACGACCAGCTCGGCAGGTTTGGCCTAGTGGAGGTCATCGTGTTCGCCGTGGCCGCGTTCTTCTCCCTCCTCTACCTGGTCGCGAACGGCGCCCTCGACTGGGGACCGGTGCGGCGTGTACGGCCGGTGAGCTCGCCGCAGTCGCGCACGACCGCCTCGACGGTCCGACGGGTCGGCACGGACTCGGGCGAAGCGGCGTAGGAGGGTCATGGCGTCCTGGACAGGGCTCGAGTCCCTCAGCCACAACTTCCTCACGGGCAAGCTCGAGGACCTCGTCAAGTGGTCTCGGGAACACTCGATGTGGCCCGCCACGTTCGGGCTGGCATGCTGCGCGATCGGGATGATGGCGGCCGGGGCAGCCGACTTCGACCTCGCTCGCTTCGGGATGGAGGTCTTCCGCCCCTCCCCCCGCCAGGCGGACCTGATGATCGTCGCCGGGCGCGTCTCGCAGAAGATGGCCCCGGTGCTGCGCCAGGTCTACGACCAGATGGTGGAGCCGAAGTGGGTCATCTCGATGGGTGTGTGCGCGTCGACCGGCGGCATGTTCAACAACTACGCGATCGTCCAAGGCGTCGACCAGATCGTCCCCGTCGACGTCTACGCGCCGGGCTGTCCTCCGAGTCCGCAGACGCTCATGCACGCGATCCTCACGCTCCACGAGAAGGTCCGAACGGGAGAGATCACCCGCCGCCGCGACGCCGCAGGAGCAGGAGCAGGCGTCGACCTCGCGGCTGAGGTGCCCGGCTGGACCCAGCCGCTCGAGCACCCGGTCCACCTCGGGACCCCCCGCTGATGGTCGAAGACAGCACGGCGAGCGCCCAGCCCGCCGTCTCCGGAGAGGTCGCGTCCGGCTCGGTCGCCGCCGAGCTGGCCGATCTCGCGGGCGTGCCCGTCATGTTCTTCCGTGGAGACGAGATTCTCTTTCCGTCACGCGAGCGCTACCTCCCTGTCGTTGCCGCGCTGAAAGGGGCGGGCTTCGTCATGTGCTCCGACCTGTGCGCGGTCGACTACCTGACGCACATGGCACGACCGCTGCCGGAGGGATTGACCGGGGAGCGTTTCGAGATCGTCGTCAACCTCCTGAGCCATTCACGCCGGCGCTACGTGCGATTGCGCGTCCAGGTGCCGGCCAGCGACGCTGTCCTCCCGACGCTCTTCTACCTCTACCCGGGCACGGAGAACATGGAACGGGAGGTGTACGACTTGTTCGGCGTCGTCTTCAGCGACCACCCGGACATGACGCGGATCCTCATGCCCCAGGACTGGGAAGGCCACCCGCTGCGCAAGGACTACGGCGTCGGGCGCGTCCCGGTGCAGTTCAAAGAGTCGCCAGGTCCCCGATGAACGACGAGACGGAGCCGGTGTCGGCTGCAGCCAGCTGGATACCCGGCTCGACCGGTGAGCGGGCGCACGATCGCGGTGCGGGTGCCGGCGAAGGAGCGGTCGCCGTTCGCGATGACGGGGACGGTGCCGACGGGGACGGTGCCGACGGGGACGACGCAGGCGGTGAGCTCGAGAAGCTGTTCGAGGCCGAGACGAGCGAAGGTGACCAGGAGCTCGCGCTCGTCGGCGAGACCGACGAGATGGAGCTGCTGATCGAGCGTGGAGCTGTCTTGCGCTTGCCGGAGGATGCGGCGCCGGCAGTCGACTCGGGACCCGACGGCGGCGCGGCGGACGCGCACTTCGGCGACGGCGAGACGATGATCATCAACCTCGGCCCGCAGCACCCGTCGACCCACGGGGTGCTGCGGGTGATGCTCGAGCTCCAAGGTGAGACCGTGCTGCGCTCGAAGCCGGTCGTCGGCTACCTCCACACGGGCATGGAGAAGACGGCGGAGGAGCTGACCTACGTCCAGGGCGCCACGAACGTGACCCGCATGGACTACCTCTCCCCGTTGAACAACGAGCTCGCGTGGAGCCTCGCGGTAGAGAAGCTCCTCGGCGTGGAGCTTCCGCCTCGGGCGACGTGGATCCGGATGCTCATGTCCGAGCTCAATCGCATCTCGTCCCACGTCATGTGGGCGGCCACGAATGGGATGGACCTCGCGTCGACGACGATGATGATCTTCGGCTTCCGCGAGCGGGAGATGGTCCTCTCGTTCTTCGAGAAGACGACAGGGCTGCGGATGAACCACAACTACATTCGTCCGGGCGGGGTAGCGGCTGACCTGCCTGACGGCTGGGAGGACGACGTCTCGGTCATCGCGGACACGATCGCGGGTCGTCTCGACGAGTACGACGAGCTGCTCACGGGCCAGCCGATCTTTCGCGAGCGGACGGAGGGCATCGGGGTCATCGGGCCGGACCTGGCCTTGGCCATGTCTGCTACCGGTCCGATCCTACGTGCGGCCGGTGTTGCCTGGGACCTGCGCAAGTCGATGCCCTATCTCGCGTACGAGGAGGTCGACTTCGACGTCATCGTCGGCACGGTCGGCGACACGTTCGACCGCTACGCGGTCAGGCTCAACGAGGTCCGGGAGTCGATCAGGATCGTGCGCCAGGTCGTCGAGAGGATGCCGAGCGGCGACTACAAGGTGCAGGACAAGAAGGTGACCCCCCCGCCGCGGGCACGTATCGACGAGTCGATGGAGGCCCTCATCCACCACTTCAAGCTCTATACGCGTGGCTTCGAGCCGCCGGAGGGCGAGGTCTACGCGTCGATCGAGTCGCCGCGGGGCGAGCTTGGCTGTTACATCGTCTCGAACGGCTCGAACAAGCCATACCGGATGCACTGGCGCGGCCCGAGCTTCGTGAACCTCCAGAGCGTTCCGGCGCTACTGCGCGGAAGCCTTCTCGCCGACGCCATAGCGATCCTGTCCTCGGTCGACCCTGTGCTCGGGGAGGTGGACCGCTGATGGCCCATTTGAGCGACGAGAACCTCGAACGGGCACGACGGCTCGTGGCTGTCTACCCCGAGCCTCGGTCCGCGCTGATACCGCTTTGCCACCTCGCACAGGCGCAAGACGGTTGGCTCACACCCGAGGCGATGGAAGACGTCGCCGCACTCGTCGGCGTGACGCCGGCCGAGGTGCACGGGACGGCGACGTTCTACGACATGCTCCATACCGAGCCCGTCGGCAGGCATGTCGTCGCCGTGTGCACGAACGTCGCATGCATGCTCGCTGGCGCATACGAGCTGCTGGAGCACGCCCAGGAGCGTCTCGGCGTTCACGCGGGCCAGACGACCGACGACGGCGAGTTCACCTTGGAAGAGGCCGAGTGCCTCGCGGGCTGCGACACGGCACCATGCGTCCAGGTCAATCACCGATTCTTCGGACCGCTCGACGCTGCGTCGTTCGACCAGCTCGTCGAGGATCTCCGTACGGGTGTCCTCGCCGGACAGGTTCCTCGTCACGGGGTCTTGTGCCGCGTCGAGCGCACGGTTGGCCTACTCGCCCACGAGGCGGATGACAGCGGCGTCGGCGCAGGAGAGGGGTCCGCACCGTGATCACCGGCGCGCCACCCATCGTCACGGGCCGGATGGCCTACGCTGACGCCCACACCCTTGAGCGCTATCTTGCGACCGGCGGCTACGAGGGTTTGCGGCGAGCGATCGCCCTCGGGCCTGACGCCGTGCGCGAGCAGGTCGACAAGGCCAGCCTCCTCGGCCGGGGAGGAGCGGGCTTCCCCGCGGGCCGCAAGTGGTCGATGCTGCGCAAGGCGGACGTGTCGTATCTCGTCGTCAACGGCGACGAGAGCGAGCCTGCGACCTTCAAGGACCACCTGCTCGTCGAGCGAGATCCTCATCAGGTCGTCGAAGGAGCGATCATTGCCGCCTTCGCTCTCGGCGTGAGCCAGGCCTTCATCTTCTGTCGTGGCGAGTTCGCGCTCGGCCTCGAGCGCCTCCAGCAGGCCTGCAACGACGCTTACGCGTACGGCGCGCTGGGTACCGGCATCCTCGGATCGTCCTTCTCGCTCGACCTCGTCGTCCATCCGGGCGCCGGGGCATATATCTGCGGCGAGGAGACGGCTCTGCTCGAGAGCCTCGAGGGCAAGAGGGGCTTCCCGCGCATCAAGCCGCCGTACTTCCCCGCCGCGATAGGCCTTTACGGCGCGCCGACGGTGGTGAACAACATCGAGACCGTGTCGAACCTCCCGTGGATCGTCGTCAACGGTGGCGAGGCCTTCGCCGCCCTCGGTGCAGGTTCGTCGACGGGCACGCGGCTCTTCGCGCTCTCTGGACGCGTCGAGCGCCCCGGCTGGTACGAGCTCGAGATGTCGAAGACGACGTTCCGCGATCTCGTCTACGACCCGTCGCTCGGCGGGGGCATCCGTGACGGTGGCGAGCTGAAGGCCTTCATCCCCGGTGGGGTGTCGGCTCCGTGGTTCGGTCCGGACCAGATCGACCTCGGGCTCGACCAGGACGCGGTCGCTCGGGCAGGCTCGATGCTCGGCTCGGGCTCGGTGGTGGTCATGGATGACACGACCTGCGCGGTGCGTGCTGCCTGGCGGATCACGCGGTTCTTCGCACGGGAGTCCTGCGGGCAGTGCACGCCGTGTCGTGAGGGAAGCGGTTGGATCGAGAAGATGATGCGCCGCATCGAGGAGGGGAACGGCCGGGAGGCGGACCTCGACCTGCTCATGGACGCGTGTGACAACATCGCGCCTGGCGTCTCGTGGCCCCCGCAGCAGACGACGATCTGCGTGCTCGGCCCGTCCATACCGTCGTCCGTGGCGTCGGGCATCCGGATGTTCCGGGACGAGTTTCTCTTGCACGTCAAGGAAGGCGGCTGCCCCATGCGAGCGGCACGATGAGCGCGCCCGACGCTGTCCACGTCGTCGTCGACGGACGCCCGGTGGACGCTCGCCCGGGCGAGCTCGTCATCGAGGCGGCGGAGCGTGCGGGGGTCTATATTCCCCGTTTCTGCTATCACCCGCACATGGAGCCTGTGGGCATGTGCCGCATGTGCCTCGTAGAGGTCTCCGGGCCCCGCGGCTTCAGCCTCCAGCCCGCGTGCTACCTGCGTGTCGCCGAGGGCCAGGAGGTGGTCACGGGCTCGCCGAAGGCCCGCAAAGCCCAAGAGGGCGTGCTCGAGTTCCTGCTCGTCAACCACCCACTCGACTGCCCGGTCTGCGACAAGGGCGGCGAGTGTCCCCTCCAGGACCAGGCGTTGTCGCACGGACCCGGCGAGAGCCGCTTCGTCGAGGAGAAGCGGCACTGGGCGAAGCCGATCGAGATCGGTCCCCTCGTCCTGCTCGACCGAGAGCGGTGCATCCAGTGCGCGCGCTGCACCCGCTTCGCCGGGGAGATCGCTGGCGAAGCGCTCATCGACTTCGCGTTCCGCGGCTCGAGCATCGAGGTCGCGCCGTTCCCGGATCGGCCGTTCACGTCTTACTTCAGCGGGAACACGATCCAGATCTGCCCCGTGGGGGCGTTGACCTCGCCGGCGTACCGCTTCAAGTCACGTCCATGGGACCTAGAGCAGGTGGAGACGACCTGCACGACGTGCGCGGTGGGTTGCCGGGTAGTCGCACAGTCCTCCGCAGGGGTCCTCGTCCGCTATCTCGGGGTCGACTCCGATCCGGTGAACCAGAGCTGGCTCTGCGACAAGGGGCGCTACAGCTTCGAAGCCGTCAACACGCCGGAGCGTCTCGGCGAGCCGCTCGTCCGCCGCGACTCTGGGCTCGAGCCGGCTCGGTGGCACGATGCCCTGGGCGAGCTCGCCGCAGGTGCCCGCCAGGCGCGCGCGGCCGGCGGCAGTGGAGCGATCGGCATCGTCGGCGGGGCACGACTCGCGAACGAGGACGCGTATGCGTGGTCGAAGCTTGCGCGGGTCGTCCTCGGCACGGACTCGGTGGATGCGCAGCTCGGTGACGGGCTTCCGGCAGAGCTTGTCCTCGGGCTCCCCCGGGCGACGATCGACGAAGCGGCGTCCGCTCGCGTCGTCGTGCTCCTGGCGGGCGACATCCGAGAGGAGCTCCCCATCCTCTACCTGCGCCTGCGGGAGGCAGCGGGCCGCGGCACCTCTGTCGTCGACATCTCGCCGGTCGCCAACGCGTCGGCGTCGTTCGCCACCGTCCGGCTCATGTGCAGGCCGGCCGAGACAGCCCAGCTCGCCGCGGCGCTCGTCTCGCCGGAGTTGCAGGGCGATGTCGCCGGCGTCGCCGGCGAGCAGATCCAGACGGTTCATGACCTCCTCGTCGGTGTGCCCGGCACGTCGGGCACTCCTGGCGCCGGGGTGGTCGTCGTCCTCGGGCGGCAGTCGCTCGCCGAGGGCTCGGAGCCGGTCGCGGCCGCAGCGGCACTCCTTCACGAGTCCCTACCAGGTGCCCGGTTCCTCCCCGCGTTGCGCAGGGCGAACGTCCTCGGAGCACTCGACATGGGTCTGGCACCCGGGCTCCTCCCCGGACGGGTCGCCGCGGACGACGCCCGGGAGTGGTTCTCGGCGGCCTGGGGCGCGACGCTGCCGGAGGGTCGTGGCCGCGACACTGCCGGGATCCTCGCCGCCGCCGCCGAAGGCGAGCTGCAGATGCTCGTGCTTCTCGGCGCAGACCCGCTCAGCGACTTCCCCGACAGAGAGCTTGCCGCGACGGCCCTCGAGCGCGTCCCGTTCCTCGTCTCCATCGCTACGCATCGCGATGCGTCGTCAGCCCATGCCGACGTCGTGCTGCCCGTAGCGGGCGATGCCGAGCGGGCAGGCACGACGACGAACATCGAAGGCCGCGTGAGCAGGCTTGCCGCCAAGGTCGTGCCGCCGGGCACGGCCTGGCCCGCCTGGACCGTCGCAGTCGAGCTGGCTCGCCGCCTCGGCTCGGATCTCGGCTTCGACAACCTCGAGTCGATCTCAGAGGAGATCGAGCGACTGGCTCCCGCATATCGTGGCGTGACGCCCGAGGTCCTCGCTCGACCGTCCGGGAGGGACGGGATCGTCGTGCCTATCGGCGCCGTCTCGGTCGGGATCGGGAAGCGCGGGGCCGGAGCGCGTCCGATCGACCCCATGGCGACACCGGGCATCACCTCGACCGACGAGCAGGGCGCGCCGTTGCGCGTCGGCGCTGCACGTCCGCTCGGCGGCGCGGGCGACGTGGAGCCACAGCCGACCGATCCGGTCGACGTGCGCCCCGCACTCGTACCGTGCCCTGGCGCCGGCACGGTGCCGGGTGTGGCGCGCCTCGACGCGTACTCGCACCGTCTCGTGGTCCGGCGCTCCCTCTACGACGGCGGCACGCTCGTCGCCTCGTGCCCGTCCCTTGCACCTCTCGCGCATGCCGACGTCCTGTCGGTCCACCCGGCAGAGATCGCCCGCCTGGGCGTCGCTCCAGGGGCCCGGCTCCGCGTCCGCTCGTCGGGGCGCGAGGCAACGGTCGTGGTCTCAGCGGACGAAGCTCTCGATCGCCAGGTGGTCGTCCTGCGCGCGAATGCCGTGCCGGACGGCCCAGCGCACGACGGCGTGCTGGCGGCCGCTTCTCGCCTCGTCGACGTCACCGCGATGGTGACCGACGTGCGGCTGGAGACGCTCTGATGCCAGATCCGCTCTTCGCCCACGGCGTCGGCCTCGCAGTCATCGTCATCGTCGTCGTCAAGGCGTTGGTCGCGTTCGCTGCCCTGCTCGTCGCGACGATGCTCATGGTCTGGTTCGAGCGCAAGGTCATCTCCGACATGCAGGACCGGATCGGCCCGAACCGAGCGGGGCCGTACGGGCTGCTCCAGTCGCTCGCCGACGGCACGAAGCTCTTCTTCAAAGAGGACTTGCTCCCTGACCGGGCAGACCGCTTCGTGTTCCGGCTCGCGCCGCTCCTCGCTGTCGTGCCGGCCTTCCTGATGTTCGCGATCGTGCCCGTCGGGGGCGTCGTCACGATCGCGCACCACGTGGTCGAGCTCCAGGTCGCCGATCCACCCATGGGCATCCTGTTCCTGCTCGCGCTGAGCTCGGTGGCCGTCTACGGCACGATGCTCGCCGGATGGTCGTCGGGCTCGAAGTACCCGCTCCTCGGCTCGATCCGCGCCTCTGCCCAGATGATCTCTTACGAGGCCGCGCTCGGTCTGGCGGTCGTCACGGTCGTCCTCGAATCGCACTCGCTCTCGACCCGCGCCATCGTCCAATCCCAGGCGCACCACGTCTGGCAGTGGAACGTCCTCCGCCTCGGCATCGTGCCGTTCGTCGTGTTCCTCATCGCGTCCACCGCCGAGATGAACCGACCGCCGTTCGACCTCGCAGAAGGCGAGTCGGAGCTCGGCGGGGGCTTCAACACGGAGTATTCTTCGCTCCGCTTCGCGCTGTTCTATCTCGCCGAGTTCATGAACACGATCACCATGTCTGCGGTGGCCGTGACGTTGTTCTTCGGCGGGCCCGATGGGCCGGGGTTCCACTTCCTGCCGTGGCTCTGGCCGATCGTCTGGTTCGTGGGAAAGACGGTCGTCTTCTGCTATGTCCAGGTGTGGATCCGCGCCTCGCTTCCCCGGATGCGCTACGACCAGCTGATGGATCTCGGTTGGAAGCGGCTCATCCCGCTGTCGCTCGGATGGCTCCTCGTCGTGGCCGGCGTCATTGTCTCGGTCGCCTGGGGCTTCGCTCTGCTCGGTGCTGGGATCGTGGGAGCGGCGTTGCTCTACCAGGCCGTCCGCGTCGGCCGGCGGCGACGTGACGCGCTGCCGGCAGCGGCTACTGGCGCCGCCCGCGTCGTGAGGCCGGGCCCACCAGCGCCGATGCTGCGAACCCTCGACGCCGACAAGGCGGGGAGCTGATCGATGGGCATCTTCGACGACCTCCGGTTCTTCGGCGGGTTCAAGCTCACCCTCAAGCAGGTGCTCGAGCCGCGTGTGACGCGCGAATACCCGAAGGAGAAGCAGCCCAAGCCGCCCCGGGCCCACGGGCGGCACGTCCTCAATCGCTACGAGGACGGCATGGAGAAGTGCATCGGCTGTGAGCTCTGCGCGGCTGTGTGCCCGGCGGACTGCATCTATGTCCGAGGTGCCGACAACGACCCGGACGCGCCGACGTCCCCGGGCGAGCGCTTCGGCTTCGTCTACGAGATCAACTACCTGCGATGCATCCACTGCGACCTGTGCGTCGAAGCCTGTCCGACGGAGGCGATCACGGAGTCGAAGCTGTTCGAGTTCTCCTTCACGAGCCGGGCCGACGCCATCTACACGAAGGCCGAGCTCGTCGTCGACGACGAAGGCCGGCCCCGGCACCTCCCGTGGGAGGACTGGCGGGAGGGGGAGGACCAGCACACTTCTGGCTGGATGCGGGCGACCGCGCCGAACGGTGCGGCACAGTACGAGGGCGAGGTCCAGTGGTCGGGGGAGCTCGGCTACGGAGTCCGTCCTCCGGAGGCGGGTCAGAGCGGCCGACGCGACGATGAAGCGACCGGCAACATCTCCGTCCGCACCGTCTCACGCAACAAGATTCCCGTGCGTCTCGGCGGGAAGGTCCGCTGATGGGCGATTCCATGGTCCTCGCGGTCGCGACGATCCCCGACGCCCTCACGTTCGCGATAGCGGCTGTCATCTGTGTGGTCGGCGCGCTGGGTGTCGTGCTGATGCGCAACCCCGTCCACGCCGCGTTGTCGCTCGTCATGACGTTGTTTGGTATCGCTGTGCTCTTTGTCGAGGAGAACGCCCAGTTCCTCGCTGCGATTCAGGTGATCGTCTACACGGGCGCGATCGTCGTGCTCTTCCTCTTCGTGATCATGCTCCTCGGTGTCGACCGTCAAGAGCGCGTGCTCGCCGAGGTGTTCCGGGGCCAGCGGCTCGTCGCCCTTCTCCTCGGTTGCCTGGTCCTCGCCGAGGTGATCCTGCTGTCGCGCAGCCGGTGGACGACCGGAGCGCACTCGGTGGAGGGGAAGCTCTCCAGCCCGGGGGCCAACGTGGCAGTCCTCGGTCGGGCGATCTTCACCACCTACCTCGTCCCCTTCGAGGTCACCTCCGCACTGCTCGTCGTCGCTGTCGTGGGCGCCGTGGTGCTCGCACGCAGGCCCGAGCGGCGCGAGCAGGAGGGTCCGGGCGGTGGTGCAGAGCCGGACGAGGCAGCAGGGACAGGCACTGCCGACCCCGCTGCAGGCGTGGCCGGCGAGCGCACCGCCGGCGAGCGTGAGATCGGGCCAGCCCGCGCCGAGGGTGATCTCGAGGTTCGCGAGGAGGTGGGCTCGAGATGAGCGTCGACGCCAGCTGGTACCTCACGCTTGCTGCAGTGCTCTTCACCATCGGCGTCGTCGGGCTTCTCGTCCGGCGCAATGTGCTTGTCATGTTCATGTGCATCGAGCTGATGCTCAACGCTGCGAACCTCACATTCGTCACGTACGCGCGTGCCCTCGACGACGTCGGGGGCCAGGTGGCCGTGTTCTTCGTGCTCGTCGTCGCCGCGGCCGAGGTGGTCGTCGGTCTGGGCATCATCGTGGCCATCTTCCGGCGCAAGGTCGGCGCGACTGCCGACGACGCCCACGTCATGAAGGGTTGACCGTACCGACGTGATCCACGCCGCCTTCCTCATCCCCATCCTGCCCCTCGCGGGCTTTGCAGTCCTGTTCTCTCTGGGTCGCCGTCTCGGCAACCCGCTTGCAGGCTGGCTCGCGACGGCGATGGTCGCCGCGTCGTTCGTCGTCACGGTGATCGTGTTCGTCGCGCTGTTCCAGCAGGCGCCCGCGCACCGAGAGTTCACGCAGAGCTGGTTCACGTGGTTCGGAGCTGGTCGACTGCGCGTTGGCGCGGGGATTCTCGTCGACCCGCTCTCGATGACGATGGCTGCGTTCATCACCGGAGTCAGCTCGCTGATCCACCTCTACTCGATCGGTTACATGAAGCATGACGAGCAGTTCCCGAAGTTCTTCACCTACTTGAACTTGTTCGTCTTCGCGATGCTGATGCTCGTCCTCGCCGACAACTTCGTCCTCTCCTTCTTCGGCTGGGAGGGCGTGGGCGTCTGCTCGTACTTCCTCATCGCGTTCTGGTTCGAGCGAGACGAGGCTGCGAGCGCGGGTAAGAAGGCGATGATCTTCAACAGGATCGGAGACGCCGGGTTCCTCGTCGCGTTGTTCTTGATCTTCGAGCGCACCGGGAGCTTCGAGTACACGACGGTGTTCTCCCGCCTCGGTCACGTCGGCACGCCGAGCCTCGTCGCGATCGCCCTGCTGCTCTTCCTCGGAGCGGTCGGGAAGTCCGCGCAGATACCGCTGTTCCCGTGGCTCGCCGACGCCATGGCCGGTCCGACTCCGGTCTCCGCGCTCATCCACGCAGCGACGATGGTGACGGCAGGCGTCTACCTGATGTGCCGGATCAACCCGATCCTGCACCTCACACCCGATGCAGCCCACGTCATCGCGTGGGTCGGTGCCGTCACGGCCTTCGTGGGGGCGACGAGCGCCTGCGCCCAGAACGACATCAAGAAGGTGCTCGCCTACTCGACCGTGTCCCAGCTCGGCTACATGTTCCTAGCCGTCGGCTCAGGCGCGTACGTCGCGGCGATCTTCCTGATGCTGACGCACGCCTTCTACAAGGCGCTGCTCTTCCTGGGATCGGGCTCGGTCATCCACGCGATGGACGAGGACCAGGACATCAAGAACATGGGCGGCCTTGCAAGGCTCATGCCTATCACCGGCATCACGTTCCTGATCGGCTGGTTCTCGATCGCAGGTGTCCCGCCCTTCAGCGGATTCTGGTCGAAAGGTGACGTGCTCCAGAACGCGTGGGCAGTGACGCCGGCTCTCTGGGTGATCGGAGCGGTCAGCGCGCTCCTGACTGCCTACTACATGGGTCGCGAGTACTTCCTCGTCTTCCTTGGCGAGCGGCGCTGGACAGAGGCGCGTCCGGTGGCCGACGGGCACGACAACGAGGAGCTCGGCCATGGACTGCACCCTCACGACCCGTCCTGGCACATGTCCCTCCCTCTCGTCGTGCTCGCGACCCTCGCGGCCCTGGGGGGCTTCATCGACCTCCCCTTCCATCCCAACCTCGTGTTCCTCGAGCGCTGGCTCGACCCGGTCGTCGGGCCGAGCTTGCTTCAGACGCATTTCAGCGTCGGTCAGGAATGGCTGTTCTCGGTGGTCGACGCAGCCATCGCCGTCACGGGTGTCCTCGTTGCCGCTTCGGTGTGGCGAGCCTCGTCGAGCAGGCCTGCCCTCGAGCCAAGGTTCTTGTTCATGGCGTGGTTCGTCGACCGCGGCGAGGACAGGTTCGTCGCTCGGACGTCCACCGCGCTGGCGAGCTTCACAGCGACTGTCGTCGAGTCGCGTATCGTCGACGGGGCGGTGAACGGCGTCGCCGGCGTCACGCGCTGGAGCGGCGAACGGCTCAGGAGGGTCCAGAGCGGCTATGTCCGCAACTACGCCCTCGGCCTCGTTGCGGGTCTCGTCGTCCTCGTCGCCTACGTCCTCGTCCGGGTGGGGTCATGACAGCTAGCGCCTTCGGACCGATCTTGACCGCCGGCATCACCGGAGGTCAACAGGCGTTCCCCTTCCTCACAGCGCTGGTCCTCGTCCCCGCGGGCGCGGCCGTCCTGGTGATGCTCCTGCCCCGCAGCGCTACATGGGCGATCCGCGCGGCAGGCATGGCGGCATCACTTGCCGTCCTCGGCATCGCGGCAGCGGTGCTCGACCAGTTCCAGGCGGGCTTCGGCGGCTACCAGATGGTGAGCGAGCACCCCTGGATCGCTCCGCTCGGCATCTCCTGGACGCTCGGAGTCGACGGCATCTCGCTCTTCCTCGTGCTCATGTCCGCGGTGCTGTTCCCGGTCGCCCTGGCCGGAGCCACGGCACGTGAGAACCCGAAGTCCTTCACGGCGTGGGTGCTCTTCCTAGAGGCTGCTTGCCTCGGGAGCTTCCTCTCGATCGACGTGCTCCTGTTCTTCCTGTTCTTCGAGGCGACGCTCGTCCCGGTGTACTTCTTGATCGTCGGATGGGGTCACGAGCGCCGTGGATATGCGGCGACGAAGTTCTTCCTGTACACCTTCGCCGCCTCGGCATTCATGCTTGTCGGAATCGTCTCGCTGGTCTTCATCCACCAGGGGCAGACCGGTGTGACGACCTTTGACATACGCGAGCTTGCCAGCACGCATCTGTCGGGGACGGCAGACATCGTCCTCTTCCTCTCCTTCACGGCGGCGTTTGCGGTGAAGGCACCGGTGTTCCCTTTTCACACCTGGTCACCCGATGCCTATGGAGAGTCCCCTGCGGCGGGATCAGTGCTGCTGGCCGGTGTCATGGCCAAGCTCGGGACGTACGGGATCATCCGCTTCGACCTCGGACTGTTCCCCCATGCCGTCGTCGTCCTCGCCCCACTGCTCCTCACGCTCGGTGTGATCGGCATCATCTACGGTGGGATCGTCGCTGCGGTCCAACACGACCTGAAGCGACTGGTCGCGTACTCCTCGCTCGCACACCTCGGCTTCATCGTCGTCGGGCTCTTCGCTCTCACCGGCGAGTCCCTCTCGGGCGCAGTGCTGCAGATGGTCAACCATGGCATCTACACCGCAGCGCTGTTCCTCCTCATAGCGATGATCTACCGGCGTCGAGGCACGTTTGCCATACCGAAGCTGAAGGGCCTTCAGAGCTCTGCCCCGGTGCTCGCCGGTGTCTTCACCGTCGTGATGCTCGCGTCCATCGGTGTCCCCGGCCTCAACGGCTTCGTCGGCGAGTTCCTCATCTTGTCCGGAACGTTCCTCACGCACCGCTGGTGGGCAGTCGCCGCGACCGGCGGGGTGGTTGTCGCTGCTGCCTACTTCCTCTGGGCCTACCAGCGCGTCTTCCACGGCAAGGCAGATCCCGTGGCGGGCGAAGCACCCTTCGCGGAGATGACGTGGCGCGAAGCTCTCGTCCTCGCGCCGCTCGTCGTGCTGATCGTCGCACTCGGCGTCTACCCGCAGCCTGTCCTCGAGCGGATCACGCCGTCGGTCGACGCCCTTGTCCTGCACGTCGAGCAGGTTGCCCATCCCCGCATCCCGCTTGCCGGCCAGCCCGTCAGCGGGACCCTCGCGGCGCGAACCTCGACGGCCTACAGCTCGTCAGTGACTCTCCAGCTCGGCACTGGCGGCGAGCGGACTCTCGCGACGAGAGCCACGGGACGTGAGACGAAGGGGGCGCGCACGTGACGGGCTCGACGGCGATCCTGGCCAGCATGGCTGCCCACCTGCTGGCGGCTGGTGGCATCGCCATGCCGCGTATCGACTACACGGCCATCCTGCCGGAGCTCATTCTGCTCGGAGGGATGCTCGTCCTCCTCCTCGTCTCCTCACTCAGCCCACGCCCGTTGCCGACCGAGGCGTATGCGACGGCGACGGTCGGGATCGGTATCGCCTCTCTCATCGCCTCGCTCGTGCTGTGGCGCGACGTATCGGACCACGGCCCCTTCACGGCCGTTGCCCGCGCGGTCAACGTCGACGGGTTCGGCGTGCTGTTCCTCGTCCTCGTGTCGTGCATCCTCGTCGTCGCGCCGATGCTGGCTGCAGGTCATCTACGGCGCGAGGGTGTCGGCGGCTGCGAGTACTACGTGCTCGCTCTCATCTCCGGCTCGGGCGCGATGTTCATGGCGACCGCCAACGACCTCGTCCTCATCTTCCTCGCGCTCGAGATCCTTTCGATCCCGTTGTACATCCTCGCCGGCTTCGACCACTGGCGGGAGAGCTCGGGCGAAGCCGCTATGAAGTACTTCGTCCTCGGCGCGTTCTCCTCGGCGATCTTCGTCTACGGCATCGCCCTTACCTATGGCGCGACCGGGTCGACGAATCTCGCGCAGATAGCAGGCTTCCTCGCGCGCAACGTCGTGACGTCCGACGGCGTCCTCCTCGGGGGGCTCGCGCTCCTGCTCGTCGGGTTCGCGTTCAAGGTGGCGGCCGTGCCCTTCCATATGTGGACCCCAGACGTCTACCAAGGATCCCCGACACCGGCGACGGGATTCATGGCGTCGATGGCGAAGGCCGGGGGCTTCGCGGCACTGCTTCGCGTCTTCGTGACGACGTTCCCCACGCTTCGTGGAACCTGGCAACCAGCGATATGGGTGATCGCGATCCTGACGCTTGTTCTCGGCGCGGTCGTTGCCCTCGTCCAGAGCGACGTCAAGCGCATGCTCGCGTACTCTTCTATCAACCACGCGGGCTTCGTCCTGCTCGGCCTGCAGGCGGCGACAGCACGCGGTGTCGCTGGGAGCGTCTTCTATCTCTTCACCTACAGCTTCCTCGCGCTCGGCAGCTTCGCCGTTGTCGCAGCGGTGGGGGGCAAGGGGGACGAGAGGCACGGTCTCGAGAGGTACAGGGGCCTCGGCAGACGCCAACCGGTTCTCGCTGTCGCCTTCGCAGTCCTGCTGCTCGCCCAGGCCGGCGCTCCGTTCACGACCGGCTTCTTCGCGAAGCTCTACGTCGTCGAGGCTGCCGTGTCGGCCCACAGCTACGCGCTGGCAGCTGTCGCGATGGGCACTGCCGCAGTCGCGGCGTTCTTCTACTTGCGCCTCGTCTTCCTCATGTTCTCCGACGTCGGTCGGACGAACTCGACGCACGAAGGCGCCGTCGCCAGCGGGACGCTTGGGGACACGTTCGAGGTGCCGTCTGGGAGCGGTGTAGCGACGCTTGTCGCAGCGCCGGTGGCGTCGCTCGTCGGGGCCGTCGAGCCGGATCCGACGAGCGTGGCGGTGTCGCCGTGGGTGGCGGCAGGGCTGGTCCTATGCGTCGCGACGACCCTTGTCTTTGGTGTCTGGCCGCAGCCGCTCGTGGACTTCGCGCACCAAGCGACGCTGGTCATCTGACCTGCGGCCGGATGGTCAGTCCCTGAAGTTGCCGAACTGGAGCGGGATCTCGAAGTCCTGCTCCTTCAGGTGGGCGATCACCGTCTGGAGCTCGTCGCGCTTCTTGCCGGTGACCCTCAGCCGGTCGCCTTGGGCCTGGGATGTCACGCCCTTCAACCCGAGATCCTTGACTGACCTGTTGATCTGCTTCGCGCGGTCCGCCGAGATGCCAGCCTGCAGCTCGGCATGCTGGCGGACGGCGCCCCTCGAGGCATCCTCTATCTTGCCGTACGTGACACCCTTGAGCGACACGCCACGCCGCACGAGCTTCTCCTCGAGCACCTGCACAAGCGCACGTAGCCTGTCCTCGGTAGGTGCGTTGAGCTCGATGTCGTGGTCGTCGAACTCGATCGTCGCTCCCGTGCCTTTGAAGTCGAAGCGCGTCGCTATCTCGCGAGTCGCCTGGTCGACGGCGTTGCGGACTTCCTGGAGGTCGACCTCAGAGGTCACGTCGAAACTCGGCACGGCCAAACGCTAGCGCGAGGCTGTGCCGAGAGGGACCGCCCCTGTGCGGCGATCGGATAATGTGTCCGCCCGACGGGTCGGTACCCAAGTGGCCAAAGGGAGCAGACTGTAAATCTGTCGGCACAGCCTTCGAAGGTTCGAATCCTTCCCGGCCCACGGTGCACGGCTGATCCGACGGCGGCTGTCCGCGCCCACCAGTGGGCGCCGTAGACGACGTGTCGCCGTCGGATCGGCCCAGCGCCGCGCCACGAGCAGCGCGAGCAGTGCCAGGCAGCCGGCAGCGCTCGCCAGCAATCCGACCGACAGGCCGGGAGTCTCGTAGGAGAACACGACGACGTAGCGGCCCGCAGGCAGAGCGACCTCCTGCACCAGGCCGTCTCGGCGGATCTTG
The DNA here is from genome assembly GCA_027365385.1 of Acidimicrobiaceae bacterium. Taxonomy (GTDB): domain Bacteria; phylum Actinomycetota; class Acidimicrobiia; order Acidimicrobiales; family Bog-793; genus JAJZCK01. The sequence continues at coordinate 6,505 of DAHXNN010000138.1, read as the reverse complement.
ACGGGGCGGACGTGTCCATTGCCGTCGATGGTCGCTGTCCAGCCGGGGATGTCCGCCACGCTTCGGACCAACGTGAACGGCTCGGGCGCCCTGACAGAGACGCGAAGCACGGTCCCCCACGCCGGGCTCGCCAGCGCGCGCAACGACGCGCGGCCCGTGCTCGACAGCGCGGGAGAAGCGCGGCTGTCGTGGAGCACGGTATAAGGTCCGAGTGACCCCGCGAGTTCCCAGTGGGGCGGCGTGGCGGACGACGCCAGGGGACCGGAGAGCGAGAATCGCGCGCCCCCGGCGACGGTTACGGCCACGCCGAGGCGCGAGATGGCTCCGCCGGCGGAGCCGCCGACAGCCGCGCCGACGGAGCCGCAGAACGCGAGCCCGGCCGCGACCTGGGGCCGGCGATACGACACGGTCACCTCGCCACCGGCACCCGACGTGCTCGTCGAGCCCGGCACCTCGCGTTCGACGAGCCCACGGGCGTCGAGGAGTCGGATCGTGCCCGCCAGCGCGCGCATCGTCGCACCGTCGGTCCGGTCGCCCGAGGCAGCGCGCAACGTCACCGCCGTCACCGCATCCTTCCGACCGAACAGACGCGTCACGGGTCGTGCGCGCCCGAGACGGATAGGCACAGCCGCCGGGACCTGTCCGGGATGCAGCCTCACTTCGAACGAAGCAGCCGTGACGAGCAGCACGTGCACGGAGAGCGCGTCGAGGACCGAGCCTGCCACCGCGCTCGGCGCGAGCACGTCCTGGCCGTGCGTCCCCGTCGCTCTCGCGTACGGTGCCCATACTAGTGAGCCGTAGCCCTGTGCGCTCGGCGGGCCACCGAGCACGTTGAGATCTGGCGCGCCGAGCCGGTCGAGGGCTATGCCTCCCGAGCGGCTCGGATCGACGACGACGAACCGGCCCTGCGGGCCGACAGCACGCCCGAGAGCGGCCGCCAGCGGGTCCGGACGGCGGAGCGCCGAGGCGTAGACCGGAGCGAGCGAGCTCTGGTTCGCAGTGAACAAGAGAGCGTCGGCGAGGGCGAGGACGAGCATCAGGCGTGCTCTGGGGCGCCTGGGGAGCAGACCGTGCCCGACCGAGAACGCGGCGGCGCCAGCTGCGAGGACTGCCGAGGTTGCAAGGTAGGGCGCGACGCGAGCGACGCTCCAGTCGCCGACCGGCCCGCCTGCGATCGAACGGGCGATCTGGCGACCGCCGACGGCGACGACTCCGAGCAGCGCGAGCACGGCCACGGGGGGCGTCGCTCCTGCTACTGCCTCCCAACCGGGCCTCTGGTCGAGGGCTCGGCGCCCGGCTCGAAGGACGCCATCGGCCCAGTGCGCGAGGAGGACGGAGGAAGCGAGAGCGTAGAGGACGAGAGCCCTGCTCGGCAGGCGACTCGTCCCGATGACGGGAAGGTGCTGGGCGAGCAGAGACCACGGTGTGTGGCTGCCAAGGGCAGCGAGGAGCCCGATCCCTCCCACCAGATACCAGATCCGCCACACCCGTGCGCTGTCGCCGCGCCACCGAGTCGCCAGCGACGCGATGGCGACGAGGCTCAAGATGCCCGAGTACGCGTCGATCTCGGCGAGGTTGTAGCTGCCGACGTAGCTACGCAACCCGATAGGTCCACCGCCGAGCAGGTGAGGAGCGAGGAGCGTGAGCAACTGGCCGCCGTCGAGCGACCCCGCGCTCGCGAAGCCGTGAGCCACGTCGGCGCGTTGTGACGAGGCGACCGTCCGGGCGCCGGGGAGAACCTGCACCGCGGCGACGAGCGCGGCGACCGTCGCCGCGCACCCGAACGCCGACGCGATGCGCAATCGCTCCCCCCGCGCGTGGACGAGCAAGTGCCCGCCGTAGAGCATGGCGGCGATGAAGCAGTAGGCGGCCACCTCGGGGCTGCCTGCGAGACCCACGCACCCGCCTGCCGCGGCGGCAAGGGCGATCCAAAGCGGCCGATCGGCGCGTCGGCCGTGCGCGATGCGTTCGACGCCCACGAGCACCCAGGCGAGGGATGCTCCCGTCTCGACCACGTCGATGTGCACGGCCTGGGAGGTCAGGAACCCTCCGAGCCCGTAGGCGGCCGCGCCCATTGCCGCCGCCAGCGGGCACAGCCGCCCAGAGCGCAGGAACGCGTAGACGCCGAGCGCTGCACCGGCGAACGCGACGACATCGGTGGTGACCCACGCGGCGAGCGGCGGGAGGAGGGCGAAGAGCACGATCGCCGGGAAGGCCGCGCCGGCATTGACGCCACCGAGCAAAGGAGCCCCTGACCAGTCGTAGGGGTTGTAGACGGGCAGCTGGCCGTGGCGCAGGATCTCGCCGGCAAGGACGCGAAGCGGATAGTTCTGGATGACGTCGTCGCCTGTGAGGAGTGGGAATCCCACGAGAGCGGGGACGACGAACAGGACGAGCGGCGCGCCGATGAGCGCGGCGATAGCGACCCGGTCTCCACGGGTCAGGCGACCCAGCCATGGTCGGGTCCGAGGCCCGCCACGACCGTCCATCGGTGAACCGTAGCCAATGCCCACGGATCGCACGTGTCCTGGGACGTACCGCCCTTGCCGACGCGCCAATTCCCGTGGAGCATGGGCAGCAGCAGCACGTGCCGGTGGATAGGATCATGGTGTGCGTGCCGGCTGCCCCGAGTGGTTGGTGGCTGCCGTGGGGCGAACGTACGAGTCACTTCTCACGCACGTTGCGCACGTCGGGGAACAGGCGCAACGTCGCCGTCGCCGTCGCTCGCATCCCGAGGTGGTCAAGGCCCCCTACGTCGCCGGTGTGACGCGTCTGCGACCACTGCTCCTGCGTCCCGCCTTGCTCGGCCTCCTCGCGTCGCTCGCCATCGTCGTAGGAGCCAGTCTGCCGAGCTCCCCATTCACCTTGAAGAGCGTTCCCGGTGCCTGGTACTTCGGCGTGCCTGCTCAGCAGGTGGTCCCCGGAAGTCAGGCGCCGGGTCAAGGGCTGTTCCTGGGTGTCGTCGCGGTCTACGGGGGCATGATCCTCATGCTGCGGGTCTGGTACGACATCGTGCGGATCTGCAGCAAGCACCCTGGAATCCCGGTGAGCCGACTCGTCCCGGTCTTCGCCGCGTGGGCGATGCCCCTGCTGTTCGTGGCACCACTGTTCAGTCGCGACCTGTACAGCTATGCGGCCCAGGGCTGGATGATGAGCCACCACATCAACCCCTATACCTACGGTCCATCGGTGGTGGGCCAAGGGCCCTTCGTGGGGCTTGTCGACACGATGTGGCAGAACGTCGGCTCTCCCTACGGCCCGGTCTTCCTCGAGGTGGCCGGCTGGATCGTCTCGCTCACCGGGCACAACGAGCTGATGTCGGTGGAAGGTCTCCGGCTGGTCGCGCTCCTCGGGACGGTCGCGTTCGCGTGGGCGGTACCGGTCATCGCCCGCTCGTTCGGGCGCGACGGAGCCACTGCGTTCGCTCTCGCCGCACTCAACCCGCTCGTGCTTCTCCACCTCGTCGGTGGCGGGCACAACGACGCGCTCATGCTCGGATTTCTCGTGCCGGCTTACGCGCTCGCGCGCAAGGGCCATCCGGTGGTCGGCATACTTGTCTGCGCAGTCGGAGCGGCGGTAAAGGTCCCGGCGCTCATCGGAGTCGTCTACATAGGTTGGGAATGGGCGGGTCCCGGCCGGAGCGTCCGCCAGCGCGTCCGCCCGGTGGCCGCCGCACTCGCGATGTCGCTCGCCGTCATGGGGGTGCTCTCGGAAGCGGCTGGTCTCGGATGGGGCTGGATATCCGGCCTGTCGAATCCGGACACCGTGCGATCGTGGTTCGCTCCTGCCACGGCGATAGGCCTGTTCTCGGGCAAGGTCGTCTCCCTCGTCGGACTGGGCGACCACACCCATGCGCTCCTCACCCTTGCCCGCGGGACGGGTCTGTTGCTCGCCGCGGTCGTCTCGCTCGTCATGCTTCTCCGATCGGAGCAGATCGGACCGCTGCGAGCGCTCGGATGGAGCCTCATCGTCATCGTCGTGCTCAGCCCGGTCGTCCAACCCTGGTATGCGGCGTGGGGATTCGTCTTCCTCGCACCTGTCGTCGAGGGCGCGGCGCGCCGTGCCGTGGTGATCTTCTCCGGCGTGACGTGCTTCGTGGGGCTCCCGGGCGCGAAGGTGCTCGTCCGGGAGCTCGGTGTCGCAAACCCGCTCCTCGTGGGGGCGGCAGTCGTCGCACTTCTCGGGATCGTCGCCGTCATCTTGCTGCCGAGGCTCCGACGCGGACGGCAGGGCGAGGAGCTCGGAGCGACCGCGACCTGAGAAGTGGCGTGAGGTAAGGAGAAGCCCTTCCTGTCGCCTGCGCAGCTCAGTGGCGCGTCGCGAGGGTCTTGCGACGAAGGGCTGTCGGTCGGCTCGTGCGCACGAAGCCTCGCGAGACCTCCAGCGCCCAGCTCAGCGCCTTGATCGAGGCCTTGTGGAGGACCTCGTCGCTCAGGCCGCTCCGAATCGCCTCCTCGGGGTTGCCGAGCTGGCAGTCGATGACGTCGCCGACGATCCGCCCCACCTCGGTGTCCTTCCCGAGCACGGCGTCCTGGAGCTCGGCGTCGAGTGGCAGCGAGATGAGAACATCCTCGAGTCGCATCCCGAGCAGGAGATCGAACGCTGAGAGCAGGCCGGCGGCGAAGGCGAGCCCGGACAGGTGCGGGCAGGACTCCGATGCGAGCATCTCGGCCATGCGGGCCCGCGTGAGGGTCGTGACGACCTCCTCTTCGGAGGTCTCGCCTTTGTTCGTGAGGATCAAGAAGCCGATCCAGCTCTGCAGCTGGCGCCACCCGACGATGACGAGCGCCTCCCTGAGGGTCTGGACACGGCGTCGGAACCCGTGGTCCGCGCCTACCCCAGCCATCTGGAGCAGCTGGTAGGCCATCGCCGGCTCGGCACGGATGATCTCCTCGAGCTGGGACGCGCTGCACTCCGTCGACGCGAGCTGCGCTGCGAGCTGCAGGCGTGCCACGCTCGAGCTGTCGAGGGTCCGTCCCGGAACGATTCTCGGCCGCGATAGCAGATAGCCCTGGAAGTAGTCGAACCCGAGCTCCTTGCAACGGTTGAGCTGCTCGGGGAACTCGACCTTCTCTGCCACGACACTGAGGTCGAACGCCCGGCATCGGTCGATGAGATTCGGGAGCGTGGTCTGGTCGGCCAGCTGGAGGTCGATCTTGACGAGTGTCGCGATCTCGAGGAGCCGCTCGACGCCGTCGGACCACCTGAAATGGTCGAGTGCCAGCATGTAGCCCTGGTGGACGAGGTGCTCACAGCCCGCGAACACCTCGTCGTCGAGCATCACGGACTCGGAGACCTCGAACACCGTGCGCTCAGGCGAGAGCACGACGGGCTCGCTGCCGGTGAGCAGCCCGCGGTCGACGTTGCAGAAGATGGTCTTGTCGCCGACGAGACGATTCACGCCGATGCCGACCGAGCTGAACAGCACCGACGTCGTCATGAGGTCGCCGCCGAGCTGGTCACTGAACGAGCCGCCCTCGAGAGGGCGGAAGAGCAGCTCGTAGCCGACGACCGTCAACTCCCGGTCGAAGACCGGTTGCCTTCCCACGACTATGTCGAGCACCGCCACGGCGCACTTCCCTCGCTCGGAGACGACCCCATCGCGCACCCGTCGACCGGGTACCGAGGCGCCCGTCCGGGGCACCTCCGGGCTGTCGGGGACCGATGTCCGCCACGTCCCGCGTTCGTTCCAACGACCCGGTCGACGCAGGTGTTGAGAGGTCGAGGTCCATCTCGGCACAAGCTGTGCGCGGGGAGGGAGCTGTCCTCTTCTCGGTCAGGGTGGGCCGACGAGCTGCTGCATGACGGCGACGTCGAGCCAGCGGCCGAACTTGCGCCCCACCTCACGTTCCACGCCGACGAGCTCGAAGCCACAGGAGCGGTGGAGCGCGATCGAGACCTCGTGGTGGCCGGCGATGCGGGCGACGACCGAATGGAACCCGTGTGAGGCAGCGAGACGGACCACCTCGATGACGAGCGCCTTGCCGACTCCCCTACCACGGCAGGCGGCAGCGACGTAGACCGAGTCCTCGACCGTCGTCGCATATGCGGGCCGTGGTCGGTAGGGGGAGAGGGACGCGAATCCGAGCAGGGTCGCTCCTTCGACGGCGACGATCGCCGGGTATGCCCCGTCGTGGGCAGCCATCCACGCCCTCTGCTCGTCGACGGTCCGGGGCACGAGATCGAAGGTGACGGTCGAGCCGAGCACCTCCGCGTTGTAGATCTGTCGCATCGCCTCGGCGTCGTCGTCCCGAGCGCTCCTCAGGTCCATCGAGGCGACACTAGCCACCGCCTCGCCAGCTCGTGCTGGCGAGGCGGGTATGCTCTGTGAGCCGTCAGGGCGCGTGTCCTGGTCGGTCGAGACGCCCCCTTAGCTCAGTCGGCAGAGCACAGCCATGGTAAGGCTGGTGTCGTCGGTTCGATTCCGACAGGGGGCTCGCACGCTTGGCGGCGTAGCTCAGTTGGTAAGAGCACACGGCTCATAATCGTGGGGTCGCCGGTTCGA
>DAHXNN010000137.1 GCA_027365385.1 Acidimicrobiaceae bacterium | reverse complement strand
CCGCACGACCGCCGCGATCTCGGCCGCGCTCTGCTCGGGGTCGCCGGGTGCGCAACGGAACGTCGCGCCGACGACGATCTCGCGCGCCCCGACATGCGACCTCCGGTAGCCGAGGCCGAGCTCCGATGCCCCGCCCAGCCGGTCTGCGCCGGTCGCAAGGTCGACGATCCTCGCCGAGAGCAGCCGCTCCCCCGTCGACGCACCGTGACCGCCGGCGTTCATCCGGACCGCTCCACCGACTGTTCCCGGGATGCCCACGGCCCACTCGAGGCCCGACAGCCCGGCGGCCGACGCCTTGCGGGCGAGGACCGGGTACGCGCAGGCACCGCCTGCGATCGCGAGCGCTTCACCGGGCACCGTCTCAACCGACGCGTACGCCTCGCCGAGCACGACCACGAGGCCGTGGAAGCCGCCGTCCGCTACGAGCATGTTCGAGCCGTTTCCCATGACGAGGACGTCGACGCCACTCGTCGTGACGGCTCCCACGACGGCGTCGAGCCCTGCCTCGTCCTCGATCTCGACGAAGAGCGCGGCGGCGCCACCGACGCGGTAGGTGGTGCGCGGACCGAGCGGCTCACCCGGGCGGGCCAGGTCGCCGAGAAGCCGCGCCGCGTGCGCGACCCTCTCCTCCTCGCCTCTCGGCCCAGGTCCGTGCGACGCGGCACGCCCGACGGCGAACGCGCTCACGAGAGCTCCGCTATGAGCTCGTCTGGAAGTGTCGTGAGGTCGCCCGCGCCGAGGGTGACGCAGCAGTCCCCGGGCTCTAGCACGCGGCGCAGGTAGCCGACGAGCTCGCTCCGCTCGGGTAGGTAGGCCGCTCGTGTCGCCGGGTGCGCGTCGAGCACCGCGTCGAGGACGAGCTTCGCCGAGACACCGGGCCGGGGCGCCTCGCCGGCAGGGTAGACCCCGGCGACGACGACGAGATCGGCGTCCGCGAACGCGTCGGCGAAGTCGGGGGCGAGCGTGGCGAGACGTGAGTAGCGGTGCGGCTGGAAGACGCAGACGATGCGCCTCCATCCGCCGCGCTTGGCAGCCGCGAGGGTGGCCGCCACCTCGCCAGGCAGATGCGCGTAGTCGTCGACGAAGGTGACGCCGCCAGCCTCGCCGCGGAACTCGAAGCGGCGCGCCACCCCCGCGAACCGCGCAAGGGCGCTCTGGACCGCCTCCACGCCCGCGCCGACCTCCCGCGCTGCAGCGAAGGCAGCCGTGGCGTTGAGCGCGTTGTGCGCGCCGGGCACCGGCAGCGAGAGCTGTCCGAGGTGCTCCCCGTGCAGTGCGAGACCGAACGACACGTCGCTCCGACCGCCCGCGAAGTCGACGATGCGTAGATCCGCTGCCGGCGAGAAGCCGTAGCGGAGCGCTCCGGGCGGCGCCAGCGACCGTGCCACCGCGTCGTCGGCGCAGACGATGGCAGCGCCCGAGGCACTCTCGAGGAACCTCTTGAACGCGGCCTCGAGCGCAGCCAACGAGCCGTAGTGGTCGAGATGGTCGGGCTCGACACTCGTGACGACCGCAATCTCCGGCGCGAGTGCGAGGAATGTGCCGTCGCTCTCGTCGGCCTCCACGACGAGCCACTCGCCGTCACCCCAGACGGCGTTCGTACCGATCTGGTTGACGTCTCCGCCGACGATGAACGACGGCTGGAGATCCGCTGCGACGAGCACGAGCGCGAGCATCGAGCTCGTCGTCGTCTTCCCGTGGGTCCCCGACACGGCCACGAGACGGCGCCGCTCTGCGATCGCGGCGAGTGCCTCGGCCCTCGTGAGCACCGGCACCCCGAGCCGGCGTGCCTCGATCACCTCGGGGTTGTCGGCAGGGATCGCCGTCGACAGCACGACAGCGTCGGCACCCGCGACGTTCGCGGCGCTGTGGCCGACGCCGACCACCGCGCCGAGCGCGGCGAGGCGCTCGAGAGCCGGACCGTGCTTGAGGTCGCTCCCGCTCACCTCCCCTCCCATCGCGAGGAGCACGGCGGCGATCGCGCTCATGCCGGCACCGCCGACGCCGACGACGTGGACGTGGCCGGGTCGCGACAGGTCGAGACGGCTCACCCTCTCTCCTCCTGCCCGGTCGCCGCCGCGGCGCCGGTCGTCCCGGTGGGACGCCGCCTTGCGGCGACGTCGTCGACGAGCGCGGCGATGCGCGCTGCGGCGTCGCGGCGACCGAGCGATCGAGCAGCTGTCCCCATCACAGCCAGCTTCGAAGGATCTGATCCCAGCTCGTCCACGATGCCAGCGAGCTGATCTGGCGTGCACTGCGCGTCGTCGAGGACGATCGCGGCACCGAGGCCGGCGAGCCGCTCCGCGTTGTGGCGCTGGTGGTCCGACGGTGCTCCAGGCAGCGGGACGAGGACGGAAGGGACGCCCGCGGCGGTCACCTCCGCGACCGTAGAGGCGCCGGCCCGTGCGACGAGCAGGTCGCAAGCGGCCAGAACGGTCGCCATCTCGTCCTCGTAGGCGACGAGGCGGTAGTCGAGAGCGCCCGGTGGTGCTGGTCGCGCGCCTACTCCCGCGTCGCGCATGCGCGCGTCGAGCATCTCGTAGTTGCGCGTGCCGCAGACGTGGTAGACGGTCACGTCGCCCCTGTCGCGCAGGAGCGACGCGAGCCCCACCGCGGCGTCGTTCAAGGTACGCGCCCCGAGCGAGCCACCCGTGACGACGACGACGAGGCGCCCATCACCGATCCCGAGGGCAGCCCGCGCCGCGATCCTGCCCCCCGGGCCGCGGTCGACGGCGAGGATCTCGGGCCGCACCGGCGCCCCGGTGACGACCGCTCGCGCGAGCCCCGTCCCGGGGAGCGCGACCGCGCTCGCTACTGCGAAGCGGGCGACGAGACGGTTCGCGACGCCGGGCACCGCGTCGATGTTGACGACGACGACCGGCACGCGCAGCAGCCACGCCGCTAGCGCGCACGGCACGCTCGCGTAGCCAGCCACCGCCACGACGACCGCGGGACGGTGGCGCGCGACGATCACCGTCGCCCGGAGCAGCGCAACCCCTAGCCCGGCCACCGTCACGAGGTTGCGCAGCGACACGCGCCTCTCGATGCCGCGGCCGGGCAACAGCGTCACCTCGAAGCCCGCCTGCGGGACGAGGCGACCCTCCATGCCCCGCCTCGAGCCGACGAAGTGCACCGCGGCTGGCTCGTGCCCCGCGTCGACGAGGGCGCGCGCGACAGCGAGAGACGGCGACACGTGTCCCGCCGTGCCGCCACCACTCACGATGACGTCGTAGTGGCGCGCCGCGGCGCTCACCGGCGGGACCGAGCAGAGCGCGCGCCTGCACGACTCGTAGAGCGCTCGGCGCGGGCGGATGCAGCCGAGCGCTTCGCAGCTGGGCGGGCGAGACGGCCCGGGTGGAGCGCCACGTTGACGAGCAGACCCGACGCGGCGAGGAGGACGACGAGGGAAGAGCCACCGGAGGAGATGAACGGCAGCGGGATCCCCGTCTCCGGGAGCGCCCCCACCACCCCGCCGATGTTGATCATCGCCTGGCAGACGATCCAGCACGTGACAGCCGCTGCGAACAGGCGCGCGAAGCGGTCCTCGGTCCGGGCGACGATCCGGACCCCGATCCAGCCGAGGCAGGCGAAGGCTACGACAACGGCGACCGTTCCTGCCATGCCGAGCTGCTCACCTACGACTGCGAAGACGAAGTCGGTCTGTGCGTTCGGAAGCCAGCCCCAGATCGCGGCCGAGCTCCCGACGCCCGCGCCAGTGACATGGCCCGAACCGAGAGCGGCCAGAGACTGGACGACCTGGTAGCCCGTCGTCGAGGCGTGACCGAAGGGGTCGAGGAACGACAGCAGGCGAGCACGCCGGTACGGGGCCGCGAGAGCGACGACCGTCCCGCCGGTTGCTGCGATCCCGACGACGGCGGCGAGCAGCCGGCGGTGCAGCCCCGCGACGTAGAGCACCCCGAACGTCGTGCAGACGAGCACGACCGCCGTTCCCATGTCCGGCTGGGCGAGGATCAGCACGGCGAAAGCGACGAGCACGATCCCGACGGGACGGACGAGGTCGCGCAGCTGGTCCTCGGCGGACTCGCGCCGGGTGACGATGTCGGCGAGGAACAGGCAGAAGACGAGCTTGGTGAGCTCGGACGGCTGGAGGCTCACCGGTCCGAAACCGATCCAACGGCTCGAGCCCCCTGCGGTCTTGCCGAGGCCGGGTGCGAGCACCATGACCAGGAGCATCGTGGTCCCGCCGAGCAGAGGGACGACGAAGCGCCGCAGCCGTGCGACGTCGAGCCGGGACCCGACGAAGAAAGCGGCGCCGCCGAGCACGGTCCACATCGTCTGGCGCTCGAAGAGCGACCACGGAGAGCCGTACTGGGCGATCGAGGCAACCGGAGACGAGGCGAGCACCATGACGAGCCCGAAGCCCGCGAGGCACCAGACGACGAGCCTGAGCAGGTTGGCGTCACGGCGTGCCGCCTCCGCACGGTCGACGGCTCCGGCTCCGATCCGGAGCAACGCCGCGACGCCGGGCGCGCGCGTCGTCGCGGGCGCCGATCTCGGCGCGGGCGCGGAGCCGTCTCCCACGAGGCGCAGTGGAGGTGCCTGGGTCGCCATGTCAGCGCCTCCCTGTCGAGCCGACGAGCTCGAGGACCGCTCGCGCGAAGTCCGCGCCGCGCTCCTCGTAGGAGCCGTACCAGTCGAACGAGGCGCAGCCGGGCGAGAGCAGGACGACGTCGCCCGGCCGCGCGAGCCGGGAGGCTTGCGCTACGGCCTCGTCCATCGAGTGGACGACGACGACTGGCCAGTCGGGCGCGAATGCCTGCTGCAGCTCCGGGGCGGACTCGCCCACCGCTACGACGCCCCTGAGCAGGACGTGCCTGCCTCCGCCCGACACACCGTCCACTTCGGCTCCGGTCCGGGCGCCGTCGCGCACGTACGCGGCGATCGCGCCGAGGTCGAGGCCCTTGTTGCGCCCTCCGGCCACGAGCACCACCGAGCGGAACCCGGCGAGCGCGGCGACGACTGCGGAGGGGGTGGTCGCCTTCGAGTCGTCGTAGTAGTCGACGTCATTGAGGCGCGCCACGAGCTCGACACGGTGTGCAAGCGGCTCCGCTGTACGCAGCGCGTCCACGCACGACGG
>DAHXNN010000034.1 GCA_027365385.1 Acidimicrobiaceae bacterium | reverse complement strand
GAGGTCGGTGACGCGCTCGTGTTCATGGACGGTGGCCGTGTCGTCGAGTCCGGTGTGCCGCGGGACGTCATCGCGCACCCGTCGCAGGAGCGCACTCGAGCGTTCCTGTCGAAGGTCCTCTGGCGCTCGCCCGCGACGCGGCGGGCTCGTCGACCGCCCAGCCGGTCCCCCGACTCCCGCGAGCCGTGCCCTAATCTCGGATGGCGTGACCGACGACGGGCCATCTGGCAGGGCACGCGGTGGCCGGGGGCGAGCGGAGAGGGATACGTTGCGATGGAGAGTGCCAGCGAGAGCGACCGCAGCGTCGCCGTCTCTCCCGAGCCGTCCCATTGGCTTGCCGAGGTGACCGAGGCGGGAAGGATCACTCCGTCCGTCCGCTGTACCGGTCTCCGACTCGCGGCAAGCGCTGGCGGGGTGAGACGGCTCCTGCACCTCCCTGGCCAAGATCTGGCCCTCTCCCTCGCTTCGCATGGGGAGCAAGCTGTCAAGAGGCGTTATGCGGTTCGCAGGTCCGCTCCCGACGCCCCGTCGACGCACGCCCATGTCCTCGGGAGCACCATGTGGTAGCCGTTGTGCGTCACGTGCTCGCAGGACGGCTCGGAGGTGACCGGCTGTCGCCGAAGGCCTACTGGCGAGCGGACCGCTCGAACGCGGGGCATGGCGAACCCGCGCGGGACACGTGACGGGCCGTACGGGCGAGCGGGTGCCGCCGTTCGGACGGCGAGCCGATATCGCACGGCTCAAGGACGTCATGGGGCGCTTCGCTACGGGCGTCACGGTCGTGACCGCCGTCGCGGGCGGCGAGCCGATCGGCTTCACCTGCCAGAGCTTCGTATCGCTCTCGCTCGAGCCGCCGCTCGTCGCGCTTGCCCCGGCGAAGAGCTCCACGAGCTGGCCGCGCATGGTTGCCGCAGGGGTGTTCTGCATCAACGTCCTCGCCGCCGACCAGGTGGGGCTGGCGCGGGCCTTCGCGTCGTCGGGAGGTGACAAGTTCGCCGGTGTCGAATGGTCGCGTGGGTCGCTCGGCGCGCCCGTGATCGGCGGCGTGCTCGCGTGGGCACAGTGTGTGCTCGAGTTCGTGCACGACGCCGGTGACCACGAGATCGTCGTCGGCCGGGTGGCGGATCTCGGCACCGGCGCAGGTTTGCCGCTCGTGTACTACCGGGGCACCTTCGTGCGGCTCGGGGACGCGGTGGACCTGTCCTCGGCTGGAGAGCAGGCCGCGCCGATAGCAAGAGATCAAGCGCTCGGCCCGACCTGACGTTAGCGTCCCGTGGCGGTCGACGGGAGCTCGAGAGGGGAGGCGGCTGTGGCCTGCCGGGACGGTCTGCTCGAGCCCGGCGGCTTCGACGTCGTCGTCGGTCGGCAGCCGATCTTCGACCGTGACCGGGTGGTCGTCGGCTACGAGCTCCTCTTTCGCGCTGTGTCCGGGACCCCTGGCCAGGCATCGGCTCGCGCCGGTGAGCTGATGACGGCCGAGGTCCTCTTCAGCTCCGTGAGCATCGGCGTCGACCGCCTCGTCGGCGACAAGCTTGTGTTCGTCAATGCCGAGCATGGATCTGGGATTCCACTACTTCCAGGGATACTTGCTCTCGCGCCCCGAGGTCGTCTCGGGACGGTCGATCGAGCCCGAGACAGCGGCGCGCCTGGAGCTCGTCCAGACTCTCGTCGGGGACGAGTGCGACATCCGGGAGATCGAGCGAATCGCGCAGAGCGCGCCGGGGCTCGCCTATCAACTCCTCGAGCTTGCCGGTATTGGCGCATCACGGGGGACGCGACGGGTCGTCCGCTCGATCCGCGAGGCCCTGGTGCACGTCGGCTGGCAGCAGATGCAGAGCTGGGCAGCGCTGCTGCTCATGGTCGGCCGCGGCAATGCGCCGGGGGAGCAGTCGATGACCGCGCTCGTTCGAGCGCGCATGCGCGAGCTGCTCATGGACACGGAGCAACCGTCCGGGGCGGGTCTCGCGTTCACGGCTGGGATGGTGTCGGCGTTCGACGTCCTGCTGGGTGTGGCGATCGAGGAGATCCTCGAAGCGCTCGTCCTCGGCGAGGAGCTGCGCAACGCTGTCTTGCGGGACGACACCCTCGCCGGCCGGATCGTCGCCGACGTCGTCGACTACCAGCTGGGTCAGCCCGATCGAAGCTGGCGAGCCGGGTTCGGCAAAGGCGTGCTGTGCTCCGCCTGGGCCGAGGCGATCTCCTGGGCGCTGGAGGTGACCCGCAGCGTCGCGTAGGACGCGGCGCTGCGGGCACCCACGACACTGGTGCGCTATGACTGGTCCGGCGCCGCGCTCCCGGCGAGGTCCGGACTGTCTTTCAGTTCCCGGCGGCCGCTCCGCAGACGGTCTCGACGATCACGCGGGAGACGACGTACGGGTCGCAGTTGGCATTGGGCCGACGGTCCTCGATCCAGCCCTTCTTCGCCTTCTCGGCCGCCCACGGGATCCGGATCGACGCGCCCCGGTCCGAGGCTCCGTAGCTGAAGCGGTCCCAGCGGGCCGTCTCGTGCGCTCCGGTCAGCCGGTCCTTGATACCGGCACCGTACGCGTCGATGTGCTTCTCGACCTCGGAGCCGAGTGCCTCGCACGCGGCGATTATGGGCTCGTAGCCCTCGCGCATCGCGGCAGTGGAGAAGTTCGTGTGGGCACCGGCACCATTCCAGTCACCCGGGACGGGCTTGGCGGCGTAGCTCACCTGGACGCCGGAGTCCTCGGCGATCCTGTCGAGCAGCCAGCGCGCGACCCAGAGCTGGTCACCGATGACCGGCGGCGGGAGAATCCCGATCTGGAACTCCCACTGACCCTTCATGACCTCGGCGTTCGTCCCTTCGATCGACAAACCGGCGTCGATGCAAGCCGCAGTGTGCCTCTCGACGATCTCGCGGCCGACGATGTAGTCGCCGCCCACGGCGCAGTAGTACGGACCTTGCGGAGCAGGGAAACCGACCTCGGGCCAGCCGAGCGGCCGCCCGTCCTTGAAGAACGTGTACTCCTGCTCTATGCCGAACATCGGCTCCTGGTCCGCATACTTCTCTGCGACGGCGACGCACTCGGATCGCGTGTTCGTCGCATGCGGGGTGAAGTCGGTCAGCTCGACCTCGCACAGCACGAGGACGTTCTTCCCCCCGCGCAGCGGGTCGGGCACGACGTAGACGGGCTGCAGGACGCAGTCCGAGCTGCTTCCCGGCGCTTGGTTCGTACTCGAGCCGTCGAAGCCCCAGATGCCGGGCTCCTTGCCGTCGGCGACGACCTTCGTCTTGCAGCGAAGCTGCGCCGTCGGCTCCGTGCCGTCGATCCAGATGTACTCAGCTTGGTAGCTCACGCACCGCTCCTGCGCTCTCGGGGTCCACTATGGCCGGTCATCCTGCCGCGCCAACGCTGCCAGGAGCGCGTTTCACGGCTGTGACGGCATTGTAAACGCCATGTGAACTCGCCTGCCTGCCTGCCTGCCTGCCTGGGCACCTCGGGCCGGGCGTGCTGCGTGGCGGGTGGTCCACGGCCTTCGGCTACCGGCTCACCGGGTAGCGGAGCGCACGATCCGCGTCCGGCGCTTCTCGTCGTACATCGCCGCGTCCGCCCGTCGCAGCAGGTCTCGGGCGGTGTCGCCAGGACGTGCCGTTGCCGCGCCGACGCTCGCGCTGACGGGCAGGTGGCGGTAAGCGCTGAGCTCGGCGATCGCGACCGCGATGCGGCACGCCAGGCCGTGCGCGTCGCAAAGGTCCGGGCTGTTGACGACGATCGCGAACTCGTCGCCACCGAGTCGGGCGACGAGGTCGCCTGGCCGGGTCTTCGCGTCGAGGATCCGGGCGATCTCGACGAGGAGATCGTCCCCGACGTCGTGGCCGTGGTTGTCGTTGACCGCCTTGAAGCCGTCGAGGTCCACGTAGAGAAGCGCAACGCCTTCGGTAGCCATGCGCAGCCGTTCGGCGAGCGCCTCTTCGATCTCGGCCCGGTTCAACAGCCCGGTGAGCGGATCGCAGCTCGCGATGCGAAGCAGCTCCGACTCTCGTGCGCGGTGTGTCGTCACGTCGACGAGGGTGACGACGATCGTGTCGCCCCCGTCGCGCCGGGACCGTGCGCTGAACGTGGCCTCGACGAAGCGCTCCGCGTCGCCTGGACGGAGGGTGAGGAGGCGAAGTGCGGTCGTCCGCTCGCCCGCGTAGTCGCGGAGGGAGCGCAGCGTCTCCTCGACGAGCGGGCGGTCCTGTGGCTCGACGATGCCGGCGAGCCCTCGTGCCGAGAGCGGGCCGAGGAGATGCGCACAGAGGCTGCGAGCCGCGTCGTTGACGAAGGACGGCAGCCCGGACGGGTCGAGGAACATGATCGGGAGCGGGATCGCGCCAGCGAGAGATTCCAGCTCACGTGCGACGCCAGTGCTCGCGGTCAGTGGAGGGTGAAGGGTCGCAGCAGGCCGCTCGCGCAGGCGAAGCACGAACCCGTCGACGACGGGGTCGTCGCGACGGTTCCTGACCTGAAGCACGACGTGGCACCACGTGCCGCCGTCGTCGCGAATGCGGACCGCACCATGCTCGTGCCAGCCAGGAATCGATGCGAGAGCCGTCGCCGCGAGCCGGAGCAGCTCCGGAAGATCACGAGGATGGCAGTGGTCGAAGATGCGGGTGCCGGTACGGTCCCGGCGCAGGAGGCCGCCACCGAGCATCGCGGTGATGCGACCTGTCGAGTCGACCACGAGGATGCTCTCCGTCACCTCGCCCGCGAGGGCCGCGAGCAGTCGGGCCTTCGTGTCCGGAGCCTGCCCTGCATCCAGCTCGAGCTCGCGGCCACCGCCCAGCGCCTCGTCGGCCACAGCGTTGCGGTCCACGAGAAGACGTCCGTGGACCTGCGCGTACGGTGTCGGCACGAGACTGCTCTCAAGGAGATGGGATGACGTCACGCGGTCGACAGATTAGCGCGCGGGTGCCCCGCGGGCACGTGCCGTAGTCGCACCGCTACCGAGCGAGACGCTCGAGCCGGCCCAAGACGGGCGCGACGAGGTGGCAGGAACCGCTGGCACCCCGGTCCGGGCGCGCTCGGTCCCGGACCGGGGTGCCAGCGCACCCCGTAGCTGGCAGCAGCGGATGTGGCTAGCCGACGATCGCGTCGATGCGCGCGAGGATCTCGGCGTCGAGCTTCGGCATGACCTCGAGCGAGCGGAGGTTCTCATGCACCTGCTCGACCCTGCTCGCGCCGGTGATCACCGTCGAGACGTTGGGGTTGACGGCGCACCAGGCGATCGCGAGCTGGGCGAGGCTGCACCCAAGCTCGTCGGCGACCGACTTGAGGGAACGCACTGTGGCGTGCGCCGTCGTGTCGGTCAACCGGTCGCGGAGCCATTCGTAGCCGGGAAGCGCGCCGCGCGAGCCTTCGGGGATGCCGTCGAGGTACTTGCCCGTCAGCACGCCCGACGCGAGCGGGCTCCAGATCGTGAGCCCGAGGCCGATGTCCTCGTACAGCCGGGCGTACTCCTTCTCGACGCGCTCGCGGTGCAGCAGGTTGTACTGCGGCTGGTCCATGACCGGCTTGTGGAGGTGGTGGCGCTCCGCGATGTCCCATGCCGAGCGGATCTCGTCAGCCGTCCACTCCGACGTTCCCCAGTAGAGCGCCTTGCCGGAGCTCACGATGTCGTTCATCGCGAAGACGGTCTCTTCGATCGGTGTCTCCGGGTCCGCTCGGTGACAGAAGACGAGGTCGACGAAGTCGAGGCCGAGCCGGTCGAGCGAGCCGTCTATCGCGTGGAGCAGGTACTTGCGGTTGAGCGTGTTCTTCGTGTTGACGCCCTCGTGCAGGCCCCAGAAGAGCTTCGTCGACACGACGTAGCTGTGGCGGGCCCATCCGAGCTTCGCGATCGCCTCGCCCATGATGCGCTCCGACTCGCCGCCCGCGTACGCCTCGGCGTTGTCGAAGAAGTTGACCCCAGCGTCGTAGGCGGCCGCAAGGCACTGCTCGGCGAGGTTCCCGGCGAGCTGGGGTCCGAACGTGACCCACGAGCCGAACGACAGCACGCTCACCTTCAAGCCGGACCGCCCGAGCCTTCGGTACTCCATCTCTCGTTCCTCCTGGTCGCATTCCATCTGGTCTGGCCGGCGCGCGACAGCTGTGGCGCGCCTCGGAGCCGTTTGCCATTCTTACGGAGTCGAGCCGAGCTCCGGACACCGGAGGGACCGGGACGGGGAGCGGCGGTGGAGCGCGTGGAGATTTGCGGGCGGCGGCTCGAAGACAGGGGCGACCGATGACCCGCGACTTCGAGGGCGGCAGTGCGCGGCCTACTGGCCGTGTCGTGCTGGTCGACTTGGACGGGGCCGTGCTCGCCGGGGAGGACAAGCTTGCGGCGCACGAGGCGCCCGGACAGCTTCACCTCGCCTTCTCGGTGTTCCTCTACCGGCCCGACGGCAAGGTGCTGCTACAGCGCAGAGCGGCGACGAAATATCACTTCCCGCTCCACTGGGCGAATGCCTGTTGCAGCCATCCCGCACCGGGCGAGGATGTCGTGAGCGCCGGGGAGCGGCGACTCGTCGAGGAGCTAGGCCTTGCCTGTGCCCTCACCGAGGCGGGAAGCTTCGTCTACCGGGCGGTCTGTCCCGCGAGCGGTCTTGTCGAGCACGAGCTCGACCACGTCCTCGTCGGCGTCACGGACGGCGAGCCGGTGCCCTCGCCGGTCGAGGTGGACGCGACTTGCTGGCTGTTCCCCTCGCAGATCCGAGAAGGCATGCCGGCCGGGGTGCATGCTCCGTGGCTCGTCCGGGCGCTCGAGCTCGCGGAGGCCGCTCGCTCCGGTGCCGGATGACCGGGTTGCCGGATGACCGGGTCGCGCAAGGTTCCACCTCACGCGGGCTTGGCCGCTACCGTGTCGTGGCATGTCGTCACCAAGCTCTGCGAGCGTAGGGACCGTCCCGGCACCCCGCGCGCCGCTCGTCCTCGCCGACCTGCTCCCAGGGGCCATTGCCCGCGACGCGGCGCTCGTGCTCGGCGCCGCGGGA
>DAHXNN010000031.1 GCA_027365385.1 Acidimicrobiaceae bacterium | reverse complement strand
CGTAGACGTGGCCGTTGCGCGGGTCCTCGGGGTCGTCGCCGTAGCGGGTGAAGCCGAGGATGTCGCCTCCGGACTCTGCGACGAGAGTTGTCGGGTGCGACGCCGCGACGAGCTCGCGAAGCCAGTCTGCGATCTCGGTCTCGTCGAGCGCGTCAAGCACCTCATCATCGATGACGCTGCGGTACGAGGAGCGCCACGCGTCGACGAAGACGCGCGCAAGCGCGGTGGAGTCCTCGAGCCTCGCCGGACGGAGCGTGACGGGGCTGGTGCCGACGACCGCAGCCTTGCCGTCGGACTGCGGCCTCTCGATGTGCGTGCGGAACCGGAAGCGGTCCCCCCGGTACAGCGAGCGCACGTACTCAGTCGGGGCCCCGCTCGTGTCGAGCGACCGCCGCGAGAGCAACAGCAGCGGAGCGCCAGGCCACGTGCCGAGGAGCTCGACCTCTCGCGCACCTGCGACGACCGCTTCGATCGTCTCCTCCGCCCACGCGAGCTCGACTCCGTAGTCCGAGCACAGGAGCTGGTAGAGCGAGACGGTCTCGTGGAGAGCGGCCGATATGCCGTCGAAGCGTGCCGCGTCGAGGTGCAGCACCTCGATCGCGATCGGCTCGCCGTCGGCGAGACGGAGGCGCTCGATACGCAGGACCTCGTCGTCCGGAGCGATCGAAAGCATGGCGGCGACGTCCGCTCCGGCGGCGACCCTGCGCACGTCGATGAGCTTGGAGCTCGGCATGATCCCCCGCGCCCGCATGCCCTCGGTATGGCTGGTCAGCTCGAGAGGCTGCTCGATCTTAGCCCGGGCGACGAAGGTCCCCTTGCCCTGGCGCCGGTAGATGCGCTGCTCCGTCTCGAGCTGCTGGAGCGCTTGGCGCACGGTCGAGCGCGACACCGAATAGGAGATGCACAGCTCACGTTCGGTCGGCAGGGCGGAGCCGACGGGGAGACCCCGGATCATCTCGGCGAGCGCGTCGCGCACCTGCCGGTACTTCGGCTGCGTGCCGGCGTCCTCTGCCGACTGCGCCCCTCCGTCGACCACGACACCTCCAGGTTGGCTCGCGCTCCGAGGCTGGCGCCGCTCTGCGCAACGTACCAAGTGCATATGGTCCGGTCAACCAGTGCGCCGTCCTCGTCGTGACGCTCGTTCGGGCGGCGATCGCTCAGCCCCACCAGAAGGCGGCGGCGATCGTCACGTAGAGCCCGACGAGAGCGGCGCCTTCGAGCCAGGTCGATTCGCCGTCGAACACGACCACGACGGCGACGAGCGTTCCGATAGCGAGAGCCGCGACGAGCATCACTGGTAGGACGAGGGTGAGGTGCCCCCCTCCGATCGGCCCCGAGAGAAGGACGAGGGCAGGGAGCAGGCCGAGGGCGATCTGCACGGGACTCTGGAGGATGACCGACAGCGAGTAGTCCGGCAGGTCCCGTGCTGCGAGCCCGATGCCGACGACGTTCTCGACTGCATTCCCGGCGATCGCGACGATGACGAGGCCCGCGAACGCCTGGGAGACGTGCAAGACGCCGAGGGCCGGCGTGAGGGCGTTGACGAACCAGTCCGACACGAAGGCCGCGGCCGCGCTCGAGCCGGCGAGCATCGCGAGCGCGCTCCACGGCGCGCCGGCCGGCGCCACGCGGCCACCATGCTCTGGTCGGTGCTCTCCACCTCCTACCGCGCCGTCCGCTCCGGCTCTCGCGCCGTCGGCTCCGCCGTGTCCCGCGCCCGGCGCGCCCGAGCGCTCCGGCGGGTCGGAGTGCCGGAGCGACGACGGGAGGGAGAGGGCGAGCACGGCGAGCAAGACGACTGACGCGACGTCGGAGAGTGCTTGCTCGTGGCGGAAGGCGTCGACGCCCAGGTGAGAGGAGAGTGTCGGGACTGCGACGACCGCGACGGCGAGGAGGAGCAGGAGGACCGACGTCCTCGGCCCCTCGGCCCCGAAGTGCTGGGTGCCGTGGCGCAGGCCGCCGACGACGAACGCGATGCCGAGGACGAGCAGGAGGTTCGCGAGGATCGATCCGACGAGAGCGGCCTGCACGACGCGGACGAGGTGGGCGCGCAGCGCGAAGATGCCGACGAACAGCTCCGGCAGGTTGCCGAGGGCGGACTGCACGACGCCGGTCGCGCCCGAGCCGAGCCGCTCGGCGAGCTGTTCGACGCTCCGCCCAACGAGGGCGGCGAGGGCGGCGAGGGCGGCCCCGGCGACGACGAAGGGCGCGATGTCGCCGGCGTGGCCGTAGGTGGTACCTGCGGTGCCGGCCGTGAGGAGCGCGGCGATCCCGACGAGCCGGATGTCGCCCCGGTGCCCGACCCGGGTGCCCTTCACGTCGGCTCGGCCTCCCGTGCGTGGGACGTCGAGCCTCGGGTGAGCAGCTCGAGGGTGGTGGATGCCGCGAGCACGAGACCACCCGACACGGCGAGGAACGGCCCGAAGGCGTCGAGCCCGTCGCTCTGGAGGACGAGACCGGCGAGAGCAGAGACGGCCGCGCCGCCGACGCCGGCAGCGGCGACCTGCCAGCCGATGACACGGTGCGCCCGCTCGGGGCCGACCCGGCGTGGCGTGAGCGTGACGAGCGCGGGGTAGACGGGAGCGAGCGCGGCGCCGATGAGTGCGAGGCCGCCGATGGCGACGGAGTCAGACGGGCCCCACCACACGAGAATCGCTCCCAAGAGACCGAGTGTGCAACCCGACCGGACGAGCAGGGTCGGTGACGGCGTGCGGCGCGGCACCGCCACCGCGAAGCGCACCGCCGTCAGGGAGGCCCAGTAGGCGAAGACCACCGCACCCGCAGCGCCGGCCGAGAGCCTGAGTGGGCCACGTGCG
>DAHXNN010000215.1 GCA_027365385.1 Acidimicrobiaceae bacterium | reverse complement strand
GCCCGGCACTTTGTCGCCGTCCGGTACCTCACGGAGGCGTCCGATCCGGAAGCCGCAGCTCGAGAGCTACGACAGGCGATCGACGACGCGATCGCACGAGCGGAGGAGGGTCGCGCCGACCTTACGGGTCGTCTCGTCCTGCCTGCTGACGCGCCCCACGCCGCTCGCCGACCGCTATGACCGCCCATGCAGCCCATCCGAGCGCGTCGAGCCCCCAGAAGCTGAGGAGCCGGTAGAGAGCGACGGTGGCGAGCGCGACCTCGCCTTGCAGACCGTAGGCGACGAGAAGCAAGGCGAGGCTTCCTTCCACGACTCCGATCCCGCCGGGGGTGAGCGGGATGCTCGCGGCAATCTCCGTGGTCGCGTAGACGACGACGACCCCGTGCCACGGGACGTCTCCGCGCACCGCGAGGATGCACGACACAAGGCTTGCCAGGTCGAGAAGCCAGTTCGCCGTGGCCAGGCCGGCGACCTTCACCCACGAGGATGGGAGGACGAATACCTCGTGCAGTCGAACGAGCAGATCCCGGACGGCGTCGAGCGCCCTCCCTCCCCACCTCCACTGTCGGACCGCTGCCTCGAGCCTCTCCCGGAATAGGCCGGCGCCGGCACGGGACGTCGCGCCGACCAGGGCGAGCACCGCGAGGAGAGCAACGACGACGACGCCGGCTGCCGGCCAGCGAAGGACACGCAGCGGGCCACTCCCGCCGGCCAACCAGAGGCCCCCGACGAGCAGGAGGAAGAGCGTTACCCCGGACAAGACCCCAGCTGTGACAAGTGCCCACACGATGAGCGCACTGTCCGCGCCACGTCGGCGAAGCTGCCGGAACACCCAGAGCACCGACCATGCCACACCACCGGGCAATGTGGTGCCGAGCGCGTTTCCCGCGAGACTGATTGCAACCATTCGCCAAAATCCGAGCCGGACGCCTCCCGCTCGGAGCAGCCAGCGCTGGAGCCTCGCGAACGGCCCCATGGACATCGCCTCGAGCATCGCAGCGACGGCTACCCAGCCCCAGCGGAGCCTCCCGAGCAGCCGGAGCGCGCCGGCGAGCTCCCGGTGCTTGTACCCGAGCGCAACGGCGCCGGCAACGAACACGGCAAGCGTCGTGACGGCCCGGATCCGTCGACGCCATGACACCGTCCGTCTCGGCTGGGTCGTGATCGTGGTCGCGCCGCGTTCGCGTCTCACGCGCAACGTGGCGTCGTCGAGCATGCTTGGATCGGACGCGTCAGCGCCGAGGCCCGCCACGGCGGCCTGGTCCTCCGCCGTCTCAGGTGCGCTGCACGACGTTACCCGTTACAGCGTCCTCCATCTCGCACTTGTTGCCCGACCGCTGGCAGCCTACGGCCGGACGTGCCGTCGTCACCTCAGCTCTCCGCTCTCCGCACATCGGGACCATCGGCCCTACCGCGGGCGCGAGCTCTGACGCTATCTTCGCGCCAGGGTAACGACCGGGATTCACGGCGCGTCGCCACGACGCTTCCCTGGGCGCAAGGAGCTTGTATGTCCGCAACGCAACCAAGCACCATGCAGATCCTCGAGCAGATGCGTGCTTCTATGGACGAGGTACCCCCGGCGATCGAGAAGGCGGCGAGCGCCGACGAGCGGATGGTCGCCGAGCAAGCTCGATCGAGTGCCTTCGCTATGCCGCCCGAAGGTGGTGCTCTCGACGGAGAGACACGCACGCTCGTCTATCTCGCCGTCGCGCTTGCGACCTCGAACCACGCATGCACGACCGCCATGGTGAACAGGGCGCGCAAGCAGAGGATCGCGTCCGCGAAGCTGCTGGAAGCCTTCCACATCGCTCGATTCGCCCTTGCGACCCTAGTGGTCGGGAACGCCGAGCCGGTCTTCGATCTCGTCAACGAGTACGCCGTCAGCCCGATGGACTGAGCTCCGTGCACGGCGCTGGGCGTCATGCACGGCGGGA
This sequence comes from Acidimicrobiaceae bacterium, assembly GCA_027365385.1. GTDB lineage: Bacteria > Actinomycetota > Acidimicrobiia > Acidimicrobiales > Bog-793 > JAJZCK01. The sequence continues at coordinate 34,328 of DAHXNN010000215.1, read as the reverse complement.
GGCCGATCCTGCTCTGGGTCAGACCCTTGCGGCAAGCGTCGCGAGCGTGATGGCGAGAACTGGCGGTGTGAGGACGATCCCGATACGGAAATACCTCCCCCAGCCGATCTTCATGCCCTTTCGCTCGAGGACGTGCAGCCACAGGAGGGTCGCGAGACTTCCTATCGGAGTGATCTTCGGCCCCAGGTCCGCGCCGACGACGTTCGAGTAGACCATGGCCTGGCGGACTGTGCCGTGCACGGTCGTCGCGTGCACGGAGAGCGCGCCGATGAGGACGGTCGGCATGTTGTTCATAACCGACGAGAGCGCCGCCACGAGGAAGCCGGTCCCGAACGACGAGGCGAGCACGCCATGGCGGCCGATCACGTCGAGGAGGTGCGCGACGTCGGCGGTGAGCCCCTCGTTGCGCAAGCCGTAGACGACGAGATACATCCCAAGACTGAACATCACGATCTGCCAGGGTGCCTCCCGCACGATGCGCACGACCGGGATCGCCGCACGCGGTGCGACCAGCACAACCCCCGGCACGTCGACATCCGGCACGTCGGCGCCTTGCTCAACGGCGCCTTGCCTCGAGTCCGCCTCCTCGCCGGTCCCCCCGCCGACCGCCACCGGTGAGCTCGTCAGGGCCGCGACGGCGCGTGGCGGCCGGCCGAGCGCGGTGGCGATCTGCTCCCGGCCGGCGACGGTGACGAGCGCAGCAGCCGCCGCTCCGGCCACCGCGGAGATCGGGATCCCGAGCGGAGCCGCAGCGAAGTACCCGGCGAGGAGGACGACGAGCACCACCCAGCCAGCCTTGAACGTCACCATGTCGACGACAGCGGATCGGGGCGAGCCGAGGAGCTCGAGATCGTAGGTGCGTGGTATCCGGCGCCGGAAGTAGACGAGCAGCGCGCCGAGACTCGCGGCGACCGAGGCGAGAGCGACGGGCACCATGACGGCGGCGTAAGAGGCGAACCCGAGGTGGAAGTAGTCGGCGGACACGATGTTCACGAGGTTGGAGACCACGAGCGGAAGGCTCGAGGTGTCCGCGATGAATCCGGTGGCAACGACGAACGCGAGGCTCGTCGCTGGCGGCAGCTCGAGCGCGAGCAACATCTCCATCACGATGGGCGTCAATATGAGCGCCGTGCCGTCGTTCGCGAAGACCGACGCGATGGCGGCGCCGAGCAGCACGATGAGACAGAAGAGCAGGCGGCCCCGACCCCGACCTGCCCGGGCGACGTGCAGCGCGGCCCACGCGAAAAAGCCACAGGCGTCGAGCACGAGCGACACGACGATGACCGCGACGAAGGTGAACGTCGCGTTCCAGACGATCCCCCACACGACGGGGATGTCGTCGAGATGGACGACCCCGCTGGCGAGCGCGACGCCGGCACCGCCGAGTGCGCTCCAGCCGATGCCGAGACCCCTCGGCTGCCAGACGACGAGCGCGAGCGTGCCCAGGAAGACGAGGACGGCCGCTGCCATGGACGGTCAGATCTCCACGGCGGCTCGGCCGTGGCTCATCGGGACGTCGCCACCAACAGTGGCATGATCGGTGCAGCTCAAAGGCTGTCGATCGCCGTCCGCAGCGAGGCAAGCCGTGACCGGTCCACGCAGTAGGACGTCCTCGGACCTTCGATCTCGCCCTTGACAAGACCTGCCTCGCGCAAGATCCGCACGTGCTCCGAGATGGTGGACTGCGCAAGCGGAAGCTCGACGACCAGCTCACCGGTCACGCATGCCTCGCGCTGGATGAGCAGGCGGAGGATCCGGACCCGCATCGGGTTCCCGAGAGCCTTTGCCATCGCCGCAAGCTGCTCGTCGTCTGCGACCTCAACGTCCCTCGAGGGGGGCCCCGGCACGGCACAGCACTCGTCGAGCAGGTCCCGGGTGGCGACAGACGGCGTGATCGCCGGCCCCACTGCCGACGGCTCGGCTCGCGCCGGCACGGCCTTGGCCGTGCTCGCCCGAGGAGCAGCCGGGCGCGGGCGGACCACCCGCTCAGCTTTCGTACTGCCGACGGCAGCCTCTGGTCGTGCTCGCGGCGACTTCTGCGCGCCGCTCACCGGACAGCGACCTCGTCCGACAGCTCGTCGAGCAGGTTCCGCACCTTGCGGTCGATCTCGTCACGGATCACGCGCACCTCGGCCAGGCTGCGCCCTGCCGGATCCGCCAGCACCCAGTCTAGATACCGCTTGCCTGGATAGACCGGGCAGGTGTCTCCACAACCCATCGTGACGATCACGTCTGCAGCACGAGCGGACTCGTGGGTGAGCGGCTTCGGCAGCTCCTTCGAGACGTCGATCCCGAGCTCGGCCATCGCCTCGACGACCGTGGGGTTCATCTCGCTCGCAGGTGCAGACCCTGCAGAACGCACGAGGACCCGGCCGGCACCATGGTGGTCGAGAAGCGCAGCCGCCATCTGTGACCGACCAGCGTTGTGGACACAGACGAAGAGCACTTCAGGCATCTCGCTCAACGGTCGCTCTCCTCGTGGCAGGGACTCTTGCTCGAGCACGTCGACCCGCTCGCGGGCACGGTCCGCCCCCGAGGCGGGTCTAGTTCATCGACGAACAACGATGTTAGCATCCCCAGTGGACTTGGCAGCGTTCGCAAGGAGAGGCAGGGTGTCGACCTCGTGCGCCGGTAAGTGATCCCGTCGGGACCGGCGTCCGTAGAACCCCGCGCAAGGGGGACACCCAACCGAGGAGGAACGCGTGATGGCATCGACGAACGCTCAAGCCCCAGCGGCACCGGCCCGCTCGGCACGCGCCCGCACGGCGCTCGGCCGGCTGGTACCGGTGCTCCTCGCAGGCGGCGCTCTCGCCGCTGCGACCGCGCCGGCTGCGGTCGCAGCCCCGGCGGCTGCCCACGCGGAGGCCGCGAAGGCCAAGACAGCTCGCCTCGTTTACGAAGGAGGCGTGAAGAAGCTCGGCGTCGTGCTCGTCGACGCGAAGGCGATGACGCTCTACCACTTCACTCTCGACAAGCCCGGCAAGATCGCGTGCGTCGGCAAGTGCATCACGATCTGGCCACCGCTCGTCGTGCCGAAGGGGACGACGAGCGTCCTCGGCGGCAAGGGCGTCACAGGTCTCGGCACCGTGAAGAACCCCGAGGGACAGACGCAGGTGACTTACCACGGGGAGCCGCTCTACACGTTCTCGGGAGACAAGAAGCGCGGCGAGGCCAACGGCGAGGGGTTCCTCGGCAAGTGGTATGCGATCGTCGTCAAGTCGGCGGCGGGAACGAAGACGACCACGACGAAGAGCACCGGCTACTGAGCCACGTCGTCCGGCACGTCGATCGCCAGCGGGTCCACCCACCGATGATGACCGCTCGACCCGATGATGACCGCTCGGCGGAGTGCGTGCAGCCCAACCATGCCGGGCGCGCGCCCGAGGGGCGCCGGAGCGCCCCTCGGTGCCGGACCGCAAGGCAGCCCGCGACGTGCTACTGGGAAAGACATCGACGCCCCGGGCTACTGCTCGGGCGGGACCAGCTCCCAACCGGTGCGCCGACGGTGTCTGGTGGGTTTCGCCAGATGGTCCAGCTTGCCGACTAGCGGCCAGCCACCTCCAGGGTCCCAACAAGTTGACTACTCAGTTGGACCACCTCCTTTCTCTGGTGCGCTCAGAATACCAACGTCGCCGTCGTTTGTCGTGCATTGCCCGCGAGCAGCTCGGCGAGATCCCGCGGCCAGGACCGGCCAGGCTCGTGGACGGCCTAGCCTTGCTCCATGGCCCTGCGCTTCGAGGACTCCGCCGTCGAGGTCCACAGCTACGCCGTCGAGAGGCTGGTGAGAGCGCCTCGCCTGCCCTGGCGCGCGCGGGGGGCGTCTTCGCAGCGCCTCCACTCCCCTCTGCCGCTGCCGCTGCCGCTGCCGTCACCACTATTTCTCCTACCGCTGTAGTGGAAATCCTGTGGCGCGCCTAGCATGGAACCGATGGCTGCCGCCCCTCCGACCGACAGCGTTCTCGCCGGCCACGGCACGAGCGCAGGCCCCGCGTCCCCGGACGTGCCACTTCTCGTCGTCGACGACCTCCGCGTGAGCGTCGAGGGCACGCAGATCCTGCGTGGCGTCGACCTCACGGTCGGCGCCGGCGAGCTCCACGCGATCATGGGCCCCAACGGCTCCGGTAAGTCCACCTTCGCGAACGTCCTTCTCGGCAACCCTGCCTACGTCGTCGACTCGGGCCGCATCGCGCTTCGCGGCGAGGACGTGACGCTGCTCTCCCCGGACGCACGTGCGAAGCTCGGGATGTTCCTCGCGTTCCAGTATCCGGAGGAGATCCCGGGCGTGCCGATCGCGCAGTTCCTCCGCCAGGCCGCGGCAGCACGCCGCGGAGGCGACCTCTCGGTGCTCGAGGTGCGCGTCAAGCTGCGCGAGTGGCTCGAGCGACTCGGCATGGACCTGTCCTTCGGGGAGCGCCACTTGAACGACGGCTTCTCCGGGGGCGAGAAGAAGCGTAACGAGATCCTGCAGATGGCGCTGCTCGAGCCGGACCTCGCCGTCCTCGACGAGACGGACTCGGGTCTGGACATCGACGGGGTGCGGGCCGTTGCCCGCGGGGTCGAGGAGGTCCGCCGGGCACGCCCGCAGCTCGGCGTCGTCCTCGTCACCCACTACCGGCGCATCCTCGACGAGCTCGCTCCGGACAGGATCCATGTGCTCGTCGCGGGACGCGTCGTCGAGAGCGGCGGACCGGAGCTCGCCGAGCGCCTCGAGCGTGACGGCTACGAAGGATGGCAAAGATGAGCGCCGAGCCGAAAATCGTCCTCGACACCGACGTCAAGAGAAGGTCCACGGGATCCACGGGAGAACGGTCGCCACGTCGAGCCGGGGTGGTGCCTGCGGCCGGGCACGCCGATCTCGACCCACGAGCATTGCGCGCGGACTTCCCCCTGCTCTCGTCCGACCGACCAGGTGGCCGCGTCGTCTACCTCGACTCGGCAGCGTCCGCGCAGCACCCCCGTTCCGTGCTCGACGCGATGGACCGTTACTACGAGACGACCCACGCGAACGTCCACCGGGGCGTGTACGCGATCGCGGAGGAGGCGACGCGCCTCTACGAGAGCGCTCGTGTGGCCGTCGGGCGGTTCGTCGGGGCGCCTCGTCCGGCGACGGAGATCGTCTTCACGAAGAACGTGACCGAGGCGATCAATCTCGTCGCATACAGCTGGGCGCGCCACGAGCTGGGGGCCGGCGACGTCGTCGTGCTCACCGAGATCGAGCACCACGCGAACCTCGTGCCGTGGCTGATGCTCGCACAAGATCGTGGCGTGGAGCTGCGTTACCTGCGTCTCGGTGCCGACTACCAGCTCGACGTCTCCGATATCGACCGGCTCGTCGATGGAGCGAAGCTCGTCGCGTTGACCTGTGCGTCGAACGTGCTCGGCACCGTCGTCGACCTGGCACCGGTCGTGGCAGCGGCCAAGCGTGCCGGCGCGCTCGTCCTCGCTGACGGCGCTCAGCTCGTGCCTCACCGCCCGGTCGACGTCGCCGCTCTCGGCGTCGACTTCTTCGGCTTCACCGGCCACAAGATGCTCGGCCCGACGGGAATCGGCGTGCTCTGGGCACGCGAGGAGATCCTCGAGGTGATGCCGCCGTTCCTCGGTGGGGGCGAGATGATCCGCGACGTGCGCCTCGACGGCTTCACGCCGAACGAGCTGCCGTGGAAGTTCGAAGCGGGGACGCCGCCGATCGCAGAGGCCGTCGGTCTCGGTGCAGCGGTCGACTACCTGAGCGCTGTCGGCCTCGAGCGCGTCCACGCGCACGAGAGCGCGCTCACTGCATACGCTCTCGACCGCCTCGCGTCGGAGCACGGCGACGACGTCACGGTCTTCGGCCCCGCAGCCGATCCGGTGCGTCGGTCGGGTGTGATCTCCTTCGCTGTGCGCGACGTCCATCCGCACGACGTCGCCCAGGTGCTCGACACGCGAGGCATCTGCGTCCGCGCGGGGCACCACTGTGCGAAGCCCCTCATGCGCTGCCTCGGCGTACCGGCGACCACTCGCGCCTCGCTCTACCTCTACAACGACGAAGAGGACGTCGACGAGCTGGTCGACGCTCTCCGCGACGTACGCCGGCTTTTCGGCTAGCCGCACCCCCGAGAGGGTGCCGCGCTCCACGACCCGACCACCACGACGACAAGGACCAGGACGAGCCATGGCAGGACTCGAAGACCTATACCGGGAGATCATCCTCGACCACTACCGTTCGCCGCGCAATCGCGGTGAGCTCCCGATCCCGCCGGCACATCGCGTCGAGGGCTTCAATCCTCTCTGCGGTGACGAGATCGTGGTCTACCTCGACGTCGAGGACGGCGTCGTCTCGGATCTCAAGATCTCCGGTCAGGGCTGCTCGATCAGTCAGTCGTCCGCCTCGATGATGTCCGCAGCGGCCAAGGGGCGGACTGTCGCGGAGGTCCGTACGCTCGTGCGCTCGTTCAAGTCGATGATGTCGATCCACGAGTCACAGCTCGGGACCGACGGCGACGGCGAGGAGGGCGAGGACGACGACGGGTCCGACGACCTCCTCGACCCGTCGTCGCTCGGCGAGCTCGCCGCACTGGCCGGCGTCGTCAAGTTCCCCGTGCGCATCAAATGCGCCACGCTCTCGTGGAACACGCTCAGCCAGGGCCTCGACGAAGTCGAGTCCGCGGAGAGCTGAAGGGTCAGCTCTCGACGACGAGACCGCAGAGGTCGGGAACGAGCTCGACGGCCCGCCCGCGGACACCCGCCCGATCGAGCGCGCGCTCCCCCGCGTCGCGCACCGACGGCACCTTCTCGCGGTCCCGGCATATCCCGAGCAGGCTCGGACCCGCGCCCGACCAGCACGCGACGACTGCTCCAGCCTCCTCGAGAGCCCGGAGGAGCTCTGGTGCCTCGGGGAACAGAGGCGCACGGGCGGCCTGGTGAAGACGGTCGTCGCCGGCCGCGCGCTCGAGGAGCGACGCGTCCGCGAGCCCGGCGAGGAGGAGGGTGAGCCGGCCGAGGTTCGCCACGGCGTCGCGAAACGGCACCATGGCGGGCAGCGCGGCGCGCGCCTGCGCTGTCGCCAGGGCGCGGTCGGGCACGAGCACGACGAAGCCGAGGCCGGGATCGAGGGGGAGGCGGCGCACGACCGGCTTCCCGTCGACGATCGGCGCGGCAACGAGGCCACCGAGCACCGATGCTGCTGCGTTCTCGCCATGGCCGTCCACGGCCGCGGCGACGGCGAGCGGGTCGGCGGAGCCGGCTGCAGCCGCCGCGGCGACCGCGAGCGCCGCGGACGAGCCGAGGCCCCTCCCCACCGGGATCGACGAGTGCACGGTGATCGCCAGACGGTCATGGCCACAGATCTGGGAAGCGACGCGCGCTGCAAGGTGCGTCGAATCCTGGGCGAGCTCGGCACCTTCGCCCGTGCTCCGCAGGTCGAGACGGGGAGCATCGGTGATCTCGACCTCGACGTACAGGCCGAGCGCGAGACCGAGGACGTCGAAGCCCGGACCGAGGTTGGACGTCGAGGCCGGGACGCGCGCGCGCACGACCAGCTAGCCCGTGGCCGGCGACCAGCCGGCCGGCACCGGTGGCAACGACTGCGCGGTCACCGGCACGGCGAGGTCGAGACCACCGGAGGACACCACCTCGACCGATCCGACGGGCACGCTCCGCTCGGGGCTGGCCGCGGTGATCGCAGTCGGGCTCGGAGCGAGCCGCGTCGTCACGACGCTTCCAGGGAAGGTGACGACCGACGTCGGCAGCTCGGGCGCGTCGACCGGCACCGCCGAGCCGCTCCAGGCGAAGCGTGCGGTGCCGACCTGCCCGCCGGCCGGAAGGATCCGGTAACGGACGAGGCTCGCGCTCGCGCTCGCGAGGAGAGCCTCGTCCGCTTGTGCGGCCTGGCCGAGCCCGAGCGGTTGACCGAGGGCGGAGGTCACGACGAGCACGCTCCGCCCTCCGATGTCACGGTAGGCAGCTGCCACGAGGCAACCTGCCGCCTGACCCGTGAAGCCGGACTTCACCCCCACGATGCCGTCGGTCCCGAGCGCGGGATTGTAGTTCCAGATGGTCCCGGCGACCGGGAACGGAAGGCTCGGGTACGCGACGATCCGTCGCACGACGGGATCGCGCATGAGCTCGGAAGCGAGCACAGCCTGGTCCGCAGCAGTGCTCCGTGACCCGGGATCGAGCCCGCTCGCGTCCGCGTAGTGCGTATGGTCGAGCCCGAGCAGGCGCGCCTCGGCGTTCATCTTCGCGACGAACGCTCGGACGCTCCCTGCGTCCCAGCGCGCGAGCAAGGTGGCGATGTTGTCGCCCGACGGGATGAGAAGGCCCTCGAGGAGCTGGTACTCCGTGAGGACCTCCCCCGCCTGGACCGGAAGCGTGCTGTCTCCCGCCTGCGAGTCAGCCACCCAGGCCACGGCGTCGGCGCGGGTCATGCGGATCGACGGACCCTGCTGCCCGAGGGACAGCGGGCGGTCGTCGAGCACGACGAGCGCTGTCATCATCTTCGTGAGACTTGCGATCGGCACCTCACGCTCTCCGGGCGAGCGCGCGACGAGTCCGGAGCCGAGCACCGCGACGGCACCCTGTCCGACCACCGGCCACGGCAGGTGGTCGGTGAGGTGGCCGGGCACGACCTCGCGGCCTGCCACGAACGCGGTCAGGCGCGGCGGCGGGAGCAGCTCCTGGCTCGACACGTCCCGCGCCGCCGCGCCGCCGCCTTGGCCGAAGGTGACGTAGCCGCCGAGGCAGAGCAGTGCGACCGCGGACGCGAGGACCAGTCGGCGGCGGCGCACTTGCGCCCGCCGGTGGCGGCGGCGGGAATCGATGCGCCGCCGAACGTCCGCGTCGAGGTCGGTGCGCCGTGATCCGGTGCGCAGGCCGCCGGATCCGCCGGCAAGCCCGGCCTCTCCGACGAGGGACGCGCCAGACCCTGACAACGTGCGCCCGGAGCGGTCAGCCGGCTTCGTCAAGCTCGTCGGGGGTCATGAGCACTGCCCGAGCCTTCGAACCCTCCGACGGGCCCACGACTCCGCGCTGCTCGAGCAGGTCCATGAGGCGCCCGGCGCGCGCGAAGCCGACGCGGAGCTTGCGCTGCAACATGGAGGTGGAGCCTAGCTGCGAGCGCACGACGAGCTCCATGGCCTGGTGGAGGAGCTCGTCGTCGTCGCCGAGGCCGGAGTGGCTGGTGCCCGGCGCCGAATCGTCACCAACGACGCCCTCGACGTAGGCCGGCGCGCTCAACCTGCGCCAATGCCCGACGACCGAGCGCACCTCCTCCTCGCTCACCCAGGGGCCCTGGATCCGGCGGGGAACGCTCGACGACGCGGTGAGCAAGAGGAGGTCGCCGCGCCCGACGAGGCGCTCGGCGCCGGGCTGGTCGAGGATCACTCGTGAGTCGGCGAGCGAGGAGACGGAGAAGGCGAGCCGTGACGGCACGTTCGCCTTGATGACCCCGGTGATGACGTCGACCGACGGGCGCTGCGTGGCGATGACCAGGTGGATGCCGACAGCACGGGCCATCTGCGCGATGCGGCAGATCGACTCCTCGACGTCACGGGCAGCCACCATCATCAGGTCGTTCAGCTCGTCGACGACGATCAGGATGAACGGGAGCCGCTGGAACCGGCTCGGCGCACCGTCACGCATCGCACCGCCGTGGTCCGAGCCTGCCTCCATCGTGCCGTCGCCGTCGGTGCCGTCGCCGTCGGTGGCGTCGCCGTCGGTGGCGTCGCCGTCGCCGTCGGTGGCAGTGGGGGAGCGGGATTCGAGCGGTCCGAGGCCGGGGTCGAACGGTCCCTCGTTGAAGTCCCCCCTGTCGACGGCGGCGTTGTATCCGGTGACGTCACGCATCCCGGCCTCGGCGAGCAGGTCGTAGCGGCGCTCCATCTCCGTGACTGCCCAGCTGAGCGCGTTGGCGGCACGCTTCGGATTGACGACAACCTGCGTGAGCAGGTGCGGCAGGCCGTTGTACTGGCCGAGCTCGACTCTCTTCGGGTCGACGAGGATCATCCGGACCTCGTCGGGTGTCGAGCGCATGAGCACCGACGTGATGATGGAGTTGATGCAGGACGACTTGCCTGCGCCTGTCGCTCCCGCTATCAGCAGGTGCGGCATCTCCGCGAGGTTGGCCATGACGGCGCGGCCGGCGATGTCCCGGCCGAGGCCGACCTCGAGGGGATGCACTGCCCGGCGTGCCTCGGGAGAGGCGAGCACGTCGCCGAGCGTGACGAGCTGACGGTCGACGTTCGGCACCTCGACGCCGATCGCCGAGCGTCCCGGGATCGGGGCGAGGATGCGGACGTCGGGCGAAGCCATCGCGTAGGCGATGTCCTTCGCGAGGTTCGTCACACGGGCGACCTTGACCCCCGCGCCCAGCTCGAGCTCGAAGCGGGTCACCGTCGGGCCGACCGTGAAGCCCACCAGATGCGTCTCGACGCCGTGTGCGGCGAGCGCGCGCTCGAGGACCTTGCCACGCTCCTCGACGGCACGACGGTCGAGGTCCTGCTCCTTGGTTCGTTCCAACAGGCGGCTCGAGGGGAGGCGCCACGGGCCGGGCGGCCGGACCACACCGAGGCTGAGCTGCTCTCCCGCCAGGTCGGTGTCGCCCTCGGCATGCGGGTCCGCCGTCCCTGCCTGGGCTGCCCCCTGTCGCGTCGGACGGCCAGGGCGTCTCGGCGTGGACGGGGGCGCCTCGCCCGGCGCGACTCGAGCACCCTCGCTCTGGTCGACCGCCGGTCGCGGGCCTGCATCGGCATCCGACGAGTCCTCCGCGTCGCCAGGCAGCGCACCGGTCCCGGCGGGCGAGGAGCCGCGGAGGTCCGCTCCACCGGCTGCCCCGGCCCCCGCGTCTGCGAGGAAGGCCGATCCGTACTCGAGGCTCCGACCAGCTCCAGTGCCGGCATCGCCGTTGGGTGGAGCGACGCTCACCGTGCCGACGGCGGTGGCACCCGCGCCGGGGACGGCCGACACCCCTGCCGGGCCCTCGCCCGTCCATAGCGCCCGCGCAGCTCGCGCCGCATGCCGCACGCCACGTCCGATCCCTACGAGAGCGGAGCGCACCGGTAGGCCAATCGCCACGCACCCGGCGACGAACGCGATCCCGGCGAGCAGCACTGCAGCACCCGCGGTCCCGAGAAGGACATGGAGGCCGTCACCGATCGACGCACCGACGACGCCTCCGGCCCCACCGAGGCGGTGCGCTCCGGCACCGACTCGTGGGAGACCCCCCGCGAGGTCGCCGAGCCCGGCACCGCAGACGGCTAGTAGAGAGAGGGCGACGAGCGCGCCGGCGACGCCCCGGCGCGCCTTGCCCGCGACAAGCGAGGCACCGACCGCCACCAGTCCGAGCGGGAGGACGTCGAGGCCCCAGCCGAGCACGGCGGCTCCGTAGCGACGGAGATAGTGGCCGGCCAGGCCGAGGACGTCCGCGTGGACGCCGAGCACGAGGAGGAGACCGAGGACGACGAGCAGCCAACCCCACAACTCGTCGGGCTGGCGGGCGACGAGTATTGCGATCCGGCGGCTGGCCGGCGGGCGGGCGGGCGCGACCGCACGCCGGGGGCCAGGGGCCGGGGAGGAACGACGGGCCGGAGCCTTGTCCTTGTGGCTCGCCTTGCCCTTGTGCTGTGCGGCGCCACGCGGGGAGGGACTTGGCTGGGACCGCGTGCTCCTCCCAGCCGTCGCGTCGGCCCCCCGTGTCGTTGCCACAATGTCAACAACGCTAACACCAGCACCACCGGCCACCCGTGACAATCAGGCACCGGGGCACCACGTCACCGACGACGGGGTCGGAGGCTCATGCCTCCATGACGACGGGCACGATCATGGGCCGCCGTCGGGTGCGGTCGCTCACGAGCTTGCCGAGGGCGCGTCGCGTCGCGCGGCGGAGGGTATCGGCGTCGAACGAGCCGGCACGCACTGCCTCGCCCACTGCCTTGACCACCACCGCACGCGCGTCCTCGATCAGCTCCTCGGCCTCGGGCGCGTGCACCCAGCCCCTCGTGATGATCTCGGGACCGGTGAGGATCTCGCCCGACTTGCTGTCGACGGCGAGGACGACGACGACGACTCCCTCCTCCGCGAGGACGCGGCGGTCACGCAGCACACCCGTCCCGATGTCGCCCACGATGCCGTCGACGTAGAGGTAGCCCGCGGGCACTTCGCCGTCGAAGTCGATCCCTTCGTCGCTGAGCCGGATCGCGTCGCCGTCCTCGCAGAGGAGCACCTCGTGCTCGTCGGCACCCATCTCGATCGCGAGGCGCGCGTGGCGGAGAAGGTGGCGGTACTCGCCGTGGACGGGCACGAAGCTGCGCGGCCTCGCCACAGCATGCAAGGTCGCCAGCTCTCCCTGCTTCGCGTGCCCGCTCTCGTGGACATGCGCGATCCCCGAGTGGACGACCTCGGCGCCCCGGCGGGCGAGACCGTCCATCACCTTCGCGACCGCCCACTCGTTGCCAGGTATCGCATGGGAGCTGAGCACGACGACGTCCCCGTCGCTCACGGCCAACCTCCGGTTCTCGCCGGATGCGAGCAATGTGAGCGCGGACATCGGCTCACCCTGCGACCCGGTCGAGATGACGCACACCTGGCCCGACGCGAGGTCGTCGACACGTTCGACGTCGACGAGCGAGTCCTCGGGGATGGTGAGCAGCCCGAGCTCGCGGGCAAGGGTCACGTTGCGGATCATCGACCGACCAAGGAGAGCGATCTTGCGCTGGTGCAAGATCGCCGCGTCGGCAAGCTGCTGGATCCGATGGATATGGCTCGCGAAGCACGCGACGATGATCCTGCGCCCGGACTTCTCCGAGAAGATCTGGCGCAACGTCTCGCCGACGGAGCTCTCCGAACGGGTGTGCCCGGGCTCCTCGGCGTTCGTCGAGTCCGCGAGGAGCAGCCGGATGCTCTCGCCGTCGGCGAGCGCGCCGATCCGCGCGAGATCCGTCCGCCGCCCGTCCACCGGCGTCATGTCGAGCTTGAAGTCGCCGGAGTGCAGCACCACGCCCTGCGGCGTGTGGAAGGCGGTGGCGAACCCGTGCGGGACCGAGTGCGTGACGGGGATGAACTCGACGTCGAACGGCCCGATCCTCCTGCGCTCGCCGTCGGTGACGGTGACGAGCCGCGCCTTGGCGCCGAGCCCCGCGTCCTCGACGCGCGAGCGTGCGAGCCCGAGCGACAGCGCGGAGCCGAAGACCGGCGCGTCGACGACACCGAGGAGGTAGCCGAGACCCCCGATATGGTCCTCGTGACCGTGGGTGAGGATGATGCCCTCGACACGATCCGCGTTCTCGCGCAGGTACGAGAAGTCCGGCAACACGAGATCGACCCCGGGCATCTCAGGATCGGGGAACATGATGCCGCAGTCGAGCACCATCATGCGGCCCGAGTGCTCGACCACAGCGCAGTTGCGCCCGATCTCGCCGAGCCCGCCGAGGAACACGATGCGTACGTCTTCTGCCATGTCGATCCTCAAGCTCTCGTCGGTGCTGAGTCGGTCCGCTGGCGCCGCCAGGCGTCGAGCCGCGCGAGGACCGACCTCGCCGCGCCCTCGAGGCCGTCCGGCGCCTCGCCGAGCGGTAGGCGGCACTCGCCGGCCGGCAGTCCGAGGACTCGGAGCACAGCCTTGGCCGGCAACGGGTTAGGTGTGTCGTCACTCGTCTCGAACGCGAAGCTCTCGACGAGCGCCGCGTTCACCTCCCGTGCCCCTACCACGTCGCCGGCGAGAAACCGTCGGATCATCTCGCCACACTCGGGTGCGCACCAGTGGGTCGCCACGCCGATGAGGCCGACCGCGCCGATGGCGAGCAACGGCAAGGTGAGGGCGTCGTCGCCGGCGTAGCAGCAAAAGCCGTCCGGCGCCTCGGCGAGCAGGCGCGCCGTCGACGCCGGGTCGCCAGACGCGTCCTTGACGGCGACGACGTTGGCCACCTCCTCGGCGAGGCGCAGCATCGTGCCACGGGAGATCCTGCGTCCGGTGCGCACGGGGATGTCGTAGAGAACGACCGGGAGCGAGGTCGCACTGGCGACGGCCCGGAAGTGCGCTGCGATGCCAGCCTGAGAAGGTCGGCTGTAGTAGGGCGTCACGGCGAGCACGCCCGCCACACCAGCCTTCTCCGCACGCTGCACGAGCTCGACCGAGTGCGCTGTGTCGTTGGACGTCGCTCCTGCGATGACCGGGACGCGGACGGCACTGACGACGGCACGCCAGAGCGCCACTCGCTCGTCGTCGGTAAGGGTCGAGGCCTCGCCCGTCGAGCCGGAGAGCACGAGCCCGTCGTTTCCCTGCTCGACGAGGTACGTCGCAAGTCTCTCAGCGCCAGCGAGGTCGAGCTCACCGCTAGCGGTGAACGGCGTCACCATCGCCGTGATGGTGCGTCCGAAGGGGGGGTCCGACATGGTGCTCTCCACATCCAGACGCTACCAGCACGCCCGTGCGGCGGTGCCGGGGCCATGCGCGCCGGAGCGGCTCTCGGCGCGGCCTCATCCACTCCGGCACCGTGCTCCGAAGCACTGTCGTCACGCACCGAGAGAGGGAGAAGCAGATGGACTACGACGAGCACGGTCTCGGGCAGCTCCTCGAGCAGTCCGACGACATCCATGCGGACGCGATGCGGGCGAGTCGGGCGCAGCTCGTCGAGATCGTCGACAAGGACTTCGCGAAGGTGGAGAACCTGACCGGCGTCGCGGAGCTCGCGTTCGCCTCGCTCGCTGGTGCCGCGCTGGTGTCGACGGCGCACCGGCTCGACGTCGCGAAGTCCTGAAGCAGAGGAAGGGCCCCGCTTCCCCGGTGCAGCTCGCCGGGAGATGCGGAGCCTTTTCGCGTCACAGCCCGAGGACGTCTCCGAGCCCGACCGTGAGCCCGGGCAGGCCGGCAACCTTGCGCACTGCGACGAGGACGCCCGGCATGAACGAGGTGCGGTCGTAGGAGTCCTGGCGGATCGTGAGCGACTGGCCGAGCGCGCCGAAGACGACCTCCTCGTGGGCGACGAGGCCGGGGAGACGGATCGCGTGGACGTGGATGCCTCCAGCGGCGACGCCGCCACGCACGCCGGGGAGCAGCTCGCTCGTGGTCCGCTCCGGCCGGGGTGCCACGCCGGACGCCTCGCGCACCGCTGCGATGCGACGAGCGGTCTCGAGGGCGGTCCCCGACGGAGCGTCCAGCTTGGCGTCGTGGTGCAGCTCGACGATCTCCGCGGCGTCGAGGTACGCCGCCGCGATCTCGACGAGGCGGAGAAGGACGACGGCCGTGATCGCGAAGTTCGAGGCGAGGATGCAATTGGGCGAGCCCGGCGCGGCGAACCGCTCGCGCAGCTGTGCGATCTGCTCGCCTGCGACGCCCGTCGTGCCCGACACGGCGTGGACACCATGTCGTGCGCACCATTCGAGGGCGGGTACGCAGACCGCCGCCCTCGTGAAGTCGACGAGGACGTCGGGTGCGTCGTCTGCGATCTCCTCGACCCCGCCGTAGATCACGAGCGAGCCGGCGTCCACCGTGCCCGCCGCACGTCGGCTCGCCGAAAGGCCTGGGACGACTGCACCGAGCATCTCCCCCGCCGCCAACGGGTCGACGGCTGCCACGAGCTCGAGGTCCTCCTCGGCGCTCACCGCGGCACACACCGCTCGGCCCATGCGCCCTGCTGCCCCGAGGACGGCGACGCGCGTCGTAGGGGAATCAGCCGAGCTCAGACGAGAGCTCCTCCGCGCTGAACGGCCCGACGACGGCGAGCACCCGCTGGCCACCGAGGACGCGCGACGCGACCTCTGCGACCTGCTCGAGGGTCACTGCGTCGATCTTCGCCGTGATCTCCTCGATGCTCGGCACCTCGCCGTGGAGGAGCAAGCTCGCGCCGATGCGCGACATCCGCGCTCCGGACTCCTCGAGGCTCAAGATGGTGTCGGCTCGCAGGTGGCCCTTCGCGAGCTCGAGCTCCTCCTTGGTCACACCCTTGGCAGCGAGGTCCTCGATCTCGTCGAGCACGAGGCGCAGGACCTCCTTGATCCTCTCCGGAGCCGTCCCGACCGAGACGGCGAGGGCTCCCGTGTCGGCATAGGCGACCCGGTCCGACACGACCGAGTAGGCGAGGCCACGTTCCTCCCGGATCTTCTGGAAGAGCCGGGACGAGATCCCCCCTCCGAGGCTGTGGTTCAACAACGAGAGCGCGAAACGGTCCGGCGAGCGCCGCTCCGGACCACGGACACCGACGACGAGGTGTGCCTGCTCGGTGTCGCGCGACGTGACGTCGAGAGAGCGGACCTCGTCCCCCGGCGCGTCGCGCACTGGCGGGCTCCCTGCAGCTGACCCCGCGAAGCGCCGCTCTATGCCTTCGGCGATGCGACCGTGCTCCACGTCGCCGGCGACCGCGACGACGATGTTGCCCGGACGGTAATGGTCGGCGAAGAAGGACCGGATCTCCGGCACGCTCACGTTCGCGATGACCTCGGGTAGGCCGAGCACCTCGCGCCCGAGCGGATGGCCGGGGAAGAGCGCTTCGGCGAAGCGCTCCTGGACCACGTCTGCCGGCTCGTCGAGGTGCATGAGCACCTCCTCGAGGATCACCTGGCGCTCCGCGTCGACCTCGTCAGGGCGAAGCGCAGGGTTCCACAAGATGTCCGAGAGGATGTCGAGCCCGAGCTCGAGGTGGTCCGCGAGCGTACGGACGTAGAAGGTCGTGTACTCCTTCGTCGTGAACGCGTTCATGTCACCGCCAACCGCGTCCACGTCCTCGGCGATCGAGCGGGCGGAACGCGTCGGCGTGCCCTTGAAGAGCAGGTGCTCGAGGAAGTGCGAGATGCCCACTTGAGGACCGCTCTCGTCACGAGAGCCCGTGCCGACCCAGAAGCCGGTGCACACCGACCGCACACCGGGCATCTGCTCGGTCACGAGACGGATCCCGCAGTCGAGCGTCGCCGTCTCGATCATCGGCCGCTGCTCGTCGCCGCCCGGCATTGCGCGGTGCAGTCCCGGGTCAGCGCCGCGGCCCCCCGCGGCGGCGCGGCCCACGCTCGGGGCGTGGCCCCGCGGGTGTCGCGATCTCGGGCGGTCCGAGATTGCCGAAGTCCCGCTCGATCTCCGCGGCGAACTCGTCCTCGAACGAGGCACGCCTCGGTGCGCCTCGTGTCCCGGAGCCGGCCTGCTCACCTGAGATGACCGGCTCGGACACGGGCGCCGATACGGACGCGGAGCTCCCCCTTTGCGCGTCGGCCTTGCTTCCAGCGATCCGCTCGCCGTCCTCGCCCACGAGCGACAGCGAGATCTTGCCCTGGGGGTCGATGTCGTCGACGACGACCTTCACGTCCTGGCCGAGCTCGACGACGTCCTCGACGCGCTCGACTCTCTTGCCCGCGCCGAGCCGGGAGATGTGGAGCAGGCCGTCGCGGCCGGGAAGGATATTGACGAACGCGCCGAACTTCGTGATGTTGACGACCTTGCCGTCGTAGACCTTCCCGACCTCGGCAGTCGGGGGGTCGAGAATGAGCTCGATCCGGCGACGGGCCTCGTCGACAGCGACGGACTCCTTCGCGCCGATGGTGACGCGCCCGACCGAGCCGTCGTCGTCGACGGCGATGTCGGCACCGGTCTCCTGCTGGAGCGCGTTGATGACCTTGCCCTTCGGGCCGATGACCTCGCCGATCTTGTCCATCGGGATCTCGAAGCTCACGATCTTCGGTGCGTGCGACTTCACCGCGGTCGCCGGCTCCGCGATCGCCTTCGCGATGACGTCGAGGATGACGAGGCGCGCGTCTCGGGCCTGACGGAGAGCCTGGGCGAGGACGTCCGCAGGAAGGCCGTCGATCTTCGTGTCCAGCTGGAGCGCTGTGACGAAGTCACGGGTCCCTGCCACCTTGAAGTCCATGTCGCCAAACGCGTCCTCGGCACCGAGGATGTCGGTGAGGGTCGTGTACTTGCCCTCCGCGTAGACGAGACCCATCGCGATACCGCCGACAGGCGCCTTGATCGGGACGCCAGCGTCCATCAGCGAGAGCGTCGAGCCGCACACCGACGCCATCGAGGTCGAGCCGTTCGAGGAGAGCACCTCGGAGACGAGCCGTATCGTGTACGGGAACTCGTCCTCGTGAGGGACGACCGGTAGGAGCGCGCGCTCGGCGAGCAGCCCGTGGCCGATCTCACGCCGCTTCGGGCCGCGCATGAAGCCCGTCTCTCCCGTCGAGAACGGCGGGAAGTTGTAGTGGTGCATGTAGCGCTTCGACTCGTCGATGCCGATGGTGTCGAGGAGCTGGTTCATCCGGGGCATGCCGAGAGTCGTGAAGTTGAGGACCTGGGTGTCACCCCGCTGGAACAAGCCCGACCCGTGCGCCGTCGGGATGAGGCCTATCTCGGCCGAGAGCGGCCGGATATCGGTCGTGCCGCGGCCGTCGATACGCACGCCCTCTTCGACGATCCGCTTGCGCACGATCTTCTTCGTGTGCGAGCGGATGGCTGCCTTGACCTCACGCTCGCGGCCCGGGAGCTCGTCCGCGAGAGCAGCGAGGACCTCGGTGCCAGCCGCGTCGAGCGCCGACGCGCGCTCCGCCTTGGTCGTGATGAGGTTCGCCGCGGCGAGGGACTCGCCGCCGACCGCCACGACTCGCTCGTAGACCTCAGGCTCGTAGTCGACGAACAGCTCGTAGGGGATGGTCGGCTTGCGGCCCGCCTTCGCGACAAGCTCCCGCTGGAGCGCTATCGCCTCGCGGATCCAGGTCTTCGACGCCTCGATGCCGTCGGCGACGACCTCTTCGGTCACCTTCGGCGCGCCCTTGTCGTAGTAGTCGACGGCGTGCTCGGTCCCGCCCGCCTCGACCATCATGATCGCGATCTCGGCGTCGGGCTCCTCGGACAGGGCACGGCCGGCGACCACGAGCTCGAAAGTCGACGCGTCGCCCTCCTGGTAGGTGGCGTGCGGCAGCCACTGGCCATCGGTCGAGTAGGCGACGCGCACGGCACCGATCGGTCCGTCGAAGGGGATGCCCGAGATCATGAGGGCAGCCGACGCACCGTTGATCGCGACGACGTCGTGGGGGTTCTCCTGGTCGGCACCGAAGACCGTGGCGACGACGTGGACCTCGGCCCGGAAGCCCTCAGGGAACGAGGGGCGCAATGGCCGGTCGATGAGGCGGTCGATGAGGATCGCCTGGTCGGTCGCACGGCCTTCCCTGCGGAAGAACGACCCGGGCACCTTGCCGGCGGCGTACATCCGCTCCTCGACGTCGACGGTAAGGGGGAAGAAGTCCTGCCCCTCACGCACCCGCCGTGCCGCCGTCGCGGTCACGAGGACGATCGTGTCGCCGATCCGCGCGACGACAGCGCCGTCGGCTTGGCCGGCAAGCTTTCCCGTCTCGAACGAGAGGGTACGGTCGGTCCCGCTGATGGGGCCCGACACCGTGATGGCGTCCGCCATGTCACTCCTAGGTGCTCGTTGGCACCCGCACCGGCCAGTTCCCAGTGGTCGGGCACCCGAGCTGGCCGAGGACCCGGCGACTGGCAGCTGGCGCCCGCGGGCGCTGCTTGGCTGTCGACGGGCGGCGCTTCGTCGGACTCCGGGAGGTCCGGCGCTGCCCTATGTGCAGCCGGGCAGCTTCCGCGACCCGGCGGTCCTCGACCCGCAGAGGACCCGGGGGCCAGAGCGGGCGGCGTGCTCCGCTATCGGCGGATGCCGAGCCTCGCGATCAGTCCCCGGTAGCGCTCGACGTCGTTCGCTCGCACGTAGTCCAGCAGGCGACGCCGGTGGCCGATGAGCTTCATCAGCCCGCGACGGGTGTGGTGGTCGCCCTTGTGCGAGCGAAGATGCTCGGTCAGGTGATTGATCCGCTCCGTGATGATCGCGATCTGGACCTCGGGGGAGCCGGTGTCCGTCTCGTGGAGGCGGTACTGGGCGATCGTCGCCGTCTTGTCGGGCATGCGCGGTGCAGACCTTCGCTGATCTCGTGCGCCAGGTGCTCGGGCAGCTGCCCCGGCACCGGGAGGACGCGGGTCCGGCCGGGCGGATGCCACAGCCAGGTCGGCCGCAGCCGACGGGCGAAGGATAGCAGGTCGGCGGCGCTCAGGCGTCGCGTGGGTCGACCTCGATCCTCGTCCCGGAGCCGAGCAGCCCCGTCGCGGCGAGCGCCCCGGCGAGCGCGGCGGAGTCCGCCGCGCGCACGAGGAAGCGGCCGCCGCTGTCCGCCGCGATCTCGGCGATCCCGTCGAGCGCCTCCGCGAACGCGCCCGCTCCCGGACCTGACAGGCGTGCCAGCGCTCGAGCCGGTGGCAGCCCGAGGGCGTCTCGCCGGAGGGACTCGGCCGCCGACACGATGCCGGGGTCCGCGTGAACCGCTGCCCGGACGACCTCGTGGTCCGGAAGGCGCGTCTGGAGCACGACGCGCGCCGCAGCTGCCGCGCCGGCTGCCCGGCCCGCGTTGCCGACGAGCCGGGATGCGAGAGCGACGAGCGCGAGCGCCTGCTCCGCGGCCCGGTAGCGAGGCGCGAGGAGCTCCTGGTCGAGGTCGAGGAAGACGACGACGGACGCGGCGCGCACACGGTGGAGAACGGCCTGCGTGCCGACGAGGACGGCCGCGCCAGCCTGGTCGCCGTGAGCCTGGTCGCCGTGAGCCTGGTCGCCGCGGGTCAATGCGCCACGGGCCGAATGGTCCGTGGCGTGCGGCCGGCCGCTCACCTCGGCGACCTTCCGGCCCGTCAGCGCGCCCAGCTCCTCGGCGACGCGCCCGACACCTGCACGCAGGAGTTTGAGGCGCGTCGAGCCACACATGCGGCACAGAGCGGGTCCTGTCGCCGCGCAGCGGGGGCAGTCGAGCTCGGCCGTCTCGCCCGGCGCGGGGCGGTGCCGCTGCAGCAGGGCGGCTGCGCAGCGCTCGCAGGCGACGACGGCACCGCAGGAGCCACAGGCGAGCAGACGCGCCCGTCCCGTCCGGTTGAGCACGCAGACCGCCGGGATGTCGGGGCGGGAGTCGACCGCCGCCGTGAGCAGCGGCGCGAGGAGCGGCGAGTAGAGGCCCGACCGCGGATCCTCGCCCCGTCGGTCGAGCACCTGGACTGGCGGCCAGCCCGACCGCTCGACCGCCCGGGGAAGCGCGACGAGCTCACCCCAGGCGAGGTGGTCGACGGTCGGGCAGGGCGACGCGAGGACGCACGGCACACCCGCTCGCTCCGCGCGCTCGGCGACGACCACCGTCGCGTCCCAGGTCGGGCTGCGCTGCTCGACGTAGGCTTGTGCATGCGCGTCGAGGACGAGCACCACGGCGAGGCTCCGCGTCGTAGCGAACGCAGCGGTCCGCGTCCCGACGACGACCCGTCCGCCAGCCGCGGCTCCCGCCCAGTCGTCAGGATGGAGCGCGACGTCGTAGTCGAGACGGGCGAGCCGGCGCGTGAGGATCTCCGCGTCACGACGCTCCGGGACGAGCACGAGCGCGTCACCGGTGGGCCGGTGGCGCGCCGACGCTCCGAGCACGGCGAGCACCAGCTCGAGCCGGGACGCGAGCGGCGGAAGTCGGACGACTGCCCGGTGCGATCCGACTGCCGCGAGCGCTGCTGCGGCGAGAGCCGGCGAAGGGACGACGGCCCGCACGTGGAGCGGTGCTACGGCGCTCGTCGCGACACCGGCGCCCGGGCAAGGCAGTGCCCGGACGATGCGGGGCGGAGACGCGGCGACGAGCAGCGGGCGCATCCTGCCCGCATAGCGCCACGCCGCGACGCCGGCGGCCGCGACGACCTCGGGTGACGGTCCCAGGGAGACGACCTCCACGACGTCGCGCAACGGGACCGTCGTCGTCGGCACCTCGCTCGTCGCGACCACCCAGCCGCGGACGCGCCGCCCCTGGAGCGGGACGCGCACGATCGAACCCACGACGACGCTCGCGCGCAGCTCGTCGGGCACCGAGTAGTCGAACTGGCGATCGACGCCCGTGACGTCCGGCACGACCCGGGCGACCCGCACCTGCTCGGCGCCGGCCGGACGGCCCGCGCCCACCTCGGCCGCTAGAGCGCGAGCGCCCGGCGCAGGTCGTCGACCCGGGGCGTCGCCTCCCAGGAGAACTCCTTGTCCGCTCGGCCGAAGTGGCCGTAGGCAGCGGTCCGGCGGTAGATCGGCCGGCGTAGGTCGAGGTCACGGATGATCGCTGCGGGGCGCAGGTCGAACAGCTCGTCGACCGCAGCGGCGATACGTGCCGGGTCGACCACCTCGGTCCCGAAGGTCTCGACCATGAGCGACACGGGCCGGGCGACGCCGATCGCGTACGCCACCTGGATCTCACAGCGCCGGGCGGCGCCGGATGCCACGACGTGCTTCGCCACCCAGCGCGCCGCGTAGGCAGCCGAGCGGTCGACCTTCGACGGGTCCTTGCCGGAGAACGCTCCCCCGCCATGACGGGCGGCGCCGCCGTAGGTGTCGACGATGATCTTGCGACCCGTCAACCCGGCGTCCGCGCGCGGGCCACCGATCTCGAAGCGACCCGTCGGATTCGCGAGGACGCGGTGGCCCGCTGTGTCGAGGTCTGGTGGGAGCAGCGGGCGGATGACGTGGTCGACTAGGTCCGGTAGGAGGAGCGTCTCGAGGTCGATACCAGGCTTGTGCTGCGTCGAGACGAGGACGGTGTCCAGCTGGACGGGACGGCCGTCCACGTAGCGGATGGAGACCTGTGTCTTGCCGTCCGGCCGGAGGTACGGGAGCACGCCCGCGCGCCGCACCTCGGAGAGGCGCTGGGCGAGGCGGTGCGCGAGCCAGATCGGCAGTGGCATGAGGTCCGGCGTCTCGTCGCACGCGAAGCCAAACATCATCCCCTGGTCGCCGGCCCCCTGCCCGGAGAGCAGATCCTCGCCGGAGGTGCCGCTACGTGCCTCGAGCGCCCGGGTCACGCCCTGGTCGATGTCGGGCGACTGCTCGCCGATCGAGACGATGACGCCACACGTGTTCCCGTCGAAGCCGAACTCTTCCCGGTCGTAGCCGATGTCACAGATCGTCGAGCGGACGATGCGCGGGATGTCGACATAGGCAGTCGTCGTGATCTCTCCGGCGACGCAGACGAGGCCCGTCGTGAGCAGCGTCTCGCATGCGACCCGACCCGAGGGGTCCGCCTCGAGGATCGCGTCGAGGACCGCGTCGGAGATCTGGTCGGCCATCTTGTCGGGATGGCCCTCCGTGACCGACTCCGACGTGAACGTGTAGCTGCTCACCTGACTGCTCCTTCGTCGTGTCCGGGGCCACGAGCACCGGCGTCGGGGAATGGCACGGGCGCGTCGTCGCGCCTGATCGCCGTGACGGCGTCGAGGACTGCAGCGGCAATCGTACGCTTCGGCGCGCACGGCACCTCGAGGGTCGCACCGGACGCGTAGAGCAGCGTCACCGCGTTCGTCTCGTGACCGAAGCCGGCGCCAGGCGTGGTCACGTCGTTCACGACGACGAGGTCGGCCCCCTTCGCGACGAGCTTCGCTCGCCCCCGCTCGAGCGCCTCGCCGGTCTCGGCGGCGAAGCCGACGACCACCTGGCCAGGTTGGCGGCGCCGGCCGAGCTCGGCGAGGACGTCGAGCGTCGGCTCGAGATGGATCTCCGGCACGCCGTCGCTCTTGTGGATCTTGGAGGCCGACACGGCGACAGGACGGAAGTCGGCGACCGCTGCCGCCATGACGACGACGTCGGCGGAGCCGGATCGCTCGAGCACCGCCTCGGCAAGCTCGGCCGCGGTCTCCACGTGGACGGTCGTGACTCCCGGGGGCGGTGGGAGCTCCGACGCGCTGACGAGCACGACAGTGGCGCCGCGCTGGGCCGCGACCTCCGCGAGTGCGTGGCCCTGCCGGCCCGAGGAGCGGTTGGCGATGTAGCGGACCGGATCGATCGGCTCCCTCGTTCCCCCGGCCGTGACGAGGACGACGAGCCCTGCGAGATCCGAGCGCGGCTCCGGGATGGCTCGACCTCGCGCGGCGAGCACTTCGGCCACCGCGGCGACGATGCGTGCCGGGTCCGCGAGCCGGCCCTCCCCGACGTCACCGCCGGCGAGGCGGCCACTCTCCGGCTCGACGACGTGGACACCACGGCACCGGAGAGTCGCGACGTTGTCACGTACCGCAGGGTGCTCCCACATCTCCGTGTGCATCGCAGGGCAGAGGACGACAGGAGCCCTCGTCGCGAGAAGGGTTGCGCCGAGAAGGTCCGCCGAGATCCCGGCTGCGTACTCGCCGATCACCCGTGCTGTCGCAGGCGCCACGACGATGACGTCCGCCTGCCGTCCCAGCCGGGTGTGCGGGATCGGCGTCACCCCGCCGAAGAGCTCCATCTCGACGGGCTCCGACGCGAGGGCGGAGAACGTGGCTTCGCCGACGAAGTGCGTCGCCGCCTCGGTGAGCACGGGGACCACGTGCGCGCCATGGTCGACGAGCCGGCGCAACACCTCAACCGCCTTGTACGCCGCTATCCCCCCCGTGACGCCGAGGACGACACGTGCGCCATGCAGGACGTCGAGGTGCGAGCCGTCCTCCTCGCCGCCTGCGATCGCCCTACTGCTCCGCGTCGACCGGCGCCGCGTCGACCTCGACCTCGACCTCGACCTCGACCAGGCTGACGACGACCTCACCCCTCGCCCCCTCGTCCTGCTTGGCTGCGCCGTCCGCTCCGTCGACCTCGGGCTCGGGCTCGCCGGACCGCACCTTGCCTGCGGCGATCTCCTCGAGCGCGATGGACAACGGCTTGCGCGCGACCGATGCGACCTGGGGAGGCACGATCGCGCCGAGCCCCTCGCCAAGCTGGTTGAAGTAGGAGTTGATCTGGCGAGCGCGCTTCGAGGCGAGCGTCACGAGCGTGAACTTCGAGTCCACCTTGTCGAGCAAGCTCTCGATCGGCGGGTCGATCATCGTGCTACGTGGCTCGGCCATCATGCTCCTTCGGGCGCGCTTACGAATCCGTCTCGCGACGGGCATTTGCGACTATAGCCGCAAGCTCCTCGACAGCCCGCTCGAGGTCGTCGTTGACGACGACGGCGTGGGCGAGCTGGCGCCCGCGCTCGATCTCGTGCGCGCCGAGCTCGAGGCGACCTTCGACGTGCTCCGGCCTGTCGCCGCGCCTGCGCAAGCGTTGCTCCTGCTCGGCACGGGACGGAGGAACGAGCAGCACAGCGACGACACCGTCGCAGCGTTCGAGCACCTGCGAGGCACCTTGGACGTCGATCTCGAGGACCACGTCGTGGCCCGGAGGTGCGTCTGGGGTCGGCGTACCGTAGTGCTCCCCGAGCACCGTCGCCCACTCGAGGAAGCCCCCTGCTGCCACACGCTCGAGGAACGTGTCCTTGTCCACGAACGTGTAGGCGCCTTCGTCCTCACCGGGCCGCCTGGCTCTCGTCGTCCAGGACCTCGAGAGCCAGAGCTGCGGATCGCGCGCGACGAGCCTTCTGATGACCGTCCCCTTCCCGACCCCTCCGGGGCCGAAGACGACGAGGATCAGGGCCGCTCCACCGCCTCGAGGAGGGAGTCGCGCTGCTTGGCGCCGAGGCCTTGGAGTCGGCGGGTCTCGCTGATGCCGACCTGCTCCATGAGGCGCCGGGCCTTTACCTTGCCCGTGCCGGGAAGCGACTCGAGGACCGCGAGGACCTTCATCTTCCCGACGATGTCGTCCTTGTCCGCCTGGCCGAGCAGCGTCGCGAGAGTGGTCCGCCCCGCCTTGAGGTGGTCCTTGATCTCGGCTCGCTCCTTGCGCGCCTTCGCGGCCTTCTCGAGCGCGGCCTTGCGCTGTTCTGGTGTGAGGCTGGGAGGTTGAGGCATGAGCCGGTACGATAGCGCGGCAGCTCACGGCGCACCACGAATGGCCGGTCGGCGCGCTTTGCGGTCGCTACCATCCGTGACCGCCGGCGGGGTGCGCGCTAGCCTCACGTACCTGACCAGGGCGCACGCCACGAAAGCGTGCCCGGGACCGGGAGGTCGCACGCAATGCCCGATCGCAGCGCCGGCAGCCCGCCCGCGGCCAAGGGGCCCGTCCTCGAGGTCGATGGGCTGTGCACCGAGTTCCACCTGCGAAAGGCGAACGTCCGGGCGGTCGACGGGATCTCCTTCGCCGTCGGTGCGGGTGAGTGCGTCGGGCTGGTCGGCGAGTCCGGCTGCGGGAAGTCGACGGCCGGGCTGTCGATCATGAAGCTGCTGCCGAGCGTCGGCCACGTCACTGCGGGCAGCGTCCGGCTCCTCGGTCGAGACGTCGTGCCCCTCGGCGAGAGCGAGATGCAAAAGGTCCGGGGCAACGAGGTCGGGATGATCTTCCAGGACCCGATGACGTCGCTCAACCCGACGTGGACGATCGGTCGTCAGATCGCTGAGCCTGTCGTGCTCCACCGAGGCGCCACGAAGAGGCAGGCACGCGAGCGTGCCCTCGAGGTGCTCAACCTCGTCGGCATGCCCCGCCCCGCGGAGCGGCTCGACTACTACCCCCACCAGCTCTCCGGTGGCCTCCGCCAGCGCGTCATGATCGCGATGGCGCTCGCGTGCGAGCCGAAGCTCCTTATCGCCGACGAGCCGACGACCGCTCTCGACGTGACGATCCAGGCCCAGATCCTCGATCTGATCGACGAGCTGCGCGAGCGGCTACGGATGGCCGTCATCCTCATCACCCACGACATGGGCGTCATCGCCGCCCGGACGAGCCACGTCATGGTCATGTACGCGGGCAAGATCATCGAGGCGGCTCCGACCGGCGAGCTGTTCGCCGCCATGCGCCACCCGTACTCCGAGGCACTGTTCGAGTCGATCCCGCGACTCGACCAGGACCGTGCCCGCCCGCTGTTCTCGATCCCCGGCCTCCCGCCCGACCTTTCGAGCCCGCCGTCGGGCTGCAGGTTCCGGGCACGGTGCCGGTACGCGACCGAGGTCTGCGCGAGCGAGGAGCCACCGCTCGCAGACGCCGGCGAGCACGCGGGCACGGATCACCGCTACGCGTGCTTCCACCCCGTCGGCCTGACGGGCACGCAGGGAGACGGGCCGGCGCGCGCGCCTGCCCCGGCACGCTGGGCCGGCGACGAGCCCGAGACCTCGACGAGCGTGCTCGTCGAGGTCGACCACGTCGTGAAGGAGTACCCCGTCAGCTCGGGCGCCGTCTTCGCCCGCCACAGGGGAGCCGTCCACGCCGTCTCGGACGTCTCGTTCGCGGTGCACGAAGGCGAGACGTTCGGCCTCGTCGGCGAGTCGGGTTGCGGCAAGACGACGATCGGCCGTCTCGTCGTCGCGCTCGAGCGCCCGACCGTCGGTGCGATCCGCTTCGCCGGCGACGACCTCGCGACGATGCGTGGCGCCGCGCTCCGGCGCAAGCGACGCGACCTCCAGCTCATGTTCCAGGACCCGTACTCCTCGCTTGACCCGCGCATGCGCGTCGGCAGCATCGTCGAGGAGCCACTCGTCGTGCAGAAGATCGGGAACCGGTCCGAGCGGCGCAGGCGCGTCGAACAGCTCCTCGACGAGGTGGGCCTGCCCAGGCGGGCGATCGAGCTCTACCCGCACGAGTTCTCCGGGGGCCAGCGCCAGCGGATCGGCTTCGCACGGGCGCTCGCCCTCCAGCCGCGCCTCATCGTCGCAGACGAGCCCGTCTCGGCGCTCGACGTCTCGATCCAGGCACAGATCTTGAACTTGATGCGCAGCCTGCAGCGCGAGCACAACCTCGCGTACATCGTCATCTCCCACGACCTCGCAGTGGTCCGCTACCTCGCGACGCGCATCGGCGTGATGTACCTCGGAAAGCTCGTCGAGGTCGGCGCGGCGGACGACGTCTACCGGCGGGCTGCGCACCCGTACACCCAAGGGCTCATCGACACCATCCCCGTGCCGGACCCAGGGCTCGCCCACGGCAGGCGCGGACAGGCTGTCAGGGGAGAGCTGCCCTCCGCTATCGACCCGCCGAGCGGCTGCAGGTTCCGGACGCGCTGCCCGCTCGCCCAGTCGATCTGCGCCGAGAAGGAGCCGCCGATGCAGTCGTTCGGCTCCGGTCACGCCGCTGCGTGCCACTTCCCCCTCCAGAGCCCGACCGACGAACCGGTCGCGTTGTCATCCTCGGCAAGCTGAGGTCCGAGCCAGCACCGGAGAACTTCAACGACGCTGAAGTCGCACCTCGAGAGCATCGCGAAGCGCGTCGCCGATGAAGTTGAGGGACACGACGACGAGGACGATTGCCCCTGCGACCGGGTAGATCTCCCACCAGTAACCGGTCGTGACGTAGTTCACACCGTTCGAGAGCATCGATCCCCAGTCGGTCTTCGGCGCGGGTACGCCGAGACCCAGGAAGCCGAGGGCGGCAAGAATGAGGATCGCGTCAGCCACCTGGAACGTGGCGTTCACGATGATCGTTCCGATGGCGTTCGGCACGATGTGACGGGCGACGACCCTCGAACCTCGCCCGCCCATCACCCGCACCGCCTGGACGTACTCACGGACGCGCAACGTCAGCGTCTCACCGCGCACGAGCCGCGCCGGCACCAGCCACGCGGTGAACCCGATGACGAGGATGAGAAGCTCCTCGGACGAGCGGAAGATCACCGTCAAGGTGAGAAGCAGGTAGATGCCGGGCAATGCAAGGAAGACATCGACGATCCGCATCATCACCGCATCGACGACCCCGCCGAAGAAGCCCGACACCGCTCCCCAGATGACACCGATCACGGTCGCGATGCCCGCGGCTGCGAATCCGATCTCGAGAGAGGTCTGACCGCCATACATGATACGTCCGAGGATGTCGAAACCATTGCTATCCGTCCCGAGCGGGTACTGAGCGCCCGGCGGCGAATTCTGGGACGAGTAGAGCAGCGCCTGCTGCGTGCTCGTCTGGTTCGTGTGATAAAAGTCCGGGCCGATGTAACAGAGCAGGATCATCAGGACGACAACGACCGCTCCGACGATTGCCAGCTTGTTCTCGGCGAAGACACCGAGAAGCTGGCGTGAGAGACTCCCGCTGGACCGCATGTCGCCTCCGCTCGGCAGCGGTGCCCCGACGTCGTCGCGTGTGAGCTGGAGTTGCTCGGGAGAGAGCTCCCCGGGATCCATGACGGCCATTGCGCCTTCTCTCTCCCTAACGCTTCGCGTAGCGGATGCGCGGGTCGACCACGGCATACAAGACGTCCGCAACGAGAGAGCCCACGATGACCGAGATCGCAGCGACGAACGTCGTGCCGAGCAGGAGCGGCACGTCGTTGTTGAGCGCTGCATTGTAAGTCAGAAGGCCCATTCCCGGATAGTTGAACACCGTCTCGTCGACGACGGCGCCAGAGACGATCGCGGGAATCGATAACCCGAGAAGCGTGACGATCGAAATGAGGCCATTCCGAAGGGCATGGCGGTACAGCACTCGACTCTTACTCGCGCCCTTGGCCTGCGCCGTCCGGATGTAGTCCTGCGTCAGGACGTCCATCATCGACGACCGCATGTACCGGCTGAACGCCGCGACGGTCGTCGAGGCCAGAGTGAGCACTGGTAGCACGAGCGCGCGTGGATCGGCGAGGATCCCCGCAACGGTCGACGCATCTGGAGCCGCTATCGAGAACAAGTGGACGTCAACGGCTAGATAAAGGATCAGCAGCAGCCCGATGAGGAAGTCCGGCATCGCGTAGAGCAGGAAGGACATGGCGGTCAGCAAATAGTCAACGATGGTGTTACGGCGAACGACTTGGAGGATCCCGAGCGGAATGGCGACGATGAGGGCAAGGGTGGTCGACAGTCCGAGGAGCACGAGGGTCTTGGGAAGCCGAGAGAAGATCAGGTCCTTGACCGGCTCGTTCGACTTGTACGAATAGCCGAGGTTGAAGTGGAGGACGAGACCCTCGAGGTAGCGGTAGAGCTGGTCCCAAAGAGGTAGGTCGTAACCGTTGATCTGGTTGAACGAGGCAATCTGGCCCGGCGTCGCCCGGGCCCCGAGCGCGCCTCGTGCGGCACCACCCGGTATCACGTGCGACAGCACGAAGGTCACAAGAGTCACGCCAGCGAGCACGACGATCGACTGCAACAGCCGGCGAATCAGGTAGTAGATCAGTGCTCAACCCCCAGGATCAGTCCGCGACCGACGCCAATACGAGTCTGGCCCACGCGAGACCGGCCATCGCCACGACTAGCGGCTGACGCACGAGATCCCCGATGCGGCCGGATTCCGACCGCATCGGGGATCGCATCGCGTCCGGGTCCTTCGACCCGGTCGTTGCTCGCCTGGGCTAGCCCTTGATGTGCCAGGTCTCCGGCAAGATCGAGTCGAGAGAGTTGAACGGCGCGACGCCCGTGATGTTCTTGGCGACTTCGTTCGCACCAATCGTGTTGGGCTGCCACAGGTAGGGAAGCTGGTCCGCGAGGTAGTTCTCGTACGCTGCGAAGTAGGTGTTGTTCGAGCTGAAGTCGGTTGCCTTGATCAGACGGTCGGCGGTGGGATTGCTGTACGAGCCAGCGTTGGACCCAGCTCCGGTCTGGAACAGCTCCTCACCGGTCGGATAGTAGTCCGGCGAGAAGATCCACAGCCCGTAGTTGGCAAGGTCCCAGCTGTGGTTCGACGGCACTGCATCGCCGGCAACGGTGGTGAACGTCCCTGGCAGCAGCGTCACGTGGATGCCGATAGACGACCACGCCTCGTCCTCCGCGATGACCTGCGCGGTGAAGGCTGCGTTGCCGGTCGCGTACGACATCGTGAGGTTGAGCTGGGTCCCCTTCGGCACGCCACACTTGCTCGCGTCATTGCAGACATCGGTCCCATTCGGCACGATGCTCCAGCCGTGGCTCGAGAGCAGCGCTCTCGCCTTGATCGGGCTGTACGGGTACGGGTTCTTCTCCTCGAAGCTCGTGACGAAGGGGCTCTTCGGGAGGACCGGAACCGGGCCGTAGGTGGGAGCGCCGTAGCCCTTGTCGAGCTTCTTGATGTACAGCGACTGGTCGACGAGGTCCTGCATCGCCTGACGGAAGTAGAGCTGGCTGATGATCTTGCCCGCCTGACCGCCGTCGTTCGTCGCCTTGAAGTTGTACAGCGCATAGGCAATTGCCCACGTCGGACCGAGCTCGAGGTTGTAGGACGAGGCAAGGCGAGGGTTGTTCGCTCCGGCCTGCGTCTCGCTCTTCGCAGGAGACGTCGTGTTCGCGGCGTTGAGGTAGCCAACGTCGGTCTGGTGCCCGAACAGCGAGTTGACCTCGGCCGTGTCAGCCGTGAAGTTCTGAATGACGAACTGCGAGTATGACGGCTTCACCGGGCCGGTGTACTTCGAGTTCGGCACGAATGTGTCGTCACCGGTCGCGTTGAACGTCTTGAGCTTCCACGGACCGTCGACGACACTCCATATCGGGCTCGACGCATATGTCGCGAAGGCATTCGTCGACTTGGCAGACGACGTCGGGTTGTAGCCCGCCTGCTCGGAAAGGAAGTTGTAGACCGCCTCGCAGGACTTCGCCGATGCAGAGTTCGGGATCCACTCCGGCGATCCCTTGACGGTCTTCTCCGTTACCTTGATCGACGTGAACGTGGCAGTACCGCACGCCTGCGATGCCGCCTTCTGCTTCAAGCCTGTGACGTCCCACGCCATCGGCATCGGGTAGACTTGGGAGAGCTCGTTGTAGGTATACCAGTAGCTGTTCACCGAGCCGGTGAGGTGTAGGACGAGCTGTGTCGGGCTCGTCACGTCGACCGACGCGATATCGTCCGGGATGGTGCCGGGCACGTAGCCGGCGTATCCTCCGGGGTTCGTCCGGTACATGTTCAACCAGAACGCGACATCCTGTGCGGTGACCGGCTCGCCGTCGGACCACATGTAGTGGTTCAAGTTGATCGTGACCGTCTTGTTGCCGTCAGAGTAGACGGGGTTCTGCGCGACCGAGTACTTGAGGTTGAGCGTGGGGGCCGCCCCCGTGCCAAACCAGTACAAGGGACGGTACATGAGGTTCTGGAAGTACTGCGAGTTCGAGACGCTGAAGAACGAGAGGTTCATGAAGGGGAAGATGTAGTTCGCCGCTGATCCAGGTAGGTTCGCGAACGTGATGGTGCCTGATCTCGCGTGGCTCGAGGCTGCCGGCCTCGAGGCGCCCGCCGCTCCGGCGGCAGCTGCACCTACCCCGAGCGAAGCTGCGGCGACGACGGCGACCCCGGCACGTACCAGGCTCGACCGCTTATGGACTCTGCTCATGTCGGCTCCTGACTCCGGCTGCGAGAAACCCGGACTCCTAGTGCTTCTCGACCCCCCGCGCAAGGCTATACGTAGGCTGGGTCGGTACAGCATATCGGTCGCGTGACGAAACGGCCGGCCGACACGGCCCGAGGACTGCATCTCTCGCCGAGATTTAACACTTTGCCGCGAGAACCCGCCTCGCCCACACTCCCCCCCTGCGGATCCAGTCGCGCACTGTCCACGACCGTGACGAGGTCGTTCGCGGTCTCCAGGGGGTCGGGAGCGGTGGTCGCGAGCAGACCGACGGCGAGGATCGCAGCTCCTCCGTCGAGCGCGACCCGCTGAGACGTCGCGGCCGTCAGCCGTGGGCGCACGCTGTCAGCTCCGCGACCTCCGTGACGCCGTTGCGCTGGCACCAGATCTCCAGGTCACGCAGGACGCGAGCAGGCGCGCGGGGATCCGCGAGCGTCGCCGTGCCCACCTGGACCGCGTTTGCGCCCGCCATGAGCAGCTCGACCGCGTCGAGCGCTCCGCTCACACCTCCGACACCGACGATCGCGCAGGTCGGGTACGCGGCGCGGCACTCGTAGACCGCTCGAACTGCGACCGGGTGGAGCGCGGGTCCCGACAGCCCGCCCCGTCCGGCGCCGAGCGCGGGCCGGCGGGTCCGGACGTCGATCGCGAGACCGACCAGCGTGTTGACGAGCGTGAGCGCCTCTGCCCCGGCACGAAGCGCCGCCCCCGCGACGGCGACGAGGTCGGACGTGTTCGGCGAGAGCTTCGCCCATCGAGGCCGCCCGCAGGCGGCGGCCGCTTCGACAGCCGCTGCTGTCGCGTCGGGCGAGTGGGCGAACATCTGGTCGCCGTCCTCGGTGTTCGGGCACGAGACGTTCACCTCGACCGCGACCACGCACGGGGGCGCTCCGGCGAGGAGCTCGCCCGCCCGCGCGTAGTCCTCGACCCGGCGGCCCCAGATGCTCACGACCACGCTGGCCCCCGTCGCCTCGAGGGCCGGCAAGTCGTGTGTCAGCCACGCTGGAATCCCAGGACCTTGGAGTCCCACGCTGTTGAGCATGCCCGCCGCTACGGGTCGGACGCGAGGCGCGGGATTGCCCGACCACGGATCGCAGGACAGGGACTTGACGACGACGGCCCCGAGAGAGGCGAGGTCGACGTACGCACCGAGCTCAGCCCCGTGGCCGGCGGTGCCCGCAGCGGTCATGACCGGGGCACGGAGCCGGAGCGAGCCCACGGGCACCTCGAGGTCGACGGCCGCGTCGCGGCCCCTGTTCCTCATGACGAGGCGGGTCCTCCCCGAGCGGCGGAGCCTGGGCTCGCCCGCCCGGCGCCGGCTGCCGCTGCCGCTGCCGCTGCCGCTGCCGCTGCCGAGTGGTGCTCCTGGAGGCTCATCACAGAGAGTCCGTGCCGCGCCCAGTCCGCTATCCCGGCGGCGGCGGCACGTGCGGCAGCCACGGTGGTGACGATCGGGACGTGATTGGCCGACGCGGCGCGCCGGATGTGCGCACCGTCGGCTCGGGGCCCACGTCCGCGAGGGGTGTTGACGACAAGCCGGACCTCGCCCCCGGCGACGAGCTCGACCGCGTCCACCTGCGGACCACCGGCTTCGCGTGCCGCGACCGTGGGGCTCGCGCCGTCCTCGTGCCCGTCACCCCCCCCGTGACAGCGCTCGCCCTGGTCGCGATCGCCGATCTTCGCGACACGCGTCGCGACGGGCACACCGTGGCCCTCGAGGAATGCCGCGGTCCCCTCCGTCGCCGCGATCGTGAAGCCCAGCTCGACGAAGGACCGCGCGACGCCGAGACCGTTCTCCTTGTCGCGGTCAGCGAGCGAGAAGAAGACGGCGCCCGAATCCGGCAGGCGGTTGCCCGCCGCGATCTGGCTCTTCGCGAATGCGAGCCCGTAGGTCGGCGCGACGCCCATCACCTCGCCGGTCGAGCGCATCTCGGGCCCGAGCAGCGCGTCGACGTCGGGGAAGCGGTCGAAGGGCAGCACCGCCTCCTTCACGCTCACGTACGGGAGGTCGTGACGTGTCGTGGGTGGCACAAGCCCCTCGGCGCGCAGCTCCGCGAGAGTCGCCCCGACGACCACTCGCGACGCGACCTTCGCGAGAGCGACCCCGGTCGCCTTCGCGACGAACGGCAGGGTGCGGCTCGCTCGCGGGTTCGCCTCGATGACGAAGACCTGGCCCTGCTTCACGGCGTACTGGACGTTGATCGGACCCTGGACCGAGAGCGCTGCCGCGATGGCCCGTGTGTAGCCCTCGATGA